>NZ_JAAXYC010000181.1 GCF_018619185.1 Streptomyces sp. McG3 | reverse complement strand
GACCGGGGCGGGGTCGGGGGAGCGCAGGGAGGGTCAGGGCTCTGGAGCGCCGCCCCTTCCCTCCGGTCCGACCAGTCGGTACGTTGCGGGGGCATCCGGTTGTGCCGCCGGACCCGCGCCCGCGACGAGGGAGGCCTCGTGCCGCAGCTCCACGGCCACTGCGACGACCGGTTCACCGGAGTCCGGGACGCCTTCGCGGAGAACTTCACCGAGCGCGGTGAACTGGGCGCGGCGGTGACCGTCCTGGTCGACGGCAAGCCGGTGGTGGACCTCTGGGGCGGCTGGGCCGACGCGGCCCGCACCCGCCCCTGGGAACGGGACACCCTGGTCAACGTCTGGTCCACCGGCAAGGGCCCGACCGCGCTCTGCGCCCATGTCCTGGCCGACCGGGGCCTGCTCGACCTGGACGCCCCGGTCGCCGCCTACTGGCCCGAGTTCGCCGCGAACGGCAAGGAATCCGTCCTCGTACGCCACCTCCTCTCGCACCGCTCCGGAGTGGCCGGGCCCGACACCCCGCTCACCCTGGAGGAGCTGCACGACTGGGAGACGGCCTGCGCCCGGCTCGCCGCCACCACCCCCTGGTGGGAGCCGGGAACCCGCTCCGGCTACCACGCGATCAGTTACGGATTCCTCGTCGGCGAGGTGGTCCGCCGGATCACCGGGCTGCTGCCCGGGGCGTTCCTCCGGCAGGAGATCACCGGACCGCTGGGCATCGACTTCACCTTCGGCCTCCCGGAGGACCAGGTCCACCGGCTCGCCGAACTCGTCCAGGAACGTCCCGACCGGGCCGCCCAGGCCGCGCTCCTGGAACGGATGACACCGGTGGCCGTCGCCTCCCTGCTCAACCCGCCCACCGGCCGGGCCGCCGCGAACACGCCCGCCTGGCGGGCGGCGGAGATCCCGGCGGCCAACGGTCACGGCACCGCCCGCGCGGTCGCCGCGCTCTACGGGATCCTGGCCGGACGCGGCAGCCTCGACGGCCGCCGGATCCTCTCGGACAAGGCCGCGGCCCGCGTGGGGGAAGGGCAGGGCCCCTGCCGTGACCTCGTCCTCGGCGACGGCTTCGTACACGAGACGGAGATCGCCCTCGGCCTCTGGCTGAGCGGTGCGAACCGCTCCTACGGCCCCGACCCGCGGGCGCTCGGCCACGACGGCGCGGGCGGCTCCTGCGGTCTGGCCGACCCGGATGCCGGAATCGCCCTCGGGTACGTCATGAACCGGATGGGCTCCCGGCTCGCCGACGACCCGCGCAAGACGGCCCCGGTGAACGCCGTCTACGCGGCCCACGGGGAGACCACCGGGAGGTGAGCGGAACAGGGCGTCCGACGTGCCGACCCAACCCGGGTTTCACCTGCGGTTGCCAGGAATGTGAGGATGTCACCATGACAACCAAGGTCTACTTCGACATCACCATCGACGACGCGCCCGCAGGGCGTATCACGTTCAACCTGTTCGACGACGTCGTCCCCAAGACGGCGGAGAACTTCCGCGCGCTCGCCACCGGCGAGAAGGGCTTCGGCTACGCCGGCTCGTCCTTCCACCGCGTCATCACGGACTTCATGCTCCAGGGCGGCGACTTCACCCGCGGTGACGGCACCGGCGGCAAGAGCATCTACGGCGAGAAGTTCGCCGACGAGAACTTCACGCTCAAGCACGACCGTGTGGGCCTGCTCTCGATGGCCAACGCCGGCAAGAACACCAACGGTTCGCAGTTCTTCATCACCACGGTCCTCACCCCGTGGCTGGACGGCAAGCACGTGGTCTTCGGCGAGGTCGCCGACGACGACAGCATGGCCCTGGTGCGCAAGATCGAGGCGCTCGGCTCCTCCAGCGGCAAGACCCGCGCCAAGGTCACCATCGACAAGTCCGGCGTTCTCTGACCGGTCCGGTAGCCCGACGGGCCCGTGGCAGGGCCGTTCCACCGACGTACGCGTCGGCGGGGCGGACCCGGCCGCGGGCCCGTGGCGTGCGGCCGCCGGGTTTCCCTGACACCCGCTCCCGGACTCGGGCAGAATCTGACGTGTCCACAACGGGGGAGACGCGATGCGACGCACCGATGCCGCACGAGAACTGGGCGGATTCGTCCGGGAGCACCGCACGGACGGCGGCAGACGCCTGCGCCTGGCCGGGATCCTGCTGGCCGTCGGCGCCGTCGGCACCGCCCTGGGAGTGCCCGTGACCATCGCCTCCATCGGCACCACCGACGGTGCACCCGAACTGGCGGGCCTGCTGCTCGGGGTGGGGCTGGTCGGGCTGGGCCTGGGGGTATGGCGCCTGATCCAGGCCCGCCGCACCCGGGAGCAGTGCTTCGACGTCCACGAGCGGGGGCTGACCCACCGGGTCGCGGGAAACGCCACGCTGATCCCCTGGGCGGACATCGAGCGGATCGGCTCCGCCTCGGCCGAGGACGGACGCCCGCTGGCCGAGGCCCGGGGGACGGGCTTCGGCTTCGCCATCGAACTGCGCGACGCGCGGAAGATCCGGGTGGACACGTTCACCGAGGACGCGCGGGAACTGGCCGAGACGATCCACCGTGCGGTGAACCTGGGCCAGTTCCCCCGGGGACGGGGCCGTCGGCCCTGACACCGGGCGCGTTCGGCCGCCGGTGGCCCGACTACTGGTGGCCGGACTGCGCGGCCCGCTCGGCGTTGCGCTCCTTGATCCGGGCGGTCTCCTTGCGCACCTCGGCCTGCGTGGCGCGCTCCTTCTGGAGCCACTCGGGCATCTCGTCCCTCAGCGCGTCGACCTGCTCCGTGGTGAGCGCCTCGGTGACCCCGCCGCGGGCGAGCCCCGCGATGGAGATGCCGAGCTTCGCGGCGACGACCGGGCGGGGGTGCGGGCCGGTGCGGCGCAGCTCCACCAGCCAGGCGGGCGGGTCGGTCTGGAGGGCGTTGAGCTCGGTGCGGGAGACGGCACCCTCCTGGAACTCGGCGGGGGTGGCCTGGAGGTACACACCCAGCTTCTTCGCCGCCGTGGCGGGCTTCATGGTCTGGGCGGTCTTGTGCGACGTCATGGGTCCAGGGTATCGACCATGGGACATACCTCCGACCACCTGCCGGTAGCCTGGTTCCGTGACAGGCTCGGACATCCCCTCATCCTTCAGGCTCGCGTACGTTCCCGGCGTGACGCCCACCAAGTGGGTGAGGGTCTGGCACGAGCGGCTGCCCCACACCTCTCTGGAACTCGTCCAGGCCACCGCGGCCGAGGCACCGGAACTGCTGGCGGACGGCGGGGCCGACGCCGGTCTCGTACGGCTCCCGGTCGACCGGGACGTCCTGAGCGCGATCCCCCTCTACACCGAGACGACCGTCGTCGTGATCCCCAAGGACCACGTCGCGACCGCCGCGGAGGAGGTGTCGCTCGCCGAGCTGTCCGACGAGATCGTGCTGCACCCGCTGGACGACCTCCTCGCCTGGGAGACCCTGCCCGGCCTCCCCGCCGTCGAGCGCCCGGCGACCACGGCGGACGCGATCGAACTGGTGGCGGCGGGCGTGGGCGTCCTCCTCGTCCCGCAGTCCCTGGCCCGCCTCCACCACCGCAAGGACCTCACCTACCGTCCGGTCCCGGAAGCCCCCGAGTCACGCGTCGCCCTGTCCTGGCCCGATGCGGAGGTCACCCCCGACCTGGTGGAGGAGTTCATCGGGATCGTCCGGGGGCGCACCGTCAACAGCACCCGTGGCCGCGCGGCCACCCCGCCGCGTCCGGCGAAGGACAAAGCGAAGGACAAAGCGAAGGACAAGGCCAAGCGGGCCGGGGCAGGTGGCGCGGGCGGCGGTTCGGGCGGCGCCCGGAACAGGTCCGCGGCGGGCAGGAAGCCCCAGTCGGGCGGCCGGACCGGCGGCCAGGGCGGCAAGCGCGGAAAGCCGCGGGGCCGGTAGCGCACCGAGGCGCCGGCCCGCGTCCGTCGCATCCCGGATTCGCCCCGCGAACGCCACCACACGCCGGTTGTCTCGTTGATGGAGCAACCGCCGTATGCAGGGGAGCGTCCGTCCGATGCCGAACATCCGCAGACCGATGCCGAACATCCGCCGGTGGTCGCCGGCCGCGCGCGGCCCGTTGCCGAGCACCCGCGGAAGCCGGCGCCCCGGCCTCGTCGGGATGCTGCTCATCGCCGTGGCCTTCGCCGGGTTCCAGCTGACAGCGGTCACCGGACGCGCCTCGCCCGACACGAAGAACTACCTCTCCTACGCCCTGAGCCTCAGCGGCGCCGACCGCCAGGAGGCGGGCCGGCTGGCCATCGGCTACTCCTGTGCCAGCGGGCAGCACGCTCTGGAGTTCATCCCCTGGACCAGCAGGAAGACCGCGGGAGAGTCGGAGGAGAGGTGCGTGCGCCGGCTGAACGACTCGGTCGCGTACTGGTCGGACCACGGCAACACGTCGGGGATGACCGCACCGTTCGCCAACCAGCGCTTCATGGCCATCTTCGAGGCCAGGCCGGGCTATCCGCTGTTCCTGGTCCCCTTCGTGGCCGCCTTCGGAGCCACCTGGGGCCTCTGGCTCGCCGGGCTCGTCGTCGCGCTGGCCGGAAGCGTCTGCGTCCTGCTCACCCTCCGGGCCGCGGGGGCTTCCCGGCGTGCCGGGCTGGCCGGGCAGGCTCTGTACCTCGCCCTGCCCACCGGCACCGTCGCCATGAACCCCCTGAGCGACGGGCTCTCCCTGGCGCTCGGCACGGCGGTCGTCCTCGGCTGCGTCCTGCTGCTGAGGGACCGGCCCCGTACGGGCGCGGTGCTCGTCGGGGGCGGCCTCGCCCTGATGTTCCTGGTCCGCTACTCGCAGGCCCTGCTGCTGGCGGCCGCTCTCGCGGGCGTCTTCCTGGCCTGGGCCGGGTGGCTCCGGCTGAAGCGGCGGGCGCTCGCCCCCGTGCTCCGGGCTGCCGGACTGTGCGGTGCGCTGGCGGCGATCGTCTACGCCGGGGCGCATCTCCTGTCCTGGCCCATGGGCGAGGACAGCGCGCAGGACCTGCTGACCCACCACTACCAGCGCCCCGACCGGCCCGACCCCTGGCCCGAGTTCTTCGTCCAGGAGCGGGTCTTCTGGTCGGCGTGGCTCCGGCGCCAGGCCGGCTACCCGGTCCTCCCCGTCCTGCTCGCGCTCTCGGCCTGGGCGCTGCTGAGACGGCGCTCCGTGGTGCTGCCCGTCGCCCTGGCGGCAGGGGCGGCAGGGCTCCTCAACCAGGCGGGCCACCCGAACCTCGACCAACTGCTCGGCCACCGCCTCATCGTGTTCGTCTGGCTGCTGCCCGTCCTGGCGGTCCCGCTGCTCCTGGACCGGCCGCCGACCGGCTCCCCGCCCCACGACGACACCACGCCACACGCCGCACCGGTTCCCGTGGGCGACGTCCCGGTCGAGGTCCGTCACCCCACGTCGCGCAGCTGAAGGAGGTACGCCGCGGTCAGCGCGACGGCACGGTCCTCGTCGTCCAGCAGCTCCCGGAGGGCACGTGAGGAAGCCGCCCCCGGGACACCCGCCAGTGCCTGGGTCAGCCGCCCGCGCGCCGACGCGCCGGTGGTGTCGCGGGAGAGGCGGTCGACGAGCACGGCCGCGATCCGGTCCGCCGCCATGTCGTCGCCGGCCAGCAGGCTCAGCGCGTCGGCCGCATCGGTGTCGTTCGTCCCCGCCACGACCAGGTCGACGAGGGCCGGGACCGCATCGGCCTCGCCGCGCGTCCCGAGGGCCAGGGCGGCGTAGCCGCGGACCACGGCATCGGGGCTCGCCAGGGCGTCCCGCAGCAGTGCGGTGGCCTCACCGCCGGGCATCTCGGCGAGGGACCGTACGGCGCGCTCCCGCACCGCGGCCTCCGGTGAGCCGAGCCCCTCCGCCAACAGCGCCGGGCCGCCGCCGCCCGATCGCGCGAGGGCCCATCGAAGGGCTCCGGCCACGTGCGGGTCGCGCTCGCCGAGGGCCGCCTCGACCAGGGCCTCCACCGGAACCTCGTCGACCGCGGCGAGGGCGGCGCGCTGGCGGGCGTCGGCGCTCTTGGACCCCAACGCCCCCAGGAGCGTGACGACCTGGAGGACGTCCTCCCAGCCGGCCGGATCCGTGGCGTGGACCCGGTGCAACCGGGTGAGCAACTCGGTCTCCACCGCGATGCGTTCGCGTGTCCGGCGGATCAGGTCGTCGACGAGTGCCGAGGGTGTGAAGCCGGGATCGTCGAGGGCGCGCCCGATCTCGCGGAGCGACAGCCCCACCGCCCGCAGGCTCTCGACATGGAAGATCCGCTGGATGTCCTCCCCGGAGTACTCCCGGTATCCGGAGCCGGTGCGGCCCGAGGGCCGCACCAGACCGAGCGACTCGTAGTGCCGGAGCATGCGGGCACTGACTCCGGACCGCCGCGCGACTTCACCGATCAACACGCCCTAGGGACCTTCCTCATCGGAGTGACCGGAGTGACCGGAGCCATCGGAGCCGGGGGAGTCACCTGCGTCATCGGCGTCATGGGCGTCACCGGAGGGGCCCTGGTCGCCGAGGGCCACGACGCGCTTCGCCTCCTCCACGGCGAGCGTGAATCCGGCGTCCGGGTCGCGCAGCAGCCGTTGGGTGGCGAGCGCGTGCGCGTGGACGAGCGGGTCGGGGTTCCTTGTCGCGGCGGCCAGAGCCGGCGCCATCGCGTCCCCCAGGGCGACCAGTGCCTGGCTGAGACTCAGCCGGGTCTCCCGCCCGCCGCGCCCGAGCTGCGTCGCCAGCAGTACCGCCAACGCGGCCTCCTCCCCGTCCGGTACGAGCACCACCGCCGCCCGCCAGGCACTCCGCGCCACCTCGTCGTCGGCGTCGGTCAGGAGCGCCCGGGTGATCGCCGGCCACGCCCGCCGGTCCCCGATCTTGGACAGCGTGTGCAGCGCCTGGCTCCGCGCCCGGGTCCGCTCGGAGCGGAGTTCGCGGAGCAGCGGGGGGAGGGTGACGGACACCGGGTGACGGGTGAGCGCCCAGGTCAGCATGTCGCGTACGAAGAACTCGGGCTCGACCGCGCACCGCTCGACGAGCGTGCCGACGAAGCGCGGGTCCGGCGTCGAGCCGACCGCCAGAGCGGCGCGCAGCCGCACCGACGCACGGTCGTCCTCCAGCCCCCGCAGCGCTCGTACCGTGTCCGTGCCGTGTCCCGTGACCGTCATCGAGACCACCTCCTCGGCAAGCAGTCAAGAGCTTGTCACCGTGTCAGGGTCAACCCCGCCGGGTGCCTCGGCCGGTGGCCCGGCTCACGGCCCGCGCCAGACGTTGGCGAAGGCCGTGTTCTCGATGGTCCGCCGCTGGCGTACGGCCTCCAGCTCCATCACCGCTTCGTTGACGGTGGCGACCACGGTCGTCACCGTCTCGTCGTCGAGGCCGGGCTCGTCCTCGCCGGACCGTCCGCCGTCGATGCCCACGGCCGATGCGAGGGCGGCCAGGACGGGTTCCCCCTCCTCCAGGCGGCCGATGGCCCGCCGGCGGCCGGGGGTGTCGACCAGTTCCACGCGCCGGGGGCCGAAGGGCAGTCGCCCGCTCCTCTTCTGTGTGAGCTCGCCGTCCTTCTCCAGAGCGTCCTGGTACGTGGCCGAGAGGTCCCGGCCGCGGCGCCACAGCCAGTCCTCGATCCGCTCGTGGGGCGGTTGCCGGGTGATCAGCGCGGCGGCCTCGCCGAGAAGCCGGTCGTCCGGCGTCGACGACCCGCCCGGCACGATGAGGTCGCCGTCCACGGTGACGGTTCCCGCACCGATGAGATCGAGCAGTTCGGCCCCCGCGAGGGCGAGCGACAGGTCGCCCTGCCCCACGGTGTGCTCCGGTACCGGATCCATGGCGATGATGAACAGGTCTTTCGCCGTGGTCATGAACGGCTCCCCTCAGAGGCATCGGCAAGGCGGACCCACCGGCCGCCACGGCCAGGAGCCGGTTCGGCGGCGGGGCGACCGCTGCGACCAGTATCGCCTCCACCCGGGCCGCCCGGCCCTGGACGGGGCGCGGGTCCGGCGCCGGGTCCGGGAAAGTCGATGTCCGTCTCCCGGTGTGCTCCCTAGGCTGAGCCGGTGAGCCATGGGAAAACCTCGTACGTCTGCCTCCCCTGCCGGGTCTCCTTCAAGCAGCCCCACGACCGGGCAAGGCAGCGGAACTGTCCGCGTTGTGCGGCGCCGATGATCCACGCGGGATCGGCGTTCGCGGCGCCGAGGAGACGGGACGTCGCGGCCTGGCGGGCCCTCGCCGTGCTGTTGAACGCGGGCGTTGGGTTCCACAAGAGCTGCTGCGGCGGGCCCGGATTCCGTCCACGGACCCCGCGTGAGGTGCGCGAGCGGCTGACGTACGCGCGGCGCAGCGCCACACCGGTCGCCAGGGCGCTCGTCCGGTTCAACGTGCCGTAGGGCGTGATGGCCGTGGGTCGGACGCGGTCGGGCGGGCGGCCGTGTCCCCGGGGCTCCGTGGCGAGGCGCGGGGCGCCCGCAGCCGGTCGTGGAGGACCGCGAAGGCCGTGCACGTGACGGGGAGAGTGACGGCCGCCGCGACCAGGAGCCCGACGATGACGGGGGCGAGGATGCCGGCGTAGTACGCGGCGAAGAAGTTGCCGGTGGCCTGTTCGACGAGGTTACGGACGAGGGGCCGCAGCGGCAGGGCGACCTGTGCCACCAGCCGGAACACCCCGGCGGCGGGAGCGGCCGACGCCGGCGCGAGGGCCAGGACGCGGGCCGCGCCGGCCCGTGTCCACCAGCAACCCGGTCAGCCCGGACAGGCCGACGACGCGCGCCGTCGTACCCGCCAGGGCGCCCCGGCGGCGCCGCGGGACGGCGAACGTCGCTGCGGCGAGGCCGGGTTGAGGGCTCCCGCTCTTCGGCGGCGCAGGCTGGTCGTGCGGTGGGTGCATGGGACGGCCTTCCTCCGCGTTTCCGTTCCGCACGGATACGTGATGTTCCCGGGGAGGACGCCGGGCGGGCCAGGCGCGGTTCTCCGGCGGGCGTCGCCGCACCTGTCGTGCCGCTGCTCGCCGAACCCTCCACCCGGCTCTGGATCATGATCGGTCGCTTTGTGTGTCACCATATGCACGCAGTGTCACCGCGCTGTCGCCCGGTGACCCGTGCGCCGGCGCGCCTGCGGAAACACGTCTCCCCGCGTGGCCCCACCCGCGACCGGCCCTGCCCGCCGGGAAGAGGGCCACGCCAACACCACCGTCACCAGAAGGATTTCACCCATGCGCTTCCGCTCCACCTCAGCCGCCGTTCTCGGCGCCGCTCTGCTGCTCGCCGCCGTCCCCTCCTCCGCCTCGGCCGCCGAGGGGCAGTTCCGCTACGACTACGTGACCGTCGAGGGGTATGACGCGACCGGCTTCCTGAACAGCCCGCCCAGCGGCGAGTGCGTCAACCTCCCGGGCGTCGGCCTGGAGAACCCCGAGCCCGGGCACTCCCCGAAGAACCGCACGGACGCCTGGGCGGAGGTCTTCACGGACGTCGGCTGCGAGGGTGCTTCCTTCCCCCTCCGCCCGCACACCGGCGGGGCCTCGGAGCGGCTGAAGGTGCGTTCGGTCGTCTTCCACTGACGCGCTGCCGCACACCGAGCCGTCACACCCCCTCCCCCTGAACACAACGCTGCACACGGCCGGCCGCCCGTGCCCCCTACGGAGCCACGGGCGGCCGGACGTGCTCGGGGGCATCCTGCGCGGGGCCGGCCTCGGGTACGCCCACGCCACGCAGGGCGGTCATCGCGATGACCGCGGTGGTGGCGGCGACCAGAGCACAGACGATGGCGACGATGTTCAGCCCACTGGTGTACGCGTCACGGGCGGCGGCCAGCGCCTGCTCGCCCAGTTCCGGGGAGAGCCGGCCGGCCGCGACGATGGTGCTCTCCAGACTGTCCCCCGTGGCCCGGGCGGCTCCCTCGGGCAGTCCCTCGGGCACCTGGACCTGGCTGCGGTAGACGGCGCTACCCAAGGAGCCCAGGGCCGCGATGCCCAGGGCGACGCCCAGGTCACCGCTGATCGAGGAGAGCGCCGCGGCGGATCCGCCCCTCTCCGGCGGGGCGGAACCGACCACCAGGTTGGTGCCGAGCGCCCCGGCGGGGCCGCTGCCGAAGAACACGACGATGAAACCGGCCACCAGCAGCGGCAGTCCGCCGATCGGGTCGACGAAGGCGATCAGTACGTAGCCGACCGCGCCGATGCCGAGGCCCATGCCGATGACGAGCCCGAGCGGCAGCCGCTTCAGCAGGGTCGGGGCGATCTGCGCGGAGATGATGGAGGCGACGGCGGAGGGCACCATCCACAGCCCCGCCTCCATCGGGGACAGTCCCTCGACCATCTGGAAGTAGCCGGTGATGAACAGGTAGAACCCACCCATGGCGACCATCGAGACCAGCAGGACCACCAGTGCGAAGCTGAACGAGGCGCTGCTGAACAGGCGCAGGTCGAGCAGCGGACTTTCCAGCTTCCGCTGCCGCGAGACGAACAGGGTGCCCACCACGAGACCGGCCAGGACCGCCCCGGCCGCCAGCGGGTCCCAGCCGTACTTGGCGAGCTCCTTGAGCCCGTAGATGACCGGCAGGATCGTGCCGAGCGAGAGGGCCACGCTCGGCAGGTCCACCTTCCCCGCCCCGGGGTCCCGGTACTCGGGCAGCAGGATCGGCGCCAGGATCAGCAGGATCACCATGATCGGCACGCCCAGCAGGAAGACCGAGCCCCACCAGAAGTACTCCAGGAGCGCACCGCCGACCACGGGGCCCAGCGCGGTGCCGGCCATGAAGCAGCTGGCCCACACCGCGATGGCCCGGCCGCGCTCCTGCGGGTCGTGGAACATGTTGCTGATCAGGGCGAGGGTGGACGGCATCAGCGTCGCCGCGGAGATGCCGAGCAGCGCGCGGGTGGCGATCAGCGTCTCGGCGCTGGTGGAGTAGGCGGCGAGGAGGGAGGTGAGACCGACGCAGGCGGCACCGATCATCAGGAGCTTCCGGCGGCCCACGCGGTCGCCGAGCGTGCCCATGGTGATCAGGAAGCCGGCGATCATGAAGCCGTAGATGTCCATCATCCACAGCGTCTGGGTCCCGGTCGGCTCCAGGGCCTCGGCGAGGTGCGGCAGGGCCAGGAAGAGGACGCTCTGGTCCAGCGAGATCAGCAGCGTGGGCAGGGCCAGCACGGCCAGCCCGGTCCATTCCCGGGCGCCCGCCTTGGGCGCGGAGGGCGCGGCGGCCTTCGATGACATGCGGTGTTCCTTCCGTGGTTTCCGTGATGTGCGGGTTCTGCGGGCGGCTCAGCCGGGGTAGGCGCCCTCGGCGCGGGCGTCCCGGAGCAGGCGTCCCCACCAGGTCAGCTGGTCGAGCATCGACGCGGCCGCGGCGAGAGCGCCCTCGGGGTCCATCGGCAGGCCCCCGTCGTCGAACTGCTCCCGGCAGTCGGGGAAGGCGACGGAATCGCGCACCGTGACGGCGTGCAGTCCGGGGAAGATCTGGCGCAGCTGCGCCACCGCCCGCAGACCGCCCGCGATGCCGCCGTAGGAGACGAAGCCCACCGGCTTGGCCTTCCACTCGTCGACGTACCAGTCGATGGCGTTCTTCAGCGAGGCGGGGAAGCTGTGGTTGTACTCCGGTGTCACGATCACGAACGCGTCGGACGCCGCCAGCCACGGCGCGAGGTCCCGCACCGCCTGCGGGGCGGGGGACTCGGCCGCCTCGGGAAGGACGTCGGGCAGCCAGGCCTTGGCCAGGTCGATCACATCCACGTCGAGGTCGTCGCGCTTGGCGGCCTCGGCGGCGATCCAGTCGGCCGGAGCGGGGCCGAACCTGCCGGACCTGACGCTGCCGATGATGACGGCCACGCGCAGCCTGCGCTCGGGCATCTGGGTTCCCTTCGGTCTGCCGGCTTCTTCCGGCCGCCACTGTGCGCCCGCCCGCTCCCGGACTTCTCCCGGTTCGGTCTCGACCGGTGGCAGGACCGTGAGGGCCTGTCGATCGCCCCCTCGCCGGGATAGCGTGATCACATGCGTTTCGGTGTGCTCGGTCCTCTGGCGGTGTGGACGACGGACGGGCGGACGGTCCGCGTACCCGAGCTGAAGGTCCGCGCGTTGCTGGCCCTCCTCCTGGTCGAGCAGGGGCGGCCGGTCTCGGCCGACCGGCTGATCCACGAGCTGTGGGGCTCCAAACTTCCCGGCAACCCGACCGGGGTGCTCCAGACCAAGGTCTGGCAGCTGCGCCGCGCGCTGGAGGACGCCGAGCCCGGAGGGCGTGACCTCGTGGTCTCCCTCGCCCCGGGGTATCGCCTGCTCGCGGACGGGGACGCGATGGATTCCGGCCGGTTCCTCCGGCTGGCGGCCGGAGCCCGGTCCACCGGCGACCCGCGCGAGCGGGCGGCGCTGCTCGCGGACGCCCTGGCCGGGTGGCGCGGGCCGGCGTTCGCCGACTTCGCCGACGAGGAGTTCGCCCGCGCCGCACGGGACCGGCTGGAGGAACAGCGACTGACCGCTCTGGAGGAACAGGCGGAAGCGCGGCTGGAGTTGGGGGAACACGCGCTGGTCGCCGACGAGCTGGGCGACCTGGTCGCCCGGCGCCCGCTGCGCGAGCGGCTGCGCACCGCGCACGTGCGGGCTCTCTACCTCGCGGGCCGGCAGGGGGCGGCGTTGAGCAGCTACGCGGAGCTGCGCGAGCAGCTGGCGGAGAACCTCGGGGTGGACCCCAGCCCCGGACTGGCGGCGCTGCACCGGTCGATCCTCGACCAGGACCCCCGGCTGACCGCTGCCCCCTCGCCGACGACCAGTGCCGTGCGTCCGGCGACGAACATCCCCGCCGCCCTCACCGAGCTCATCGGCCGGTCCGGGGCGATGGACGAACTCCGCACCCTGCTGGCCGCCAACCGGCTGGTGACGCTCACGGGGGCGGGCGGTGTCGGCAAGACGCGGCTGGCCCTGGCGATGGCCTCACAGGTCGTCGACCGGTTCCCGGGCGGGGTGCGTCTCGCCGAGTTCGCCGTGCTCGACCCGCCCCGGGAGCCGCCGGGGCGAGCGGGGCGGGCGGGGGCGGCCGCCCCGCCCGCCGGGGTCCACGAGGTGGTCGGTGCGGTGCTCGGGTTGCGCGACGACTTCGGCCCGAACCCGGGCGGGGGTGCGCCGCTCTCACCGGTGGACCGGCTGGCGCACGCGCTGGGCGACGAACCCGCGCTGCTGGTCCTCGACAACTGTGAGCATGTGATCGAGGACGTCGCCGAGCTGGCCGAGCGACTCCTCAAGGCCGCGCCGCGGTTGAGGATCCTGGCGACCAGTCAGAAGCCGTTGGGGATCACCGGCGAACACCTCCAGGAGGTACCGCCGTTGCGGCGCCCCGGCCCCGCGACCGACCTCGACCCGTCGGCCGTACGCCGGTTCAGCGCGGTGCGGTTGTTCGAGGCGCGTGCCACGGCGGCGGCTCCCCGTTTCGTCCTCGACCGGAGCAATGTGGAGGCGGTCGTCTCGATCTGCCGCCGCCTGGACGGTATCCCGCTGGCCCTGGAGATGGCCGCGACCCGGGTCCGGTCCCTGGGCGTGGCCGAGCTGGAGGCCCGCCTGGACGACCGGTTCCCGCTGCTCGCGGCGGGCTCGCGCGGCGCTCCGGAACGGCAGCGGACCCTGCGGGCGGTGATCGACTGGAGCTGGGGCCTCCTCGACGAGCAGGAACGCACGGTGCTGCGGCGCCTGGCCGTGCACAGCGACGGAGCGACCCTGGACGCGGCCGAGACGGTCTGCGGGACCGAAGGACCCGACCGCGCTCCGGTGATGGACCTGCTGGCCCGGCTGGTGGACTGCTCGCTGGTCGTCATGTCCGAGGGGACCGACGGCCCCCGCTACCGGCTGCTCGAATCGGTGGCGGCCTACTGCACCGAACGCCTGGGGGAGAGCGGCGAGTCCGACGGGATGCGGCGGCGGCACCGGACGTACTGCACGGAGCTCGCCGAGCGCGCCGACCCGCATCTGCGGGGCCACGGCCAGCGGCAGTGGCTGCGCCGCCTGGACGCCGAGACCGCCAACATGCGGGCGGCGCTCGACAGTGCCGTACAGGAGGGGGACGCGGACCGGGCGCTGCGGCTGGTGAACGCCCTGGCCTGGTACTGGCGCCTGCGCGGCCGCAACCACGAGGCCGAGCGGTCCCTGGCCCTCGCCCTGTCCACGGCCGAAGACGCCGGACCCCCGGTCCCCGAGGAGACCGGGGCCCGCGCCCTCTCGGTGGCCCGGGCCACCGCCTGGCTGGGGGGCTTTCGGCTGACGATCCACGGCAGCACCGATCCCCGGGCGGCGTACGAGGCCGCGCTCCGGCCCTACGCGGCGGTGGACGACCCCGCCGGACGGGCCAGGTCCGAGTGGTTCCTGGCCTCCACCCTCTACGGCATCGGGGACACGGCGCCGAGCGAGGGGCTGGTCGCCCGCGCCCTGGACGGCTTCCGGTCGCTCGGCGACAGCTGGGGCACGGCCGCGGCCCTGGGCAGCCGCACCTACCACGCGAAACTGCGCGGGGACTTCGGCGCCGTGCGGCGCGACGGTGAGCGGAGTCTCGCCCTCTTCCGGGACCTGGGCGACCAGTGGGGGCAGCTCCAGGCCATGGTTCCGCTCCAGACCCTGGCGGAGGCCGTCGGCGACTACGCGTACGCCGGGCGGCTGTACCGGGAAGGGCTGCGCATGGCGGAGGCCCTCGGCCTGTGGCGGGAGGTCGCCTTCCAGCTCTCGGGGCTCGGACGGCTCGCGCTGCTCACCGGGGACCTGCCGGGGGCCCGGGAACTGCACGAGCGGGCGCGGCGCCTCGCGGCCGAGCAGTCGGACACGTTCGGGGAACAGTACGCCGAGACCGGGCTCGGGCTGGGGGCCCGCAGAGCCGGTGAACTCGACACGGCCGAGGCCCACCTGCGCCAGGTCCTCGAACTGCACCGGCGGGTGGGGTACGAACCGGGAACGCCCCCGCTGATCCTGGTCGAGCTGGGGTTCATCGCCGAACTGCGGGGCGACGCGGACGAGGCCCTGCGCCTGCAGCGGGAGGGCCTGACAGTGGCCCGCGCCACCGGCGACCCGCGGTCGGTCGCGCTGGCGCTGGAAGGCCTGGCCGGAGCGGAACTGCTGAGGGGCCGGCCCGGTGCGGCGGCCCGGCACCTGGGGGCCGCGGCGGCGGCCAGGGACGCGGTCGGGTTGCCCCTGCCCGCAGGGGAGCGGCACGACGTCGACCGCGTCTCGGCCCGGACCGCGGACCTCCTCGGCCGGGAGGCCTACGAGGCCCGGTTCGCCGAAGGCGGCGAGCCGGCGGAACAGCTCCCGGGCCCCGACGACGTGGGCACCGGGCCGCAGCGTTCCCTCCGGTCCCACGCCGGGGGAACCGTGGGCACGGCGAACGCGTAGGGGAGGGTGCCCGCGACGCTCCCGGCGCCGGGCAACAGCGGCACCGCGCGGCCGGCTTCGGCGCTCACATCGGCCCACCGACTGCCGAGGTCGGCCGTTTCGGAGCCTCCCCCTGTCAGGGCATGACGCTGATCAACGGTCATGTCCCGTTGCAGTGGTGCAGCCGGGTCCAGCCGGCCGATGTCCTGGGGGCCGATCGTGTCCTTGCCGCCCTCGGGGAGATGGCGGCGGGGGCGGCTGAGGG
>NZ_JAAXYC010000180.1 GCF_018619185.1 Streptomyces sp. McG3 | reverse complement strand
CGCCACTACCCCGCCCGCCCCCACGACACCGGCGTCCATCTCCTCATCGGGGGCGTGAACAACCGCGGCCGGGGCGTGGGCACCACCCTGCTCCGCGCCGTCGCCGATCTCGTCCTGGACAACCTTCCGCGGTGCGGTCGGGTCGTCGCCGAGCCCGACCTGCGCAACACCCCCTCCGTATCCGCGTTCCTCAGCGCCGGTTTCCGCTTCTCCGCCGAAGTGGATCTCCCCGACAAACGCGCCGCGCTGATGATCCGCGACCGAACGTACCGAGCCCAGCTGTGACTTACTCGCCGCACTTTCCACACCGCTCGAACCTCATAGGTTCCATCCGGAGGAGTCCCCGTGCCGATATATCCCGCGAGCCGTGAATCAGCCGAGTCCCCGCAGCTGTTCAGCCCCCCGGAGCTGAACCGACAGATCTGGGACCGGGCCGCCGCACGGCTCCTCGCCAAGATGCTCGGCGAGTTCGCCTACGAGAAGATCATCGAGCCGGTCCCGGAGCCCGGGACCGGCGGACGCCACCGACTGACCCTCGACGACGGGGGAGCGCTCGCCTTCGCCGCCCGGCGCGGCGTCTACGGCAGCTGGCGCGTCGACCCCGACTCGATCGACGTCACGACGGGACCGCCGGCCGCCCACGCCAACGGCACACCCGTCGCCGCGGGCACCGAGGCGCGGCCCAACGGCTCGGCCGGCGGCACCCGGCCGTTCCGCGACCCGCTGACGTTCCTCACCCGGGCCCGGGGCCTCCTCGGACTCGACGGCACGACGCTGGGCCACCTCATCCGCGAGCTGACCCTGACCCTGTCCGCCGACGCCCGGCTCGACCACACCGCCCTCACCGCGGACCGGCTCGCCGCCCTGGACTACGCGGAGCTGGAGGGCCACCAGACCGGCCACCCCTGGCTGGTGGCGAGCAAGGGCCGGCTCGGCTTCTCCGCCGCCGACGCCGCCCGCTTCACCCCCGAGACCCGCAGCCCGCTCCGGCTGCCGTGGATCGCGGTCAGCAACCGCATCGCCCAGTACCGGGGCGTGGGCCGCCTCGGCACCCCCGAGCAGCTGTACGCCGGCGAGCTCGACCAGGACATCCGGGACGCCTTCGCCGAGGTGCTGCGGGCCCGGGGGCACGACCCGCGGGACTACCTCTACCTCCCCGTACACCCCTGGCAGTGGGACGAGTGGATCGTGCCGCTCTTCGCCCCGGCCATCGCCGACGGCGACATCGTGGCCCTGCACACCGACGGGGACGCCCGCCTCCCGCAGCAGTCCATCCGCACGTTCGCGAACGTGGAACGGCCCGAGCGGCACACCGTGAAGCTCCCGCTCTCCATCCTCAACACCCTGGTCTGGCGCGGCCTGCCGACCGAGCGGACCCTCGCCGCCCCCGCGGTCACCGCGTGGGTCCAGGGGCTGTGCGAGGACGACCCGTTCCTGCGCGACACCTGCCGGGTCGTCCTCCTCGGCGAGGTCGCCTCCGTCGCCGTTGAGCACCCGCTGTACGACCACCTCCCCGAAGCGCCCTACCAGTACAAGGAGATCCTCGGCGCGATCTGGCGGGAGCCCCTGCCGCCCCGCCTCGCCCCGGGTGAGAAGGCCCGCACGCTCGCCTCCCTCCTCCATACGGATCCGGCGGGCCGCGCGTTCACCGCGGAGCTGGTCGAGCGCTCCGGCCTCTCGCCGGACGCCTGGCTGAAGCGGCTCTTCGCCGCGCTCCTGCCGCCCCTGCTGCACTTCCTCTACCGCTACGGCACCGTCTTCTCCCCGCACGGCGAGAACGCCATCGTCGTGTTCGACGAGAACGACGTGCCCGTACGGCTCGCCATCAAGGACTTCGTCGACGACGTCAACGTCAGTGCCCACCCGCTGCCGGAGCACACCACCATGCCCGACGAGGTGCGCGCGGTCCTCCTCACCGAGGAGCCGTCGTTCCTCACCCAGTTCATCCACTCCGGCCTCTTCGTGGGCGTCTTCCGCTATCTGTCCCCCCTCTGCGAGGAGCAGCTCGGCGTCTCAGAGGACGCTTTCTGGTCACTCGTCCGGGCGGAGATAGTCCGCCACCACGCCCGTTTCCCGGAGCTGAAGGAGAGGTTCGAGCTGTTCGACATGCTCACCCCCGAGATCGAGCGCCTCTGCCTGAACCGCAACCGCCTGCTCGTCGACGGCTACCGGGACCGTGCCAGCCGGCCGCACGCGGCGATCCACGGCACGGTCCCCAACCCGTTGCACCCCTCCGCCCGCGTCCGGGAGTGATCGCCGTTGTCAGTGGTGCGCCGTAGGGTGGTCGGGCTATGACGAAGCCATCCCTCCCCGAGCTCCTGCACGCCGCCGTCACCGCCGTCGGCGGTACGGAAAGGCCCGGCCAGGTCACCATGGCCGAGGCCGTCGCCGAGGCCGTCGACGACCAATCCCACCTGCTCGTCCAGGCCGGCACCGGTACGGGCAAGTCGCTCGGCTATCTGGTGCCGGCCCTGGCGCACGGGGAGCGGGTCGTCGTGGCCACGGCCACTCTCGCGCTCCAGCGGCAGCTGGTGGAGCGGGACCTGCCGCGTACGGTCGAGTCCCTGCATCCGCTGCTGCGCCGCCGCCCGCAGTTCGCCATGCTCAAGGGCCGGTCGAACTACCTGTGCCTGCACCGGCTCCACGAAGGGGTTCCGCAGGACGAGGAGGAGGGGCTGTTCGACCAGTTCGAGGCGGCGGCCCCGTCCAGCAAGCTCGGCCAGGACCTGCTGCGGCTGCGGGACTGGTCGGACGAGACGGAGACGGGCGACCGGGACGATCTGACCCCGGGCGTCTCGGACCGGGCCTGGGCGCAGATCTCGGTCTCCTCGCGCGAGTGCCTGGGCGCGACGAAGTGCGCGTACGGAGCGGAGTGCTTCGCGGAGGCGGCCCGGGAGCGCGCGAAGCTCGCGGACGTGGTCGTCACCAATCACGCGCTGCTCGCGATCGACGCCATCGAGGGCGCGCCGGTGCTGCCGTCGCACGAGGTGCTGATCGTCGACGAGGCCCATGAGCTGGTCTCCCGGGTCACCGGTGTCGCCACCGGCGAGCTCACCCCCGCCCAGGTCAACCGCGCGGTCCGCCGGGCGGCGAAGCTGGTCAACGAGAAGGCAGCCGACTCCCTCCAGACCGCCGCCGAGGGGTTCGAACGGGTCATGGAGCTGGCGCCCCCGGGGCGTCTGGAGGAGGTGCCCGAGGACCTCGGGTACGCCCTGATGGCGCTGCGCGACGCGGCACGCACGGTGATCTCCGCCATCGGCGCCACCCGGGACAAGTCGGTCGAGGACGAGAACGCCGTCCGCAAACAGGCCCTGGCCTCGGTCGAGTCGATCCACGGCGTCGCCGAGCGCATCACCCAGGGCTCCGAGTACGACGTCGTCTGGTACGAGCAGCACGACCGGTTCGGAGCCTCCGTCCGGGTCGCCCCGCTCTCCGTCTCCGGGCTGCTGCGCGAGAAGCTCTTCGCCGAGCGGTCCGTGGTGCTGACGTCGGCCACCCTCAAGCTCGGGGGCGACTTCAACGGGGTGGGCGCGTCCCTCGGGCTGGCCCCCGAGGGCACGGCGGGCGAGGACGTCCCCCAGTGGAAGGGGCTGGACGTCGGCTCCCCGTTCGACTACCCGAAGCAGGGCATCCTCTATGTCGCCCGGCATCTGAACACCCCGGGGCGCGAGGGATCGCGTACGGACATGCTGGACGAGCTCGCCGAGCTGGTGGAGGCGGCCGGCGGCCGCACGCTGGGGCTGTTCTCCTCCATGCGGGGAGCCAAGGCGGCGGCCGAGGAGCTGCGGAGCCGTATGGACAGGCCGATCCTGCTCCAGGGCGAGGAGACCCTCGGCGAGCTCATCAAGAACTTCGCCGCCGACCCGGAGACCTGCCTCTTCGGCACCCTGTCGCTCTGGCAGGGCGTGGACGTCCCCGGAGCGAGCTGTCAGCTGGTGGTCATGGACCGGATTCCGTTTCCCCGGCCCGACGATCCGCTGATGAGCGCACGGCAGAAGGCGGTCGAGGAGGCGGGTGGCAACGGCTTCATGGCGGTGGCGGCGACGCACGCCGCTCTGCTGATGGCCCAGGGCGCGGGCCGGCTGGTCCGCGCCACGGGCGACAAGGGTGTCGTCGCCGTGCTGGACCCGAGGCTCGCGAACGCACGGTACGGAAGCTATCTGCGCGCCTCACTGCCGGACTTCTGGTACACCACCGACCGGAACCAGGCGCGCCGCTCACTGGCCTCCATCGACGCACAGGCCAAGGCGGACGGCGCCTGATCCGCCGGGGCCTCGCCCGCCGCCCGACTCCCGCCGCCCGACTCCGGGCGGCGGGGCAAGGCAAAGCCCCGGGACCGACGTCATCATCGACGTCCTAGGCAGGGATCCCGGGGCGAGCAGCCGTGACCGACGCGTTCCTCAGACCCGGCGCAGCACCGCCACCACCTTGCCCAGGATGGTGGCCTCGTCGCCGGGGATCGGCTGGTACGCGGCGTTGTGAGGGAGCAGCCATACGTGACCGTCCTCCCGGCGGAATCGCTTGACCGTCGCCTCGCCGTCGAGCATGGCGGCGACGATGTCCCCGTTCTCCGCGACGGGCTGGCGGCGGACGGTCACCCAGTCGCCGTCACAGATCGCGGCCTCGATCATCGAGTCGCCGACGACCTTCAGGACGAACAGCTCACCATCGCCGACGAGCTGGCGGGGGAGCGGGAAGACGTCCTCGACGGACTCCTCCGCGAGGATCGGTCCACCTGCGGCGATCCGGCCCACCAGCGGTACGTAGGACGCGGCGGGCTTACCCGTCGTGTCGGTCGGCTGGGTGCTGGGCTGGTCCGATCCGCGCACCTCGTAGGCGCGAGGCCGGTGCGGGTCCCGGCGGAGGAAGCCCTTGCGCTCCAGCGCCATCAGCTGATGGGCGACGGACGAGGTGCTGGACAGGCCCACCGCCTGACCGATCTCCCGCATGGAGGGCGGGTATCCCCGCCGCTGCACGGAGTCGCGGATGACCTCGATGACCCGCCGTTGCCGGTCCGTGAGCCCCGAGCTGTCCGCCCGGATGCCGGGGGGCCTGCCGGGCATGGAACGTCCCGGGCGTGCTGGCTCGGGCCCGTCCGTGTTCGTGACTGAGTCATTCATGGCATGCACCGGCTCAAGTCGGCTCTGGGAGCGGTGGTCCCGGGCGGTGATGGTGGCACTGTCTGCGGTGGTGGTCACGTCGGCCCCTCTCGAATGTTCTCCCTAGCTGGACAACGGTAGTAGCTTTCGAAAGGTTGCGCCAAACACACGTTCGAGTGAAAAACGAATAAAGGGGTGCCGCACTGCTACCGACAGGTGTATGAGCAACAGAATAGAGGCCGCGCGAACGCTGCGGGGAGGCCCGTCGCGGTGCCGGGCCGAGTCTTTCACCCGGACCCGCGCGCCGGAGCCCCGGCGACTCGGCGGCCCCGCGATTCCCGTACCCTCTTCCCTGGCCCACGCTCCCCCCGGGCGGCCTCCGAGCGAGGTCCGGCGCGCGACACGCGATGGGGCCGAAAACGCGACTCAACCCTAGATCTAGTGGTTGGATTGCTCCAGTCACCCAGAAGTTGTGGTCGCGGTTCAACCGCACCGTGGTCATCGCCTATGCTGGGAACTGCTTCCGAGGGCCCGGACAAGGGCCTGAAGAGGCTATTCAGTCGTGCGTGTGAGGGAGGGTTGGGAGCCATGCACTGCCCCTTCTGCAGGCACCCCGACAGCAGGGTCGTCGACAGTCGCACCACCGACGACGGGACGTCGATCCGTCGCCGCCGGCAGTGCCCCGACTGTTCCCGCCGTTTCACCACGGTGGAGACCTGCTCGCTGATGGTGGTCAAGCGCAGCGGCGTGACCGAACCCTTCAGCCGCACCAAGGTCATCTCCGGCGTCCGCAAGGCATGCCAGGGGCGACCCGTCACGGAGGACGCCCTCGCCAAGCTCGGCCAGCGGGTCGAGGAGGCGGTGCGCGCCACCGGTAGCGCCGAGCTGACCACCCACGACGTGGGGCTGGCCATCCTCGGCCCGCTGCAGGAACTCGACCTCGTCGCGTACCTGCGCTTCGCGTCCGTCTACCGGGCGTTCGATTCCCTGGAAGACTTCGAGGCCGCCATCGTGGAACTGCGTACGCAGCGGCCTTCCGCAGAGGACCGCGGGAGCGGAGAGACCCCTGAGGTCCCCGCGCCCGCCGTTGCCGCCGACTGAGCGGTACCCGCCCGGGACGCCCGTGCCCGCAGACGTAACGACTGCGGACCGGCGGCAGGGCGACATGAGATGTGCTTCCGGCTGCCGACTGCGGCTTCCGGAGCATCGGACACACATTGTGCCTGGGAAGATCTGGGCACTTCAGGGCGTTTTCGCCCACATATGGGAGGCGGCATGACAGAGACGGCGAGCGGCCCGGCACGAGGTTCCCGTACCAAGGGCGCCAAGGCGAGCAAGGGTCTGCGTATCGAGCGCATCCACACCAACCCCGGCGTGCACCCGTACGACGAGGTGGCGTGGGAGCGCCGTGACGTCGTCATGACCAATTGGCGCGACGGCTCGATCAACTTCGAGCAGCGTGGCGTCGAGTTCCCCGACTTCTGGTCGGTGAACGCGGTCAACATCGTCACCAGCAAGTATTTCCGCGGGGCCGTCGGCACGCCGCAGCGCGAGACCGGCCTCAAGCAGCTGATCGACCGGATCGTGAAGACGTACCGGAAGGCCGGCGAGGACAACAGCTACTTCGCCTCTCCCGCGGACGCGGAGATCTTCGAGCACGAGCTGGCGTACGCCCTCCTGCACCAGGTCTTCAGCTTCAACTCCCCGGTCTGGTTCAACGTCGGAACGCCCCAGCCGCAGCAGGTCTCCGCCTGCTTCATCCTGGCCGTCGACGACTCCATGGAGTCGATCCTCGACTGGTACAAGGAAGAGGGCATGATCTTCAAGGGCGGCTCCGGCGCCGGCCTGAACCTCTCCCGTATCCGCTCCTCCAAGGAGCTCCTCTCCTCCGGCGGCAACGCCTCCGGCCCGGTCTCGTTCATGCGCGGCGCCGACGCGTCCGCCGGAACGATCAAGTCGGGCGGCGCCACCCGCCGCGCGGCCAAGATGGTCATCCTCGACGTCGACCACCCCGACATCGAGGACTTCATCGAGACCAAGGTCAAGGAGGAGGAGAAGATCCGCGCCCTGCGCGACGCGGGCTTCGACATGGACCTGGGCGGCGACGACATCACGTCCGTCCAGTACCAGAACGCCAACAACTCGGTCCGGGTGAACGACGAGTTCATGAAGGCCGTCGAGGCGGGCGGCAAGTTCGGGCTGCGCGCCCGGATGACCGGCGACGTCATCGAAGAGGTCGAGGCCAAGTCCCTCTTCCGCAAGATGGCCGAGGCCGCCTGGGCGTGCGCCGACCCGGGCATCCAGTACGACGACACCATCAACGCCTGGCACACCTGCCCGGAGTCCGGCCGGATCAACGGCTCGAACCCGTGCAGCGAGTACATGCACCTGGACAACACCTCGTGCAACCTCGCCTCGCTGAACCTGATGAAGTTCCTCAAGGACGACGGCCTGGGCCACCAGTCCTTCGAGTCCGAGCGCTTCGCCAAGGTCGTCGAGCTGGTCATCACCGCGATGGACATCTCGATCTGCTTCGCGGACTTCCCCACGCAGAAGATCGGCGAGAACACCCGCGCCTACCGTCAGCTGGGCATCGGCTACGCCAACCTCGGCGCCCTGCTGATGGCGACCGGTCACGCGTACGACAGCGACGGCGGCCGCGCGCTGGCCGGCGCCATCACCTCGCTGATGACCGGCACCTCCTACCGCCGCTCCGCCGAGCTGGCCGCGGTCGTCGGCCCGTACGACGGCTACGCCCGCAACGCCGAGCCGCACCAGCGCGTCATGAAGCAGCACTCCGACGCCAACGCCAAGGCCGTCCACGTCGACGACCTCGACTCGCCGGTCTGGGCCGCCGCGACGGAGGCCTGGCAGGACGTGATCCGGCTCGGAGCGAAGAACGGCTTCCGCAACGCGCAGGCCTCGGTCATCGCGCCCACCGGCACCATCGGTCTCGCGATGTCCTGCGACACCACCGGCCTGGAGCCCGACCTCGCCCTGGTCAAGTTCAAGAAGCTGGTCGGCGGCGGCTCGATGCAGATCGTCAACGGCACGGTGCCGCAGGCGCTGCGCCGCCTCGGCTACCAGCCGGAGCAGATCGAGGCGATCGTCGCCCACATCGCCGAGAACGGCAACGTGGTCGACGCCCCCGCCCTGAAGACCGAGCACTACAGCGTCTTCGACTGCGCGATGGGCGAGCGTTCCATCTCCGCGATGGGGCACGTCCGGATGATGGCGGCCATCCAGCCGTGGATCTCCGGCGCGCTCTCCAAGACGGTGAACCTCCCCGAGACGGCCACCGTCGAGGACGTCGAGGAGGTCTACTTCGAGGCGTGGAAGATGGGCGTCAAGGCGCTCGCGATCTACCGCGACAACTGCAAGGTCGGCCAGCCCCTCTCCGCCAAGACCAAGGACAAGGAGAAGGAAGAGGTCACCGCGAAGGCCGAGGAGACCATCCGTACGGCGGTCGAGAAGGTCGTCGAGTACCGCCCGGTCCGCAAGCGCCTCCCCAAGGGCCGCCCCGGCATCACCACCTCCTTCACGGTGGGCGGCGCCGAGGGCTACATGACCGCCAACTCCTACCCGGACGACGGTCTCGGCGAGGTCTTCCTGAAGATGTCCAAGCAGGGTTCGACCCTCGCGGGCATGATGGACGCCTTCTCCATCGCCGTCTCGGTCGGTCTGCAGTACGGCGTCCCGCTGGAGACGTACGTCTCGAAGTTCACCAACATGCGCTTCGAGCCGGCCGGTATGACGGACGACCCGGACGTGCGGATGGCGCAGTCGATCGTCGACTACATCTTCCGTCGCCTGGCGCTCGACTTCCTGCCCTTCGAGACCCGCTCGGCCCTCGGCATCCACTCCGCCGACGAGCGTCAGCGCCACCTGGACACCGGCAGCTACGAGCCGTCGTTCGAGGCGGACGGTCTGGACGCGGACAGCCTGGCCCAGTCGGCCCCGGTCCGCGCCGAGCCCCTGAAGGTGGTGGCGGCTCCCGAGGAGTCCGCCGTGAAGCCGGCACCGAAGACGGCGCACACCTCGGCCGAACTGGTCGAGATGCAGCTCGGCATCAGCGCCGACGCCCCGCTCTGCTTCTCCTGCGGTACGAAGATGCAGCGCGCCGGCTCCTGCTACATCTGCGAGGGCTGCGGCTCGACGAGCGGCTGCAGCTGACCGGACGCGGAACCGCGCCGACGCGCGGCTGACCCGCTGTTCACGAAGGGGACCGGCCATCGGCCGGTCCCCTTCGGCATGTTCCCGGCCTCTTGCAGGCAGGCCGCCGACGCCCGTGCCGGGTTGGCCGGAACTGACCGACGTCACCCTTCGGCGGCCCGGCTCCCCATCACCGCGGCGAACGCGTCGGGGTCGCCGTCGAAGCCGCGTACGGCCGACCGGAACCCCCAGAGCCCCGAGCCGTCCCGGGTGAACTCCCCGACGACCGCCGCGGTCGCCCACGCCACGTCGGAGAAGTCGCTCTCGGTCAGGCTCGTGTAGCCCTCGCGGATCTCCATCGCCGTGTTCCCTATGTCGCCGAAGGTCTTGTGACCGTCGCGCTGCTGGATGGCGACACCGACCACCACCCGCCCGTACGCGTCGGCCAGCCGGTTGAGCTCGATGGTCATGACCTCGTCGAAGCCGAAACCCTGGCCGGTCCGGCTGTCCCGGTTCAGCGTGATGGTGCCGTCCGGCGAGCGGCTGTCGAAGTGCACCAGATAGGCGGGGGCGCCGTACGGCTCACCGGCCGGGTAGGTCGCCGCGATGATGTCGAGGTCGTTGGCGGCCGCCCCGTGCCGGCTGGGGTCCCATTTGACCCGCACCTCGACCTTCTCGATGTCCTTGTTCGGAGTGCTCAAGGGGCTTCCCTCCCGGCCGACGGCCCACGGACCGTTCCCATCACCTGATACACGATTCACCCGATCATGTAGGGAACCGGCCGCGGAACCAACTGCTCCGGCCACGGGCGGCGGATTCGGGCCACTGTCCGCCCCGGGCACGGGTGTTGCGGCCTGCTCGGGCCCCCGCGCCCCCCGTGCGCGGGCGCAACGGCCGGCCGGGGCGCACACCGCGGCACCGTGACGCGTGCCACGTTCCGCGCCGTACGATGGCGCGGTGCTGGTGAAGTGGATTCGCTGCTCCGTGGTGGACCGTCATGGTTTCGAGCGGGGACAGCGGAAGTGGGCGGGGCTGCTCGGCGAGCCGGGGTTCAGAGGACAGAGCGGCGGGTGGAGCCGAACGCGCCCCGGCGTCGCCCACGTCTTCGCGTTCTGGGAGAACCGCGTCTTCTACGACTCCTTCATGGCCCGCGGGCACGACCGGCTGGCGGCCGGGCAGTCCGGCATGTTCCGCGACATGCAGGTCACGCTCTTCGAGCGCCGCTTCGACGTGAAGACGGGCTTCGAGCCCCACTTCACGGAGGCGGACGTCGTCAGGGTCGCGCACAGCCGGGTGCACGAGGAGCGCGCCGAGCACTTCGTGCTGATGCAGCAGCAGGTGTGGAACCCCGCCATGGCCGGATCGCCCGGCATGCTGCGCGGCGTCTTCGGCGAGGCGCCCGGGAACGAGTTCCTGGCGCTGTCCCTGTGGAAGTCGAGCGCCGAGCGCGGCAAGTACCGCGCGGCGGGGGCCGAGCGGCTGGCGGCCCGCGCGGGGACCGAGACGGACGTGATCGCCCTGACGGGAGACGTCGTGGAGCTGGAACCCTCCTGGACGGTGTGACCCGGGTCCGCGGGCCCCGGCCGCTCGTGCCGGCCCGACCCGATCTATGGTCGGGACATGGCACGACCGCAGCGCATTGTCCTCGTCCGGCACGGCGAGTCCGAGGGCAACGCCGACGACACGGTGTACGAGCGGGAGCCCGATCACGCGCTCCGGCTGACCCCCACAGGTC
This sequence comes from Streptomyces sp. McG3, assembly GCF_018619185.1. GTDB lineage: Bacteria > Actinomycetota > Actinomycetes > Streptomycetales > Streptomycetaceae > Streptomyces. The sequence continues at coordinate 4,624 of NZ_JAAXYC010000180.1, read as the reverse complement.
TGCGGCAGGCCCGGGAGACCGGGGAGGGGCTGCGCGAGCTGTTCGGCGAGGAACGGGTGAGCGTCTACATCTCGCCGTACCGCCGTACCCACGAGACGTTCCGGGCCTTTGGTCTCGACCCGGCGCGTGTACGCGTACGCGAGGAGCCCCGGCTGCGTGAGCAGGACTGGGGGAACTGGCAGGACCGGGACGACGTACGGCTGCAGAAGGCCTACCGGGACGCCTACGGGCACTTCTTCTACCGCTTCGCCCAGGGTGAGTCCGGCGCCGACGTCTACGACCGGGTCGGGGCGTTCCTGGAGAGTCTGTACCGGAGCTTCGAGGAGTCGGACCACCCGGAGAACGTCCTGCTGGTCACCCACGGACTGACGATGCGGCTGTTCTGCATGCGCTGGTTCCACTGGTCGGTCGCGGAGTTCGAGTCGCTGTCCAACCCCGGCAACGGCGAGACGCGGACCCTGCTGCTGGGCGACAACGGCCGCTACACCCTCGACCGGCCCTTTCAGCACTGGCGGACCCCTGAGCCGTACGGCAGCACCGGATAGAGTGGCAGGGCGATGACCGCTGATTCTGCTTCCGCGCGGCGCTTCGAACGCGCCCTGGCCAGCCTGCGTGGGCTGTCCGTGGGAGACGCCCTGGGCTCCCAGTTCTTCGTTCCGGCCAACTATCCCCTGCTGAAACAGCGGGCCCTGCCGCCCGGGCCCTGGCAGTGGACCGACGACACCGAGATGGCCTGCTCGGTCGTGGCCGTGCTCACCGCGCACGGTCGCGTCGACCAGGACGCGCTCGCCCGCTCCTTCGCCGAGCACCACGACTTCGACCGGGGCTACGGTCCCGCCGTCAACCGGCTGCTCAGGCTCGTACGGGAGGGCGGTGACTGGCGGGAGCTGTCCTCGGCGCTGTTCCAGGGCCAGGGCTCCTGGGGCAACGGTTCGGCGATGCGCATCGCCCCGCTCGGCGCCTGGTACGCGGACGATCCGGAGCAGGCCACCCACCAGGCGGAGATCTCCTCGTACACCACGCACCAGCACCGCGAGGCCGTCGTCGGCGCCATGGCCGTGGCCGCCGCCGCGTCGCTCGCCGCCGCCCCCGGCGGGCCACCGAGCCCGGAGGACCTCCTCGACGGCGTCATCGCGCTCGTGCCCCGCAGCGCCGTCGGCGCGGGGCTGCGCCGGGCCCGCGACATGCTGGACTACCGGGACGCCGGGACGGTCGCCGCGGTCCTCGGCAACGGCCGCCGGACCAGCGCCCACGACACCGTGCCGTTCGCGCTCTGGTCGGCCGCCAGGAGCCTCGGGGACTACGAGCAGGCGTTCTGGGTCACGGCCCAGGCCGGCGGTGACGTCGACACGACGTGCGCCATCGTCGGCGGTGTCGTCGCCTCGGGCGAGGCCGGAGCGCCGCCGGCCGACTGGCTGGCGCAGACGGAGGAACCCCCGGCGTGGCTGACGCCGCTCCCGCGCTGATCGCCCCGCTACCGTCCCGCTTCTCCGCCGGCCGCCCCTGAAGCGGTGTCGCGGTCCTCTGTCACGGCCTGAACCGGTGTCGCGGTCCTCTGTCACGGTCCTGCCACAGGATCACTCTGCGTGTCTGCGAACGCGCGTCCGGGACTACTCTTTCGGCCACGCCGCCCCTCATTGATCTTGAGGGCGTGCGCCGAATGAGACGCCGGGACAGGCGTACGGCCCAGGGCCGCGCGTGGACCCGGTGGGGGAGGGGTCCCATGTCCGATCAGCCGTCCGAGGCGTCCAGACCGCCCGGGAATCCGAAGGAAGCCGGCGCGCCCCGGCCACCGGAACCGCCCGCGGCCTCCGAGGCCGCCGGCACACCGGCAGCGAACAAGCCGGATCCGGCCGCGGCGCGGCCCGCCGGTGCGCCTGCCGCCGATGCCGCGCCGCCCTCCGCGGTGTGGGATCCCGCCCCGGCGCCGGTCTCCGGCGACCCGCGCCAACGGGCCCAGGCGGCTCGACGGACCGGGCCGGCGGGCAGCCCCTGGCAGTACGGCACCGGGACGCCCGCCGCCAAGGACGATGGGGTGACGGCCCGGCTCCGACCCCCCGCACCTCCCCTGATCAGCCCCGCCGTGCTCGGCTCGGTCCTGGCCACCGCCCTCCTGAGCGCGCTCTTCCTGGGTGACGGACTCGGGGTGAGCCTCCTGATCGTGGCCGTGCCCGCCGCGCTGGCCGCGTTCTTCGCCGCGCGGGCGGCAGGCCGCCGGCTACGGCCCTGGACCGCGACCTGGGCGGTGGGAGGGCTCGCGCTCCTCGCGGTGCCGGCACTCCGGGACGCGGGCTGGCCCACCTTCCTCGCCGTGGTGTCCGCCGTCGCGCTCGGCTCGCTCGCGCTGCACGGAAGCCGCAGCTGGCTGGGGGTGCTGATCGGCTCGCTGGGGCTGTTCGACTCGGTCGTCCCCGGCATCATCTGGGGCGTGCGGGGGGTTCGCGCACGGGCCGACGGTTCCCGGGCGCGCTGGGGCGCCGCCCTGCGCACCACGGTGGTGGCCCTCGTGCTGCTGGTGGTGTTCGGAACCCTCTTCGCCAGCGCGGACGCCGCGTTCGCCGAACTGCTGGGCAGCCTCATGCCCGACGCCTCGGTCGGCGAGGGACCGTGGCGGATCTTCCTCTTCGCCCTCGGGCTGGCCGGCGCGCTCGCCGCCGCGCACGCCGCGGCCGCACCGGTGCGCTGGGACGGGATCACCGTACGACCCGGCAAACCCCGGGGACGGGCCGAATGGGCCCTTCCGCTGATCGTGCTCAACCTGCTCTTCGCCGCGTTCATCGCGCTCCAGCTCGTCGTCCTCCTCGGTGGCTACGACAAGGTGAAGACGGAGACCGGGCTCGACCACGCGGAGTACGCCCGCCAGGGCTTCTGGCAGCTGCTCTGGGCCACGCTGCTCACCCTTCTCGTGATCGCCCTGGCCCTGCGCTGGGCGCCGCGCGGCGGCACCGGGGACCGCACCCTGGTGCGGGCTGTCCTCGGTCCCCTGTGCGTGCTCACCCTCGTCGTGGTCGGCTCCGCGCTGCGCCGCATGGACCTGTACGTCGACGAGTACGGCCTGACCAGGCTCCGGATATCCGTGGCCGCGATGGAGCTCTGGCTCGGGGTGGTGCTGGTCCTCATCCTGGCGGCAGGCGTCTTCGGGGCCCGGTTCCTGCCCCGGGCCATCGCGGTGAGCGCGGCGGCCGGCGTCCTGGCTTTCGGGCTGCTCTCACCGGACGGGCTGATCGCCGAGCAGAACGTCCAGCGCTTCGAGGACAGCCGGTCGACCGCCATCGACATCGACTACGTCAAGGACCTGTCCGCCGACGCCGTACCGGCCCTGGACCGACTGCCCGAACCGGAACGCTCCTGTGCGCTGCGGATCATCCAGAACGACGTCCTCGGCGCCGACACCCCCTGGTACGCGACCAGCTGGGGAGAGGCGCGGGCGAAGGAGATCCTGGAGAAGCGCCCGGTGAAGGGCGACGCGCGTGACTGCTACAGCGTGGGCAGGGAAGGGACCCGGGACGGATACGAGCCGGACGACGACGGCTACGACCCGTACTGAGCCGACGGGCCCTCTGAGCCCACGGGTTGAGGGGGCCAGGCCCACGGGTCCAGGGGGCCTCGGACCAGCCTCCGCCGACCGATTCGCAGGACGCACGGCGCCCCGGGGTGTTGCTGCCGAGGCTCTCGGCGTACGCTGACTGGCGCCATGCCGTACGAACCACCCACGCACACCGTCGAGCGCTCACTTCGCGCTACCACCGGTGCCAGGACCGTCGCCGGTGTCGATGAGGTCGGACGCGGAGCGTGGGCCGGACCCGTCACCGTGTGCGCGGCGGTCACCGGTCTGCGCCGACCGCCCGAAGGCCTCACCGATTCCAAGCTGTTGACCCCCCGGCGGCGCGCCGAGCTCGCTCCCGTGCTGCGGAGCTGGGTCACCGCCTACGCGCTGGGCGACGCCTCACCGCAGGAGATCGACGACCTCGGGATGACCGCCGCCCTCCGGCTCGCCGCCGTGCGTGCCCTGGAGGGGCTGCCGGTGCGCCCCGACGCGGTGATACTCGACGGCAAGCACGACTATCTGGGCGCTCCCTGGAAGGTCCGCACCGTGATCAAGGGCGATCAGTCCTGTATCGCGGTCGCGGCTGCCTCGGTGATCGCCAAGGTGCACCGTGACGGGATGATGGCCGAGCTGGGCGCCGCGTCCGAGGACTGCGCCGACTTCGCCTTCGGTGCCAACGCGGGGTATCCCTCGCCCGTGCACCGGGCCGCGCTGGAGGAGCGGGGGCCCACGGCCCATCACCGCCTCTCCTGGGCGTATCTGGACGCGCTGCCCCGGTGGCAGCACCTGAAGAAGGTCCGTTTTTCCGCCGAGGCGGCCGCACTCGAAAGCGGGGGCCAGCTCGGCTTCGAATTCTGATCGCGCACACGCGCCCCTCTTACCGACGCCGGCGACATCGGCGTCCGCCACAGACCACCTTCATGCCTCTGATCTCCGAGGAGCCTCAGATTCCCGAGAGCGCCCAGGGTCCCCGCGTCACTCCGGCCGCCGGCCGCACCGCGCCGACCCCCCGTCCCGTACCCGGTCCGCGTTCCGCGGCCACCCCGCGTCCCGGCCGTCCGGGTCCCGGCCCCGCGC
>NZ_JAAXYC010000017.1 GCF_018619185.1 Streptomyces sp. McG3 | reverse complement strand
ATCCCCACCCGGCCCACCGCCTGGCCCGAGCACGAAGGGCCCGCCCGGGCCGGGGTCAACTCCTTCGGATTCGGCGGCACCAACGCCCATGTCGTCCTGGAGGAGGCACCCGCGCCCCTGCCGGACATCCGCCCCGCCGCGACCGCCGGGCGACGCTGGAGCATCCTGCCCCTCAGCGCCCGCAACCCCGACGCCCTGACGGAGATGGCGGCCGGGATCCGGGGCGAGCTGGCGGGCGACAACGGCCCGGCCGTGGCCCTCGACGACCTCGGCCACACCCTGGCCCACCGCCGCCAGCACCTCCCCGAGCGGCTGTCCGTCGCCTACACCTCGCGCGCCTCCCTCGACGAGGCCCTCGCCGCCCACGCGCGCGGCGAGGCCCATCCCCGGGTCGTCCACGGCCGGACCCGGGACGCCGCCGACCGGCGGCTGGTGTGGGTCTTCACCGGCATGGGCCCCCAGTGGTGGGGCATGGGCCGCCAACTCCTGGAGGAGGAGCCGGTCTTCCGCGACGCCGTCGCCGCGTGCGACCGGGCGCTGCGGGAGTTCGCCGACTGGTCTCTCATCGAGGAGATGACCGCCGACGAGTCCGTCTCCCGGATGGCGGAGACCTGGCTCGCCCAGCCCGCGAACTTCGCCGTGCAGGTCGCCCTGGCGGCCCTGTGGCGGTCCCACGGAGTGCGCCCGGACGCCGTGGTCGGCCACAGCACCGGTGAGATCGCCGCCTTCCACGCGGCGGGCGTCTACTCCCTGCGGGACGCGGCCAGGATCGTCGTGCACCGCAGCCGCCTCCAGCAGACCCTGGCCGGCACCGGCGCCATGCTCGCCGTCAGCCTCTCGGAGGACGAGGCGGAGCGCCGGGTACGCCCCTACAGCGACCGGGTCTCCATCGCCGCCGTCAACAGCCCCACCGCGATCACCCTGGCCGGGGACGAGGCCGCGCTGACCTTGCTGGCCGAGGAACTGCGGGCCGAGCAGCAATTCGCGAAGTTCCTCACCGTCGAAGTGCCCTACCACAGCGTCGTCATGGAGCAGATCAAGGACGAACTGCTCGCTGAACTCGCTCCGTTGGAGCCGCGAGCGGCCCGGGTTCCGCTGTACCTCACCGGTGTCGAGGGAACCGCCCGGGGCGAGGAACTGGACGCCGCGTACTGGTGGAAGAACGTCCGCGAGCGGGTGCGCTTCCGCTCCGCGGTCGACCGCATCGCCGACGACGGCCACCAGGTGTTCCTGGAGATCGGCCCGCACCCGGTCCTCGGCCACGCGATCCGCGAATGCCTCGACACGGGCGGGACGAGCGGGCTCACCCTGCCCTCGATCCGCCGCCGGGAGAACGAGAGCGAGCGCTTCGCCGCCTCCCTCGGCTCGCTCCACAACCTGGGCGTCGCCGTCGACTGGAGCGTCCTCCAGCCGGCCGGCCGGCCGGTCACCCTGCCCCGCCACCCCTTCCGGCGCGACCGTCACTGGACCGAACCCCGGCCGGTCGCCCAGGTCCGGCTCGGCCACCGCGACCACCAACTCCTGGGCCGCCGCACCGACCGTACGGAGCCCACCTGGCAGGCCCGCCTGGACACCGAGGACCTGCCGTACCTCGCCGACCACCGCATCCAGGACACCGTGGTCTTCCCCGCCGCCGGCTATCTGGAAATGGCCGCCCAGGCCGTCCTGCGGCTCACCGGCGGCACCACCGCCGTCCTCGCCGACATCGATCTGCGCAAGGCCCTCTTCCTGCCCGACGGCGAGGACCGGACCGTGGAGGTGTCGCTCTCCCTGGAGAACGCCGCCTTCACCATCGCCTCCCCGACCGGGGACGACGCGGAACGGGTCGTGCACGCGAGCGGGATCGTCCGCACCGGGCAACGCCGCCGCACCGCCCCGCCGCTCGACGCCCCCGCGCTCCGCGCCAGGGCACTCCGGCGCCTCGAAGGCCCCGACTGCTACACCGCGCTGGCCGCCCTCGGCTACCACTACGGCCCCGCCTTCCAGGCCATCGAGGAGGTCTGGATCGGCGCCGGAGAGGTCCTCGCCCGGATCCGCCCGCCCCGGGCGATCGGCGACGACGCCGCGGGCCACCACCTCCACCCCGTCCTCCTCGACGCCTGCTTCCAGACCCTCCTGACTCCGCTGATCCCGCCGGCCCCCGAAGACCCCGCACCGGTCACCGGGATCAGGCTGCCGCTCTCCCTGGACGAGGTCGCCCTCGAACCCATCGGCGACCAGCCGTTCTGGGCCCACGCCACCCTGCTCCCCGGCGACGCCGACACCACCCTCGGCAACATCGCCCTGTACGCCGACGACGGGGCGCCGCTCGGCCGCGTCCTCGGCTTCCGCGCCGCCGACGTGGAGAAGGCGGCCACCGCCGTCGCCCGGACCACGATCGACTCCTGGCTCGCCGAACCCGTCTGGACCGACTGCCCACCGCTGCCCGCCGTCGACGCCCGCGCCCTGCCGCAGGAGGTGAACGACGGTGACGTGAATGACGGCGACGTACGCGGCGGGCCGACGGGGCGCGAAGCCGATCGCCGGCCGGTACCCACGACAGCCGTACGGGACCACGACTGGCTGGTCCTCGCCGACACCGGGGGAGTCGCGGACGCCTTCGCCGCCCTGGCCGGCGCCCGCGGCGAACGCTGCCGCCTGGTGCGCCGGGGCGCGGCCTACACCGCGTCCGGCGACGGCGCCACGTTCACCGTCGACCCCGCGTCCGACGCCGGTCTGCGCCGGCTCCTCGCCGACCTGGACCGCGACGGGGGTCCCTTCCGGGGGGCCGTCCTGCACCTGTGGAACCTCGACGCGCCCGCCCTCGCCGACTGCGACCGGACCTCCCTGACCGACCACACCGGCGCGGGAGCGTACTCACTGATCGCCCTCGCCCGGCTCCTGTCCGCCCGGGACGGCGGAGGCCGCCTGCACATCGTCACCCGCGGCGCCCAGCCGGCCCTGCCCGGCGAAGGGCCCGAACCCCTCGGGGCACCCGCCTGGGGCATCGGCCGCGTGCTGCGGCACCAGGAACTGATCGAACACCCCGGCAAACTCATCGACCTCGACCCCGGGCGGCAGCCGGGCCCCGACGGCGACCGGGCCGAGGCCGAAGCGCTCCTCGGCGAAGTCCTCAGCGACGACGAGGAGGAGATCGCCCTGCGCGACGGGGTCCGCCGCACCAGCCGCCTCCGCCCCGCCGAGGGCCTGACCAGGCCGCTGCCCCTGCGCCTGCGGGCGGACGGCAGCTATCTGGTCACCGGCGCGTTCGGCGCGCTCGGCCGACTGCTGTGCCGCACCCTCGTACGCCGCGGGGCCCGCCGGATCATCCTGGTCGGGCGCACCCCCGTCCCGGCCCGCGAGAAGTGGGCCGGCACCGACCCCGCCACCGCCGAGGGCCGGGCCGTGGCCCTGCTCCGCGAGCTGGAGGCGCTCGGCGCGCAGCCCGTCCTCGCGACCCTCGACATCACCGACGAGGACGCCCTGGCCGGCTGGCTCGACGCCCACCGGCACAGCGGGGCGCCTCCCGTACGCGGGGTGTTCCACCTCGCCGGACAGGTCCGTGACACGCTCGTCGCCGATCTGGACCGGGCCGCCTTCGACGCCGTCCACGACCCCAAGACCGTCGGCGCCCACCTCCTGCACCGGCACCTGCGCGACGAACCCCTCGAACACTTCGTGCTCTTCGCCTCGATCGCCTCGCTGCTGACCACGGCCGGCCAGACCAACTACGCCGCGGGCAACGCCTTCCTGGATGCCCTCGCCCACCACCGCCGCGCCCGGCAACTGCCCGCGCTCAGCCTGGACTGGGGCCCCTGGGCCACCGGAATGATCGAGGAACTCGGACTGGTCGACCACTATCTGCACAGCCGTGGCATGAGCTCGCTGTCCCCGGACGCCGGCATGGCCGTCCTGGAACGCGTCATCGGCCAGGACCACGCCCAGCTGGTCGTCGCCACCGTCGTCGACTGGCCCGTCTTCCTCGCCTGGTACCCGTCCCCGCCGCCGCTGGTCGCCGACCTCGCCGCGGCCGCCGCCCCGCCGGCCGACGCCGCCTCGGGCAACGGATTCCTCGACGTCTTCCGCGCCGCCGACGAGGAGACCCGCCGGGCCCTGGTCGCCGAGCGGTTCGCCGCGCTCTCGGCCACCGTGCTGCGCACCGGCACGGACCGCATCGACCCCGCCACCGGACTCGGCGAACTCGGCCTCGACTCACTCCTCGCCATGGAGCTGCGGGCCCGGATCCACGCCGAGCTCGGCGTCGCCCTCCCCGTGGTCGCCCTGCTCAGCGGCACCCCGGCCGGGGAACTCGCCGCCCAGCTCCACGACGGCCTCACCGCCCTGGCCTCGGCCGACGCCCCCGACGGGGCCCCGGGAGCTGTGGAACTCCACAGTGACGAGGGGCAGTACCCACTGACGCAGAACCAGAAAGCGCTCTGGTTCCTCAAGCACCTCAACCCCGACGGCTACGCGTACAACATCGGCGGGGCCGTCGAGGTGACCGTCACGCTCGAACCGGACCTGATGTTCGAGGCCGTCCGCCGGCTCATCGCCCGGCACCCCGCGCTCCGCACCAACTTCCTCCTGGTGGACGGGCAGGCCGTGCAGCGGGTCTCCGAGGACGCCGCGATGGACCTCGCCCTCTTCGACGTCCAGGGAGAGGACTGGGAGTCCATCCACGCGACGATCGTCCAGGAGTACCGCAAGCCCTACGACCTCGCCCAGGACCCCCTGGTCCGCTTCCGGCTCTTCAAGCGGGGCCCGGACCGCTGGATCATCATGAAGGCCGTCCACCACATCGTCTCCGACGCCATCTCCACCTTCACCTTCATCGAGGAACTCCTCGCCGTCTACGAGGCGTTGCGCCGCAACCAGGAACCCCAGCTCCCACCGATCGGGGCCCGCTACCTCGACTTCCTCAACCAGCAGAACGCCTTCCTGGCCGGGCCCGGGGCGGCGGGCATGCTCGACTACTGGCGCTCCCACCTGCCGGCCGAGGTCCCGCTCCTCGACCTCCCCGTCGACAAGCCGCGCCCGGCGGTCCAGACGCACAACGGGGCCTCCGAGTTCTTCGTCCTGGACGACGCCCTCAGCGCCCGGGTCCAGGCCCTGGCCCGGGCCCACGGCGTCACCCCGTTCATGGTGCTGCTGAGCGCGTACTACCTCCTGCTGCACCGCTATTCCGGGCAGGACCACATCGTCGTCGGCAGCCCGGTGACCGGCCGCACCCGGCAGGACTTCTCGTCCGTCTACGGCTACTTCGTCAACCCGCTGCCCCTGCACGCCGACCTGTCCGATGACCCGACCGTCGCCGAACTGCTGCAACAGGTCCGCCGGACCGTGCTCGGCGGCCTGGACAACCAGGAGTACCCCTTCGTCCTCCTCGTCGAGGAGCTGGGCCTCCAGCACGACCCCAGCCGCTCCGCCGTCTTCCAGGCGATGTTCATCCTCCTCACCCACAAGGTGGCCACCGAGCAGTACGGCTACCGCCTGGAGTACATCGAACTACCGGAGGAGGAAGGGCAGTTCGACATAACGCTGTCCGCCTACGAGGACGAGGCCGAGGGCCGCTTCCACTGCGTGTTCAAGTACAACACCGACCTCTTCCTCCCCGAGACCATGCGCCGCATGGCCGCCCACTACACCCGGCTCCTCGACCGGATGACCCGGGTGCCGGGCGAACAGCCCGCCTCACGACTGGAGATGCTCGGCGACCGGGAGCGGGAACGGCTCGTCGGGGAATGGAGCCGCCCGGCCCTGCCGTCCGCCGGACCCGGGGCGGAGCCGTTCACCCCGGTCCAGACGCTGATCGGCCGCGTCGCCGTCGAACACCCCGCGGCCGTCGCCGTCACCCTGCCCACCGCACACGGCGGGACGCGCCGGCTGACCTACGCCGAACTGGACCGGCGGGCCGCCGGCACCGCCGCCCGGCTGCGGGCGCTCGGCGTCGGCGAGGGCTCGGTGGTCGTGCTGTGCCTCGACAAGACGCCCGAGCTGATCGTCACCCTGCTCGGCGTGCTCAGGGCCGGCGCCGCCTACCTCCCGCTCCGCCCCGACCAGCCCGCCGACCGGCTCGCCCACCTCGTGACGACCACGGGCGCGGCACTCGTCCTCGTCGCGGACGACGCCGCGCCGGAGCAGACCGGAGCGCTGACCGTCCCGACGCTCACCCTCGCCGCGCTCGGACGTACCGAACCGCACCCGGAAGGACCGGCCGCCGAGGCGGGCCCCGACTCGCCCGCGTACGTCATCACCACCTCCGGATCCACCGGCCGGCCCAAGGCCGTCCGCGTCAGCCACCGCAACCTCGCCTCCGCCCACGCCGCGTGGCGCCAGGAGTACCGGCTGGACAGCGACGTCCGCACACACCTCCAGATGGCCGAACCGTCCTTCGACGTGTTCACCGGCGACCTGGTGCGCGCCCTGTGCTCGGGCGGCACCCTCGTCCTGGCCGACCGCGACCTCCTCTTCGACACCACCCGGCTCTACCGGACAATGCGTCAGGAACGCGTGGACTGCGCGGAGTTCGTTCCCGCCGTCGTCCGCGGCCTGATGGACCACTGCGCACGGGAAGGGCTGCGGCTGGACTTCCTGCGCCTGCTGGTGGTCGGTTCGGACGCCTGGAGCGTGGGGGAGTACCGCCGGCTGGCCGAGCTGTGCGGACCCGGCACCCGCCTCGTCAACTCCTACGGCCTCACCGAGGCCACCATCGACAGCGCGTTCTTCGAGGGGCCCGTCGACGACCTGGAACCCGGCGCGATGGTCCCGATCGGCCGGCCCCTGCCCAACAGCACCCTCCACGTCCTCGACGCCCACGGCGAACCCGTCCCGCCCGGCGTGCCCGGCGAACTCTGGATCGGCGGCGCCGGAGTCGCCCTCGGCTACGCCGGAGACCCCGAACAGACCGAGGAGCGCTTCGTCACCCGGGCCCTCGGCCGGGGAGCCGACGCCCGGACCGAACGCCTCTACCGCACCGGCGACATCGCCCGCTGGGACGCGCACGGCCGGGTCCACCTGCTCGGCCGCACCGACGGACAGGTCAAACTGCGCGGCCACCGCATCGAGATCGGCGAGATCGAGGCGCAGCTCGCCCAGTGGCCCCCGCTCGCCCGGGCCGTCGTCACCGTACGCACCGACACCGGGGGAGAGGCGACACTCTGCGCCTACTGCGTCCCCGCGCCCGGCGCGACCCTGGACGTCCGGGCCCTGCGCCGCCACCTGGCGCGCTCACTGCCCTCGTACATGATCCCGTCCCACTTCACCGAACTGCCCGCCCTGCCGCTGACGGCCAACGGCAAGGTCGACACGGCCGCCCTGCCCGCCCCCCGGGCCGAGGCGGGAGCCCGACCGCACGAGGAGCCCGTGACGCTGTACGAGGTCAGCGTCGCCCGCCACTGGAAGACCCTGCTCGGCCGCGAACAGATCGGTCTGGAGGACGACTTCTTCGAACTCGGCGGCAGCTCGATCAAACTCATCGAACTCCTCCACCACCTGCGCACCGAGTTCGGCGTCGGCGTCCCCGTCAGCAGGCTCTACCAGGTCACCACGCTGCACGGCATGGCCGCCACCGTGGAGGACGTCCTGCTCGGCACCACCGCCGACGAACTGCCCAGCCTCACCTTCAACGCCGGACAGGCCCCCGCCCTCTTCTGCTTCCCGCCCGCCGGCGGCCACGGACTCGTCTACCGAGGGCTGGCCGCCCAGCTCCCCGACCACTCCGTCACCGGCTTCAACTACCTCCCCGGCGACGACAAGGTCAGCCGGTACGCCGACCTGATCGAGGCGGACCGGCCCGACGGCCCCTACCTGCTCCTGGGCTACTCCCTCGGCGGCAACCTCGCCTTCGAGACGGCCAAGGAGCTGGAGCGGCGCGGCCGGGAGGTCGCCCACGTCGTCATCCTCGACTCCCGCCGCATCCTCGCCGCCTACGAACCGGACGCCTCGGGCATCGCCGCCTTCGAGAGCGAACTCGCCGACCACGTACGCAAGCACACCGGCTCCGAGGCCGTCGCCCGCGAGACCCTCGCCCACGCCGCCGAGTACCTCGCCTTCTGCGGTCGCACCCCCAACACCGGCACGGTCGCCGCGACGGTCAGCGTGATCACCGACGAGGAGAAGGCCGCCCTCTACGCCGCCGGGGAGCACGGCACCTGGCACGGCAGCTCCACCGGCGCCACCGCCGTACTGCGCGGCTCCGGCGTCCACGCCGACATGCTCGACGCCAAGCACCTGCCCCGCAACGCCGAGCTGGTGCGCTCCGTCCTGAGGGGAGACGCGGCCCATGGCGGATGACGACCCCACCGACTGGACCAGCAGGGAACGCACCCCGGGCACCCCGCCCCGCGTCATCGTCATCGGCGCGGGCGTGGCCGGCCTCTCCACCGGCGTCTACGCGCAGATGAGCGGAGCCAGGACCCGCATCTTCGAGAAGCACGTGCTGCCCGGCGGCTGCTGCACCGCCTGGTCGCGCGACGGGTACCTCTTCGACTACTGCATCGAATGGCTCATCGGCACCGCCCCGGGCAACGACGCCCACCAGGTGTGGAGCGAACTCGGCGCGCTCGACGGCAAGACGGTCACCAACTTCGAACTGTTCAACAAGGTCGAGGACGCCTCGGGCCGGTCGGTGACGTTCTACAACGACCCCGACCGGCTGGAGGCCCACCTCCTGGAGGTCTCACCCGCCGACGCCCCGCTCATCCGGGCCTTCACCCGGGACCTGCGGCGCTTCATCGACATCGAGCTGTACCCGTTCCTGACGGCGCCCGCGCTCAGGACCGTACGGGAGAGGGCCCAGACCCTGCGCACGGTGCTCCCCGCGTTCCGGCTGTTCTGGCGGACCGCGGCCACCCCGATGCACGTGTTCGCCGACCGGTTCCAGGACCCGCTGCTGCGCAGGGCGTTCCGCAACATCTTCTTCCAGGACCCCGAGGGCTTCCCGATGCTGCCCTACCTCTTCAACATGGCGGCCGCCCACCACGGCAACGCGGGCTTCCCCCAGGGCGGTTCGCTCGGCCTCGCCCGCTCCGTCGAGGAGCGCTACAAGAGCCTCGGCGGAACGGTCACCTACCGGGCCCGTACCGAACGCATCCTGGTCGAGGACGACCGCGCGATCGGCATCGAACTCCGCAACGGGAAGAAGTACTTCGCCGAGCACGTGGTCTCCGCCTGCGACGGCCACACCACCGTCTACGGACTCCTGGGCGGCCGGTACACCGGCCCCCGGATCGACAAGCTCTACACCGACCTCCTCCACCGCCCCGGCACCCTCTTCCCCGCCGTCGTCTCCGCCTTCGTCGGCCTGCGCGGCGACCTGGAACCCGAGGAGGCGCACAGCACCACACACCTCCTCGGCCCCGACGACGCGGCCCACCTCCCCGGAGCCCTCCAGGACAGCCTCGTCGTGCAGGCACGCTCCCGCTACTCCGGCGGCTTCGCACCGCCGGGCCACTCCGTCCTGCACTGCACCTACTTCAGCGACTACGCCCACTGGAAGGACCTGCGCACCAGGGACCGCAAGGAGTACCGCCGGCGCAAGAGCGAAGTGGCCCACTTCGTCCGCGACTTCCTGGAGCGCCGCACGCCGGGCATCGCGGAGCGCATCGCCATCGTCGAGGTCGCCACGCCCGCCACCACCCACCGCTACACCGGCAACCTCGGCGGCTCCATCCTCGCGTGGAAGGCGTTCTCCGACGCCGACGACGTCGCGGCGCGCCTCGTCGGCAAGGACCGGATGCGGCTGCCGGGACTGAGCGACTTCTCCATGGCCGGACAGTGGGTCGGCATGGGCGGCCTGATCCGCGCCGCCTCCACCGGCCGCTTCGCCGTCCAGTACCTCTGCCGCGACCTGGGCCTGGAATTCCGGGCCTGGGAGAGCAAGGGCGCCGAACCCTGGCACCCCGGGAAGCTGGGACATCTGCCCCAGCTCGACCGGTGGTCCGCACGGGAGAGCGAGGGCTCATGAGCGGCGACAGGAACGGGCCCCGGCCCGGCGGCGCCCGCCGGCCCCGGGAGACGATGATCATCATCGGGGCCGGCCTCGGCGGGCTCTCCACCGGCTGCTACGCCCAGATGAACGGCTACCGCACCCGCATCCTGGAGATGCACGAGATCCCCGGCGGCTGCTGCACCGCCTGGGAGCGTGGCGGCTTCACCCTGGACGCCTGCGTCAGCTGGCTCCTCGGCAGCGGCCCCGGCAACGAGATGCACCAGATCTGGCTGGAGCTCGGCGCCCTCCAGGGCAAGGAGATCCGCCACTTCGACGTCTTCAACATCGTGCGCGGCTCGGACGGCCGGGCCGTCCACTTCTACTCCGACCCCGACCGCCTCGAAGCCCACCTCATCGACATCTCGCCCGCCGACGCCCGGCTGGTGCGGAAGTTCTGCGCGCAACTGCGCAGCTTCCGCAAGGCGCTCGCGGTCTACCCCTTCCTCAAGCCCGTCGGACTGATGGGACGCCGGGAGCGCTGGCGGATGCTCGCCTCGTTCCTGCCGTACTTCAACTCCGTCCGCACCACGATCACCGTCCTGATGAGCGACTTCTCCCAGAAGTTCAAGGACCCCCTCCTGCGGGAGGCCTTCAACTTCATCCTGTACGAGAAGCACCCGGCTTTCCCCGTCCTCCCCTTCCACTTCCAGCTCGCCTCGCACGCCAACCTCTCCGCCGGAGTCCCCGAAGGCGGCTCCCTCGGCCTCGCCGAGTCGATCGAGGCCCGCTACCGCCGGCTCGGCGGCGAGGTCTCCTACAACACCAGGGTCGAGACGGTGATCGTCGAGGACGACCGGGCGGTGGGCGTCCGCCTCAGCGACGGTCAAGAACTGCGCGCCGACATCGTCGTGTCGGCCTGCGACGGCTACACCACGACCATGAAGTTCCTGGAGGGCAAGTACCTGGGCGAGGACTACCGCAAGCTCTACACCGAGACCATCCACGAACCCGGCATGGTCTTCCCCGGCTACTTCACCCTCTTCCTCGGCCTCTCCCGCCCCTTCCCCGAGGGCGACCCCTGCACCACCTACCTCCTCGACGGGGCGACGGCCGCCGAACTGACCGGCATCCGCCACCCCAGCATCAACGTCCAGTTCCGCAGCCGCCACTACCCCGAACTGTCCCCGGACGGCACCACCGTCGTCTACGCCACCTACTTCTGCGACATCGCCCCCTGGCGCGCCCTGGACGAGGGCCCCGAACAGATCACCCGCACCCGCGGCGGACAGGAGCTGCACACCCTGCCCGTACGGCACGGGCGCGGCTACTACGCGGCGAAACGGCGGGCCCGCGAAACACTCGTCGGCTTCCTGGAGCAGCGCTACCCCGGCCTGCGGGACGCGATCGTCGTCCGTGACGTCTCCAGCCCCCTCACCCAGGTCCGCTACACCGGCAACTACGACGGGACCGTCCTCGGCTGGCAGCCCTTCGTGGAGAGCGGCGAGACCCTCGAAGAGCTGATCAAGAAGCACGGCCCGGGCCTCCCCGGGCTGCGCGACTTCTACCAGTCCGGTGTCTGGGCCACCACCGGCGGGCTCATCCGGGCCGCCGCCGCCGGACGCCACGTCATGCAGTTCGTCTGCCGCGACGACGACCGGCCCTTCACCGCGTCGCTCGACCTCACCGCACCACCACCGACCCACCGGGTCATCCCCGTGCCCGTGCGCCCCGCCGCACCGACCGAGAGGAAACCATGAAGATCGCGAAATGGGTGGTCCGCGAACACGTCGAAGGAGTCCCCGACGTGGACCGGGTCTACGAGAAGGTCGTCGAGAACGTCGACGTGACCCTCGCCCCCGACGAGATGCTCCTGCGCACCCTGTACGTCTCCGTCGACCCCTATCTCCAGGGCATCGCCCTCGACACCCCGATCGGCCGGCACATGGGCGCCGACTCGATCATGGAGGTGGTGGAGGCGGGACCGCGCGCCGCCCACCGCGTCGGCGACCTCGTCCAGGGCTTCGGCGGCTGGCGCACCCATGTGATCGGCACCGGCGTCCCCGAACTCTGGCAGACCGGCACGTTCCCCATGGTCTTCCCCGCCTACCGCAGGCTCGACCCCCGGTGGTACGACGACGACGCCCTGCCGCTGACGACCGCCCTCAGCGTGATGGGCGGCCCCGGCATGACCGCCTGGGGGACCCTGACCAAGTACATGACGATCAGTCCCGGCGAGACCCTCGTCATCAGCGGGGCGTCCGGCTCGGTGGGCTCCCTCGTCGGGCAGCTCGCCGCGCTCGCCGGGGCCCGGGTCATCGGCACCACCTCGTCCCCGGAGAAGGCGGACTACCTCACCGGGCTCGGGTTCGACGCGGTGATCGTCTACCGTCACGGGGACAGCGCGGAGACCGTCCGCGACGCACTCGTCCGGGCCGCCCCCGACGGCGTCGACCGGTACTTCGACAACCTCGGCGGCGCGGTCACCGACGCCGTGTTCTCCCTGCTCAACATCGGGAGCCAGGTGGCGGTGTGCTGGCAGTGGGCCACCCAGGTCGGCAACGAGTCCACCGGCCCCCGGCTCCTGCCCTACCTGATGTTCCCGCGCGCCACCGTCCGCGGCATCTTCTCCCTGGAATGGTTCACCGAACAGAACTGGCAGGACCTCCACGCCGACCTGGGCGGCCGCGTCCGGCGCGGTGAGGTCGTCTGCGACCACACCCTGCACCACGGCTTCGACAGGATCCCCGCCGCCTACGGCAGCCTCTACGGCGACCGGGCGGCCAACCGCGGCAAGGTGCTCGTCGAACTCTGAGCGCCGTCCTCCCTCCGCCCGATCCAACGGTGCTGCCCAGGAGGCACGTTGACCACCACCGACCCCACGCATCCGGCCCCGGAGCCGATGCACCGCCTGTTCTTCGAGGAACCCGGGCCGCCCCGCCCCGCCGAGCTGCCGGGCGGCGCCCCCGCCTGGCAGGTCAGCCGTTACGAGGACGTCCGCCAGGTGCTCTCCGACCCGCGGTTCGGCCGGGCCCGGCTGTACGCCCCCGACGCGCCCGCCCTCTCCGGCGTACCCGACCTCGTGAACGACCCCGACCTGATGTTCAACCAGGACGGCCCCGACCATCTGCGGCTGCGCCGCACCCTGCGGCGCGCGTTCACCCCGAGGGCCGTCGCCCGCTGGCGGCCGTGGATCGCCGCGATAGTGGAGGGGCTCCTCGACCGGCTGGAGACGCGACCGCAACCGGCCGACGCGGTGGCCGAGTTCGCCCTCCCGCTCCCGGTGGCGGTGATCAGCCGCCTCATGGGGCTCGACGAGTCCGCGTGGGACCGGATGCGGCACTGGAGCGAGCACGCCTTCTCCGACGGCACCCACGACGGCGAACAGGTGGCGGCGGCCCTCAAGGAGTTCAGCGCGTTCGGCGCGCACCTCCTCGCGGAGCGGCGCCGGACCCCGGGCGAGGACCTGATCAGCGGTCTGGTCGCGGCGGCCGACGAGGAAGGGGGCGTCCCCGAGGCCCAGTTGGTCAGCCTGGTGTGCGGGCTGGTCGTCGGAGGCCACGACAGCACGATGACCATGCTCGGCAACGCCCTGCTCTACCTGCTGGGTGAACGCCGTGAGACCTGGCCGCGCCTCGGCGCCGACGAGGAGGCCGCGGGGCACCTCGTGGACCGTCTCGTCCACCTCGTCCCGCTGGGCGACGACCGGGGCAGCACCCGCCATGCCGGTGAGGACGTCGAGGTCGGCGGGGTGACGATCCCGGCCGGCGCGATCGTGCTCGCCGACTGCGGCATGGCCAACCGCGACCCGGAGGTCTTTCCGCCCGCCACCCTCCACGACCTGTTCGCCCCGCTGGAGGCCCCCACGCTCTCCTTCGGCGCGGGCCCCCACTACTGCCTCGGCGCCTGGCTGGCCCGCACGGAGCTCCAGCTCGCCCTGCACCGCCTGGCCGCCCGCTTCCCGGGGCTGCGCCTGGCCGCCCCCGTCGACACGGTCGTGTGGCGGACCGGGACGACCTCCCGCGGCCCGCTGCGTCTGGGCGTCAGTTGGTAGGGCCGCCGAGGGCCCGTCGCAGCACCGCGATCTGCTCCCCGGCGGCCCTTCGCGGGAGGGAGAGACGGGGGAGCGCCCCGTCGAATCCGTGGAACGCCCCGGGCCACAGATGGAATTCGGTCGACACCCCGGCGCCGATCAACCGCAGCGCGTACTGGGCGCACTCGTCGCGGAACACCTCCAGCTCCCCGACGTCGACGTACGCGGGCGGGAGCCCCGACAGATCGGCGGCGCGGGCGGGGGCCGCGTACGGGGAGACCTCGTCGCCACCCGCGAGCGGACCGAGCAACGCCGCCCAGCCGTAGAGGTTGTTGGCGCGTGGCCAGGTGACGGCTTCGGTGAACTCCCGGCTGGATTCCGTGGTGTTGCGGTCGTCCAGCATCGGGCAGAGCAGGAACTGGAAGACCAGGGGCGGCCCGCCGCGGTCCCGGGCGATCAGAGCCGTGGCGGCCGCGAGGCCGCCGCCCGCGCTGATCCCGCCGACCGCGAGCCGCTCCGGATCGACGCCGAGCGCACCCGCCCGCTCCGCGGTCCACCGCAGTGCGCGGTAGCAGTCCTCGACGGGCGTGGGATGGGGGTGCTCGGGCGCGAGCCGGTAGTCCACGGACGCCACGGCACACCCGGCCCCCAGGACGTACGCCGAGACCCGGGCGTCGTCCGTCTCGGGTGTGCCGAGCACCATGCCGCCGCCGTGGATCCACACCAGGCAGGGAAGCGGCCCGGGAGGCGCCTCGCGGGGCCGGTAGAAGCGGACCCGGACCGGGCCGGGGCCCGGCAGCCGGTGGTCGGTCACCACGACACCCTCGGCGGGCGGCGGGAAGGCCGTTTCGGCGCGGGCGGCGCGCAGGGCGGCCAACTCCCGGCGGTCCAGACGGTGCAGGACGGTGGGCGGCAGCGGCTCGGCGGCGAGCGCCGCGGCCATCTCGGGGTCCAGTCGGGGATCGTGGGGCATCGGGGGAGCCTTCCTCGGGATGGACTGCGGCAGGAAGGGCGGCGGCAGGCGGAAAGGGGAACGGCCGGGGTGCGCCGGTCCGTCCGGCGCACCCCGGCCACCGTCAGCCGCGTGCGACGGCGATCGAGCCCCCGAGCCGGTCGCCCGCCTCGTAGACCAGGTACGGTACGCCCCGGTCCGTGCCGAAGCTCGGTGAGGCGCTGCGGCCGTTCTCCGGGGCCGCGCTGCCCGAGTCGTAGAACACCCCGAGGTGGTCGCGGCGGGAGAAGTCGTTGCCGACCTCGGTGATCAGGATGTTCCCGCCGTCCTCCTTGCCGGTGTGGTAGACGACGTAACAGCTGCCGCCCCGGGTCAGCAGGTGCGGACCGCTGAGGTTGTTCACGCCGACGTCCGAGTGGCGCACCAGCGGCTGCTGGGCGAAGGTCCAGTCGCGGCCGTCCTTCGACCAGCCCCAGGCGATGTCGCGATGGTTGGACTGATTGTTGATCATGAAGAGCATCACGTACCGCGCGCCGCGCGCGGGCAGGTCGTGCCGGAACACCCGGGCGTAGGACGTCTCGTTGGTGCCCGCGGGCAGCATGTCCTTGGTGAGCACCGTCCTGTCGTACGTGAAGGTGACGCCGTCCTTGGACCGGGCGAGCCGGGTCGTGTGGTTCTCGCCGTGGAAGTAGAGCCACAGCTCCTTGACGTCCTCGTTCCACAGGACGTGCGGTGAGGAGACATGGCTGACCTTGTAGTGCGGCTGCCAGTCGTTGGAGACCAGCGGGTTGGCCGGGTGCTCCGTGAACGGGCCCTCCAGCGAGTCGCCGTAGGCCAGGCAGATGCCACCGGGCGCGTCGTGGGGGGGCGTAGTAGAGGTAGTAGCGGCCCAGCGGGTTCGCCAGCTTGTCGTACACGCCCCGGATACACGGGAAGATGATCTCGCCCGTCGGGTTGTACTTCAGCTGGGAGGGTGTCAGGAGCGGCTTCAGGTGGCGGTAGTCGGGGAAGCCGCCCGGGGCAGCGGCGGCGGGGGCCGCCCCCGCGCCGGTGGCGATCAGTCCGGCGGTCGCCGCCGTGCCGGCCAGCGCGCCCCGCAGGAAGATCCGACGGCTCGGGTGGGGTGCGGCGGCCGCGACCGGAGTGTCCTCGTGCTGTGTCATGTCGTTCTCCGTCCCGAAAGGATGAGCGATCACAGATAACTGGCGGCGGTGACGCAGAAACCGCCGAGCGCCACGGCCCAGACGTACGGCAGGGTCCGCAGCATCACCTGCTGCGGCGTCACCCCCGCGTACTGCGCGCTCCACACGGTCTGCGTGCTGGTGGGGTCCGACACCCCGAACACCTGGTTGTACGAGGTCGCCAGCCCCAGCACCGCGACGGCCGGGTAGATGCCGGCGGCGATGAGGACGCCCGCTATGCCCGCGCCGAGACCGAAGACGTTCAGCGGCCCCCGGTACAGACAGAGCGGCACGAGCAGCGTGAAGACCAGGACGAACAGCACCGGGTTCTGCGGGCTGACCGCCTTGACCAGCGGCTCCAGCGACTCCACCGCACCGGGCAGCTTCACCGCGGCGAGCAGGATGCCGATGGCGATGAACAGGACGATCGGAGCGGCCGCGACCTCGAACGAGCCGTACAGCGTCCGCAGCAGCCGCTTGTTCATCTCGCGCGGCCGGGTGGTCGTGACGAGCGCGAACAGGATGCCCGCCAGCATCGACGGCAGGATCGCCACCTCGAAGCCGAGGGCGAGGACCAGCGGCACGACCGGGGTGAGGAGCGCGTACCACGGGGCGTCGCCCAGCTGCTTGCGCCGCGAAAGGGGTTTGGCGGAGGCCGACTTGAGCGACCAGGCGTGCTCGACGCCGCGCCTGCGGGTCTCGACGACGACGAAGAGGACGGCCGCGGCCAGGGCGAACGGGAACAGCTTGAACATGAAGCCGCGCACGGTCTCGACGGGCAGTTCCAGCGCGGTGGAGAAGAACTGCCAGATGGGCAGCTCGAACGGCATGCCGGCGGCGATGCCCATCAGGATCGTCCCGGCCGCCGTGACCTTGGGGATGCCCACGGCGATCATGGCGGGGATGCCGATGATCCCGGCGAGCATCGCCGCGGGAGCCGAGCCGGTGACCGTGCCGACCAGGGTGGAGACGCCGAGGACGCCCAGGGCGACCACCACCGGCCGGTCCCCGCCGAACTCGACGATCTTGCGCACCAGGGTGCCCGCGATGCCGGTCTCGTCGAGGAGCCTGCCCAGCCAGGAGCCCAGCAGGATCGCGATCATCGTGGCGCCGAGAGCCGGCGCGCCCTCCTGGACGACCGTGTCGAGGACACTGTTCTCGCCGGTCAGCGGGGCGCCCGCGACGAAGGCGATGACGACGGCCAGGATGACGAGCGCGAAGGCCGTGGGCAGCCTGCGGGTGAGCATGGCGGCGACACCGGCCGCCATGACAAGAAGGATGACGACGCCCATGGCGTTACTTCTCTCTTCCGTGCGGGGATCCGGCTGCGGACCCGTGCCGGGGTTCGGCCGCGGTGGCCAGGGCGGCCGTCAGCAGGAGCGGACTTCGGCCCAGGCCGCAGACCGCGCGGGCATGGGCATGGGCGGCGATCTCGTCGGCGCCCGCGACATGGCCGTACAGGGTGTGCCGGCCGGCGCGCAGCACGACGTGGCCCAGGGCGTGCTTGAGCGCCTTCTTCGCCGGACCGTGGTGGAGCCGCTCGTGCACCGCCTCGTGCGCGATCGCCGCCGCCCGGACGGACCCGGCCGGATACAGCTCCCGCCAGCCGAGCAGGTCGATCAGCTCGTCCGCGAGGGCCAGGGTGTCGGTGAACAGCTCGACGGTGGGCACCGGCCGGGAGGTGTAGCGGGCCAGGAGCCCCTTCGCGAGGCCCCCGTCGCTCTCCACGATCCGGGCCGTCGCCGGGACCGGCGGCAGCGCCGCGCCGAACGCGCCGGCGGTACGGGCCCAGTGGCGCAGCAGCTCCGGGTCGCGCCCCTCGTGCGTGGGCGTGTTCGCGAGCAGCCGGGCGCCGAACGCGATGTCGTCGTCGGCCTCCAGCGCCGAAATGGCCGTGCGTGCGGCCCGGTCGAGCAGGGCGGTCGTCATGAGCGCACCTCCACGACCGCGACGACCGGTTCGTCCGCGGCGCGGGCGCGCAGTTCGCTGCGGGCCAGCGCCAGCAGCGGATCCGGGTCGATCACCCCGGACAGGTCCGCGATCCGGGACCCGAGCAGCAGCCGCAGCGCCGGGGCGCGGACGCCGCCGTCACCGTACGACGTGGCCTCCTTCACCAGCCCCGCGAGGACCTCGGGCGCCTGCCCCACGGTGGTCGTCTCCACCCGGGCGTCCGGTGCGTGCAGCCGTACGACGCCGTCCGCGTCCACGACCCGCACCGGGTGCCGGTCCGCCCGGAAACGCCGGTGCACCTCGGTGCCGTACACGGTGTGGGCCGGTGTGCCCGCGAGCACCCGCACCGAGGCCGGATCGGTCCGCAGGCTCATCGCGGCGGCGCGCAGCCGGTCCGCCTCGTCGGCGCGGTGGGCGCGGTCCTGGGTCCGCAGTTCGGTGGCGCCGGTCGCCACGGCCCGTACGGTGCTGGTCTGCGGGTCGACCGTGACCTCCACCTCCACCCCGTCGGCGGCGGCCCCCTGGGCGACGACGGCGGCCTCCGCCTCGGCGCGCACGGCGAGGATCTGCTCCTGGCCGGCGCCCGGGATGATCCGCTCGACCTGCTCCCGGATGAGGGCCAGGGCCACGCCGATCGGGCTGATCACCTCGTTGTGCTGGGCGATCCTGCCCTCCTGGCCGGTCATGGCCGCCAGATGCGGGGTCACGGAGGCCGCGCCGCCGCCCCCGCCGACGAGCAGTGCGGTGTCCTTGTCCAGCCGGTAGTCGCGCGTCATCTCCTCGACCACGGACTTCACCTGCTCGGTGCCCGCGTCCAGGAGCTTCGTCGCGGCCGAGGCGACATCGGTGCCGAGCGCGGCGGCCAGCGGGGCGATCGCGGCCCTCGCCACGGCCGGGTCGCACCGGGCGAAGTCCCCCTCCGGCACCCGGCCCAGCGCGTTCGCCGCACAGGTCATGGTGATCGCGAAGCGGCCCCCGGCGGCGTCGAGCACCGCGTAGTCGGCGGGGTCGTCCGCCAGCGGACGGATCGTGGTGACCTTCGCGTCGCGCAGGTCGTCCTCGGTCGCGAAACAGGCGTACGGCAGCCCCGCGATGTGCGCGCTGCGCGGCCCCACGCCGACGACCCTGCCGCCGTCGACCCGGACCATCGAGCCGCCGCCGACCCCGACGGTCCGCACGTCGAGCGCCGAGAGGTACGACGTCCGGCCGAGCATGGTGGCGTGCCGGACGGCGACCTTGCCCCGCCGCACGACGCTGATGTCCGTGGACGTGCCGCCGGTCTCCAGGAACAGGCCCTCGCTGACGCGCTCCTGCATGAGCGCCCCGGCGACGCCCGCCGCAGGTCCGGACAGCACCGTCAGCAGCGGTCTGCGCCGCATCTCGTCCAGCGACATCACTCCGCCGTCGCACCGCATCACCATCAGCGGCGCGCTCACGCCCGCCTTGGTGATGGAGGCGTCGACCAGATCGGCGGTGGCGAGCATGCGCGGCAGGATCGCGGCGTTCACCACGGCGGTCCGGGTCCGCTTGTGGAGCCCGTACAGCGAGGTGATGTCGTGCGCGGCGGTCGTCGGCAGCCCCCGCTCCTCGGCGGCGGCCACGACCGTGTCCTCCCCCTCGGGGCGGTCGACGCTGAACGGCTGGCTGGCGACGACGACTTCGGCGCCCTCCCGTACGACCGCGTCGAGTGCGGCGCGCACGGCGGGCGCGTCGTCCGGGTCGGCCACATGCCCGTAGACGAGCGGCAGCCGCTTGCCGGGCGTCAGCTCCAGCTTCCGGAACGCGGCCAGCCGGCGGGTCAGTGCGGCGCTCGGGCCCGCACCTATGCCGATCAGACCGACGGTGGCGACGTCGCCCTCCAGCAGGGCGTTGGTAGCCTGTGTGGTGCCGTGGGCGAGGAACGTCACGTCCTCGGGCGTGTGGCCGGTCTGCTCCAGCAGGCGGTCGAGAGCTTCGACGATGCCGTGGGCGACGCCGTCCTCGTGATGGTGGCTGGTGGGAACCTTCACCTGCCCCAGCAGGCTCAGGGTCGTGGCGTCTACGGCCACGGCGTCGGTGAAGGTTCCGCCCACGTCGATGCCGACGCGGATGCGGTGGGTGTTCATGGCTGGGCACCTCCTTGTGCGGGTGGCAGGGCGAGGGCGGCAGGTCCGGGCGTCGCGAGACGGCCGGGTCCTGGGGCCGGGCGGGTACAGGTGGAGCTGCGCCCGCCCGGCGCTCCGCGCCCACCCCTGGGGGGCCGTGCGGTGAAGCGGGTGATGCGTACCGCGGTCAAGCGGGTGATGCGACGTCCGCGCCGTCCGTCGTGCGCGGACGGGGTCGGTCAGTAGCCGCGTACGTCGGGCCAGTGGCGCTGCACGCCGTCGCGCTCCAGCAGCGCGGCGAACGCCTCGAACCGCTTGTCCTCGGCCTGGACCCGGTGCGGCTCGACGCCCTCGGCGACGCAGTGCGCGGCCAGCGCTCCGGCGACCTCGCCGATGTTCCACTCCACCGGGTGGAGCCGGTAGCAGCCGTTGGTGATGTGCGTCGTGCCGATGTTCTTGCCCGCGGGCAGCAGATTGCGGACGCGGCGCGGGATGAGGGCGCCGAGCGGGATCTCGAACGGCACCGAACCGATGTCGACGTAGTTGTCGCCGCCGGTCGAGGGGTGCAGATCGATGCGGTAGTTGCCGACGCCCACCGAGTCCCGGTAGCGGGTGCCGCCGTAGGGACCGACGATGTCGATCGAGACGTCGTGCTCGGTGACCGTGGTGACGGCCTTGATCCGCCGCGACTCCCGTACGTAGGGGGCCTTGGCCAGCCCGTCCGCCGTGCCGGTGACGTCCCCGCGCAACCGCAGACCCGGGAACCCCGTGCCCCCGTCCGCCCGGGGGGCCTCGGTCTGGAGCCAGTACAGGACGGAGAGCGACAGCTGGCGGGCCTCGGCCAGCGCGGCGGCCGACGTCTCCTCGCCCCCGCCGATCAGCGGCTTCAACCAGTAGTCGTTCAAGGGCCAGTTGACCAGGGTGATGTCGGAGTCGAACGCACCGGGCCGGTGCAGCTTGCGGGCCAGGATCCGGCGGAAGCCGAACAGCTCCTTGTCACCGGCGTCGGCCGACTGGTCGGCGTTGACGTCCAGCGGGTCCAGCTCCGGGTTGGGCACGAAGGTCCGCGGGACGGCCTCCAGGCTGCGCGGGTCGGGGGCGAGGAAGCCGAGCAGCGGCCCCGGCCAGAAGTCCGGCCGGTAGGAGCGCCAGAAGTCGTAGTCGACGGGGCGCTCGATGGTGTGGTCCTCGCCCTCGTGGTGCGAGAGCGCGAAACACACGGTGATGCCCTGCTGGTTGAGGGGCTGTGCCTCCTCGGGCGCGTGTGGTTCGTCGAACTCGCTCCGCGCCTCGGCGCCGATCACATGCTCCACCCCGGCGAGTTCGAGCAGTTCACCGGTCTCGGTGGCGTCGATGACATAACGGGGGCTGATTGTAAGGCTGTTGCCGTGCGCGTCGGTCAGGGTGACGGAGCGTACGGTGTCGTCGTCGCCGGCCTCGGCGGCCACCGGCCGGTGCTCGGTGAGGAGCGTCAGCCGCCCCGAGGAGCGGTGCGGGGCGAGCATGGCCTCCATCACGGTCAGGGCGACGCGCGGCTCGTGGCACAGCTTGCTGACGCGCCCGGCGCCCGGATTGAGGTTGCGCAGGGCCAGGGCCTCGGAACGCATCGGGTACCACTGGCGGTAGTAGTCCCGGATGGAGTCGCGCAGGGTGCGGTACGAGGCGGTGGTGCCGAACTCCTCGACCCATGGGTGCTCGTCCGGCGGGACCGCCTGCGAGGTGAGCTGGCCGCCGATCCAGTCCGTCTCCTCGGTGAGGACGACGGTGCGCCCCGCCCGGCAGGCGGCGAGAGCGGCGGCCACGCCGCCGAGTCCGGCGCCCACGATGAGGATGTCGGGTTCGGATATCACGGTTCTCCTTGAAGTGCTGGGTGTGCTTGCTGCGTTGGAGCGTCTCCCGGCCTCCTCCGGGGCCGGGTCGGAGATGTTCACAGCTGTACGGGGGCCGGGCCGGCCGTCGAGCCGGGCCGGAAGGCGCAGGGCACCAGGGGTTCCGTCGCCTCCTCCCCGGCCACCAGTGCGGCGAGCATCCGCACGGCGGCCGCGCCGAGTTGGGGCCGGGGGACGTCGAAGCCGGTCGGCACGGGCCCGTCCGCGAGATCCGGCGGGGGGCTGCCGAGCAGGGCGAGCGTGGCGTCGCGGGGGCAGTCGATGCCGACGAAGTGCGCGGCGCCGTGCAGGGCGCGCCAGGCGTCACCGGTGTCGGTCTCCTCCGCCACGAACGCGGTCACGCCGTCGTCGAGCCAGCCCCGCAGTCGCTCGGCGGTCAGATCGCGCTCGGGGTCGGCGGAGCGGAAGACGGCGGCGGGACCGCCGGACAGCCCCGCTTCCTCCAGGCCCTTGAGGAAGCCGTGCTCACGGTCGGTGGAGGCGGGCGCCTCGTCGTCCTCCCGGACGAGCACGATGCGCCGGTGACCGAGCGAGGCGAGGTGCGCGACGACCTCCTGGCTCGCGCTGATGTAGTCCGCGCCGACCCAGGCCAGCCCCTCCAGCTCGTCCCGGCGGCCCAGGTGGACCACGGGAAAGCCGTCGGCGACCAGCCGCAGCAACTCGTCGGCGGGGGCGTGGCGTCCCAGGAACAGACAGCCGTCGGCGAGCCGCACCCGGTTGAGGGCGTGCGGCCCGGCGGCCCCCGCGCCGCCCGTGCTGGAGCCGGTGAAGAGCACCAGGTCGTAGCCCCGGGCCGCCGCCTCCTGCTCGACCCCGACCAGGAAGGGGTAGTACGAGTGCTGTACGTCGGTGGGGAAGGTGGACGTGAAGCTGAAGACCCCGAGCAGGTTGTTCCGGGCGGCGGCCAGGCGGCTGGCGGCCGGATCCGGCACATAGCCCAGCGCCCGGACCGCGTCGAGGACCTTCTGCCGGGTCTCCTCGGAGATCGTCGCGCCCTGCTTCCGGGCCCCCAGCACCAGCGAGACGGTGGCCTGCGAGACCCCGGCGAGCCGGGCGACCTCGGCCTGGCGCGGGCGGGACGTACGGCCCGCGGGGGCGGGCGCCCGGCCCGGCCTGGACCGCTTCCTGGGTTCTTCCACGGTGTTCCTCCGGATCACTAATGCGTATTACTAATGCGCATTAGTGAGTACTGTGAACCTCCGTTCCGCAGGGGTCAAGGGATTGCGCAAGACTTCTTTCGGCCTGGTGGGTACAGGCCACTGCGTGCGGGGCCCGGCGCTCGCCGGGCCCCGCACCGGGGGCTCACCAGTCGTGGACGGTCCCGTCGTGGAGCCGGTTGACCGGCAGATACGCGGCCTCGTACGGGTGGGCGGCGGCCAGCTCCTCGTCGAGCTCCACGCCGATGCCGGGCGCCTCGCCCGGGTGCAGGTGGCCGTCGGTGAAGGTGTAGGCGTGCCGGAACACCGCGTCGGTGAGCGCGGTGTGGCCGGAGTACTCCTGGATGCCGAAGTTGTGCACGGCGAGGTCCAGGTGGACGGCGGCGGCCATCCCGACCGGGGAGATGTCCTCGGGGCCGTGGATCGCGCTCCTGATCTGGTACTGCGCGGCGAAGTCGAAGAGCTTGCGCAGCGGGGTGATCCCGCCGAAGTGGGTCACCGCCGAGCGCACGTAGTCGATCAACTGCTCGGTGATCAGGGCCTGGTAGTCGTACACCGTGTTGAACACCTCGCCGACGGCCAGCGGCGTGGTGGTGGACCGGCGCACCAGGCGCAGCGCCTCCTGGTTCTCGGCCGGCGTGCAGTCCTCCAGCCAGAACGGCCGGTAGGGCTCCAGGTCCTTGCCGAGCCGGGCGGCCTGGATCGGGGTGAGCCGGTGGTGGGCGTCGTGGAGCAGTGGCAGTTCGGCGCCGAACTCCGCGCGCACCGCCTCGAAGACGGCCGGCACATGGCGCAGATACGCGGCGGTGTCCCAGTCCTCCACCAGGGGGCGGGCCTGCTGGTGGAGGACCGGTGCGCCGGTGTCGTCGGTGTCGGAGACCCCGTACACCGCCTTGAGGCCGGGGATGCCGGACTGGATGCGGACGGCGGGGTAGCCCTCGGCGAGCCGGGCCCGTACGGAGTCGAGCAGTTCGGGTATGTCCCGGCCGTTCGCGTGGCCGTACGTGCCGACGCGCTCCCTGCTCGCACCGCCCAGGAGTTGGTACAGCGGCAGTCCGGCGGCCTTCGCCTTGATGTCCCACAGGGCCACGTCCACGGCGGCGATGGCGGCCATCGTCACCGGGCCGCGCCGCCAGTAGGCGCCCCGGTACAGCGACTGCCAGGTGTCCTCGACGCGGTGCGGGTCGAGTCCGATCAGCAGGGGGGCGACATGGTCGGCGAGATAGCTGACGACGGCCAGCTCCCGTCCGTTCAGGGTGGCGTCGCCGAGGCCGGTGAGCCCTTCGTCGGTCGTCAGCTTCAGGGTGACGAAGTTGCGGCCGGGGCTCGTGACGACGACCTTCGCGTCGACGATCTTCATGCGTGTGTGCTCTTTCCGCAGGTGGGGGAGTGAGGGGTTCAGCCCTTGGTGGCGCCGGACGTCAGCCCGGCCACCAGGTACTTCTGGCCGAGGACGGCGGCGAGGACGACCGGCACGGTGATGAGGGAGGCGGCGGCCATCAGACCGCCCCAGTCCGTGCTCGCGTAGGAGATGAAGTTGAACAGGGTGACCGGCACGGTCTGCGTCCGGTCGTCGGAGAAGACCAGCGCGAACATGAAGTTGTTCCAGCTGAAGACGAAGGCCAGCAGCGACGCGGTCGCCGTTCCGGGGGCCGCGAGCGGCAGCGAGATGCGCCAGAACGCCCCGAACGCGCTCAGCCCGTCGGTGCGGGCGGCCTCCTCCAGCTCGACCGGCAGCCCCGCGAAGAAGCTGATCATGATCCACATGATCAGTGGCACCGAGACGAACATGTGGCTGAGGATCAGCACCGTGTAGGAGCCGACCAGTCCCATCCGTGCGAACAGGTAGTACCAGGGCACCAGCAGCGAGATCGCCGGGACGATGCGCGCCACGAGGATCACGGAGCCGGTGCGGTGCATGGAGAACCGGCCCACGGCCCAGGCCGCCGGTACGGCGATCACGGCGGAGAGCACCGTCGAAACCACCCCCACCAGCAGGGAGTTGCCCATGGACCGCACGATCTGCCCGGCCTCGACGACCGCGCGGAAGTTGTCCAGCGTCGGGGTGAACCACAGCCCGACCGAGGGGTCCGTGACCTGGACGTTGGTCTTGAAGGCCGCGGCGAACATCCACACGAGCGGCAGCGCGAAGACGAGCGTCACGATGGTGATGGCGATGGAGCGGAGCCATGAACCGTAGGGCCGGCCGCGCCGGGGCCGGGCGGGGGAGAGGGTGGCACTCATGCGTTCTTCCTTCCGCCCCGGCGTCGCAGCAGCACCACGACACCGATGATGAACAGCGTGAACAGGACCAGGACGGCGGCGGCCAGGCCGTACTCCTGGTAGTCGAAGGTGAGCCCGTAGGCGTAGACGTTGAGGGTCTCCACCTCGAAGTCCGAACCGCCGCCCGCGCCCTTGGTGGCGTAGAGGATGTCGAACGTCTTCAGGGCGTCGACGGCGCGCAGCACCAGCGCGGTGGCGAGCGTCGGCCCGAGCATCGGCAGGACGACGTAGCGGAAGCGCTGCCAGGCGTTCGCGCCGTCGACCAGGGCGGCCTCCTCCGGCTCCTCGGGCAGCGTGGTCAGCCCGGCGAGCAGCAGCAGCGTCATCATCGGGGTCCACTGCCACACGTCGATGAGCATCAGCGTCGGCAGCGACTGCCCGACCGAGCCGAGGAACTCCTGACGGGGTACGCCGACCGCCTCCAGCAGATGGTTGGCGATGCCGTTGGTGGGATCGAGGATCAACAGCCACAGGATGCCGATCGCGACGGGCGTGGCGAGCAGCGGAACGATGAGCACGGTACGCACCCAGCGCATCCCCCGGAACGGCTTGCGCATCAGCATCGCCAGGGCGAGCCCGAGCACCGTCTCCAGCACCACCGCGCCCACGGTGAACACCAGGGTGCGGCGGGCGGCGGGCCAGAACCGGCGCGTGTCGCCCAGCGCGTCGGTGAAGTTGCGCAGACCGATGTGGGCGCTGTCGGCGTTCACCGCCCCGAAGGCGTCGGTGAGGCTGAGATTCAGGGTGAAGACCAGCGGGAAGACGATCATCAGGCCGACGAAGAGCACCGCCGGGGTGAGCATCGCCCACTTGAGCCGCCGGTTGGCCTGCTCGAAGGTCCGCTGCCGTCGGCCGGTGCCGGGCGGAGTCGGGCTCGGCGTGCGGGTGGTGGAGCCCCGGGTGGTGTCTGCGACCCGGGCGGCCTCGGTGGCGGGCATCAGGACTCCTTGTGGCGGTTGTCGCGTACGAGGAACTCGGCGAACTCCGCGTCCGCGTCGCGCACGACGGGCCGGACGGACTCGCCGAGGATGCCCGCGACCAGCGGACGACCGACGATGTCCCGGGCCCGGCC
Organism: Streptomyces sp. McG3; assembly: GCF_018619185.1. Taxonomy (GTDB): domain Bacteria; phylum Actinomycetota; class Actinomycetes; order Streptomycetales; family Streptomycetaceae; genus Streptomyces. The sequence goes on along the minus strand of NZ_JAAXYC010000017.1, from coordinate 27,981 downwards.
GACCTGGAGGACCCGGGGCCGGTCGTACCCCACGCCGCGCTCCGCGTTGAGCCGCATCGACTCGGCGAGCTCCGGCGGGAAGGCGGCCAGCGTCTTCGGGTCGGACCACACCGAGGAGCGGGCGCCGGGTATGCCCTCCGACTGGAGCGCGGCCGACATCTCGGGCCCGGCCGCCCACCGGATGAACTCCCAGGCGTCGTCCCGCAGTCGGGAGAAGGTGTTGATGCCGAGGCTCCAGGAGGGGATGTTGTGCGGCCTGGCGCCGGCCGCCCCGGCGGGGAAGGGCGCGAAGCCGACGCTCTCGCGCACCCGGGAGACCTTCGGGTCGAGGAAGCTGCTGTAGATCGCGTCGGCGTCGATGAAGAAGGCGGCCTTGCCCTGCGCGAAGATCGGCATCGCCTGTTCGAGGCTCATGTTGGTCGCCCCGGGCGGTCCGGAGCCGGCCAGCAGACGGCCGTAGTACTCGTAGGCGGCCACGGCCTCGGCGCTGCCGATCCCGGACTTCCCGTCCACGACGAAGTCACCGCCGTGCGAGTAGAGGAAGCTCGACCACTGGGACACCGCGCCGCTGCGCTGCCCCCGGCCGACGTAACCGTAGAAGCCCTTGTCCCGGCGGGTCAGCTCCCGCGCGGCCTCCATCAGCGCCTCCAGGGTGCGCGGCGGCCCGCCCAGGTCCTCCACCAGGTCCTTGCGGTAGTAGAGGGCGGGGCGTTCGGTCACCACCGGGACGCTCAGCACCTTCCCGGCGGTCGTCGACGCCTCGCGCGGCGCCTCCTGGAAGTCGTCCCAGGCGAACCGCCCGTCGTCCGCGACCCGGTCGCTGAGGTCGGCGAGCCAGCCGTTGTGGCCGAAGAGCAACTGCTCCTGGAGCGCGCGGACCATCATCACGTCCACGTCGGTGCCCGACGCGTTGAGCTTGACGTTGTAGCTGCTGGCGAGCTGATCGGCGGTGAGCAGCGTCATCGAGACCCGCCGCCCGATCCGCTCCTCGAACTCCGCCGTGCGGCGCTTGACCGCCTGGGACCAGACGTGGTTGATCGCCATGATCCGCAACGGCGCGTCGGCCGAGGGCTTGCCGCTCCCGCCCGAACAGGCGCTCAGCGCTCCCGCCCCGGCGGCCGCCGCGGCGCCTGCGGCGAGCCTGCCGAAGGCACGCCGGCTCAGGAGCTGGCTGCTCGTGGACATCCTCGTCCTCGTTTCTCTGCGGTACGTGTTGCCTGCCGGCCCCCGGGGAAAACCGGGCTGGTCCGACCTGGTCCAACTGGTAGGACCAGTTGGTATACGCGGGACCGTAACAGCAGGGAAACCTCCCCGACCAGACCCTGAAGCGAAGATTCCACGGACCGGACGGATGAGTTCCGCCCGGCTCGCCCGCGCGTCGGCTACCGCCCCGGAGGCGTCCGGCGGCCCTCGGCCCGATCGAGCAGCGTCTCGATGTGGTTGCGCGCCATCGTGTCGACCTGGACGTCGAGATCGGCCCCGTACGTCCGCAGGCCCAGCATCAGGTGCTCCCGCATCCGCGCGCAGGCCAGCTCCACGTCCCGCGCCTCGACCGCCTCGAAGATCTCCGGGTGGTGCGGTACCCCGGGTTCGCCGATCGACGGATCGGAGTTCGAGCGGAGCATCATCTCGAACATCATCCCGCCGATCGACGACAGCATGATCCTCAGCACCGGGTTCTTGCTGGCCACGGCGATGGCCTCGTGGAAGTCCATGTCAGCCTGGGCCTTGACCACGACGTCCGTCGCCGACTCCAGGGCGTCCCGGGCGGCCCGCATCGCCGCGATGTCCTCGTCCGTGGCCCGCTCGGTCGCCAGCCGGACCATCTCGACCTCCAGCGGGATCCGCGCCTCGATGAGCTGCCGGACGGTGGGCCGGCCCGCCCGGTACAGCGCGTCGTAACCCCGGGCCTGCCCCGACGACTGCTCCCGGACGAAGGAACCGCGTCCCGGGGCCACTTCGATCAGATGCTGGGCCTCCAGCCGCCGCAGCACCTCGCGCACGACGTTCCTGCTGGCGCCGAACTGGGCGGCGAGCTCACGTTCGGAGGGGAGTTTGGTCCCGACGGCGATCTCGCCGGAGCGGATGTCGTGTTCCAGCTCACGGGCGATGCGCTCCGTCAGGAGCCCGCGCCGGGCGGGGTCCGCGACCGGACCCGGCCGCGCGGAACCCGACGGGGAGGAGGGGGCGGACGGCTGCATGATCGCAGCGTACAGGCCGGTCGCGGCCCGTCGGGCATCTCCGGCACCGGCCCGGCAGCGCGGGGACAGCGCGCGCGGCGGAGACCGAAGCGGGCCCCGCACGCCGCCGGGACCTCCGCCGACGCGTCCGGTGTGTTCTGCGTACTCCGTCCCCTTCTCCACGCGCTTGCACAGTTCTTGCCCTCTGGCCTCACCTCCGGCGGTGCCGCGATACTGCGACGAGCCGTTGACCCGAAAGGACCCACGTGACGCACCCCTTCTCCGCGACCACCCGGCTCGGCCTCGGCGGCATGGCGCTCCTGCTCGTCCTCGCGGGCCCCGCCCTGCCCGCCGCCGCGTCCCCGGCGGACGCCGCCCGCACCCCCGCGGCGGAGACCGTCGAGGAGCAGCGGCTCGACCGGACCGCGCCGCGGGAGATCCTGCGGCGCAGCGGATTCGACTCCTTCGCCCCGCGCTTCGAGCGTGCCCTGCGGGGCTCCGACGGCTACGCCCAGGCCGAGCGAACGGTGACCCGCCACGCCTCCGCGCTGTGGCGGCGCGCCGTGGACCGCGCCCAGGGCCGAGGACCCGCCACGGGCGACCTGAGCCGGGGCGATGACCGCCCGCTGTACTGGGCCCGACTCGCGCTCAGCAGCGAACTCCGGTCATGGACACCCGGGTTCGGGATGAGCGACGAACAGCGCAAGGCCTTGCGCACCGCCCTGGAGACCTCCTCGCGCGGCCAGGACGACATCCGCTTCCCGGGCCACCGGGTGAAGCGCGTCCTCGTCACCGGCTTCGACCCGTTCACCCTGGACAGGGACGTCCGAATCGGCAACCCCTCGGGCGCGAGCGCGCTCGCCCTGGACGGCACCCTGGTGCGGACCGCCGAGGGGCCGGCCCGGATCGAGACGGTCGTCTTCCCGGTGCGCTGGGCGGACTTCGCGGAGGGAGCCGTCGAGCGGGCCCTCACCCGGCAGCTGCCCCGCCTGGACCTGTTCACCACCGTCAGCCAGGGCCGCCAGGGCCGCTTCGACGTGGAGCGCACCAACGGCGCCTGGCGCGGCGGCTTCCCCGACAACGAGAACACGGCGAGCACCGGGACCGTCCCCGTGGAGGACCCGGGTTCGCAGCCGCAGTGGACGACGACCACGCTCCCGTACCGACAGCTCACCGAAGCGGACTCGGGCCGCTTCCCGGTGTACGACAACACCGAGGTGACCGAGATCCCGGCGGGCGGCACCCAACCGGTGACCAGGCCGGACGGCCCCACGCCCGGCTCGGCTTCGCGGGCCGGCGGCGGCGGCGACTACCTCTCCAACGAGATCGCCTACCGGGCCACCCTGCTGCGCGACCGGCTGGGGCTGCCCGACCTGCCGGGCGGCCATCTCCACACCCCGGTGCTGCAGTTCGGCGCGGGGAACACGGACCCGCGGACGGGCGCGGTCACCGACCCGGACTTCGAGCGCAACCGGGCGGACATCGTGCGCCAGGTGCGGGAGCTGGTGAGGACGGCCGTGGGGGAGGCCGGCTGAGAGCACGACGACGGTGGCTCGGCCCCGCTGCGTCCGCCACCTCTCCAGCCGCCGACTACCCCTCTTCCCACGGGTCCGACGGCGGCTTCAACCCGAAGGTGCGGTCGAGTCTCGATCCGGTCTTCTGGAGGCTCTTGAGCCCCTCGTCAAAGGTGTTCCACCCCCGCAAGGCCTGTCCGGCCTCCGCGGGCGACTGGAACGTTCTGCCCTCCGGCGCCGACGCCAGAACCTCACGCGCGCCCTCGTCGAGGCGATCGATGGCGGCCGACCAGGTCCGCTCGGTCTTGGGGTCGGGGATCGAACCGAACAGCCGGGCTGTGTCGAGGGCCCCCTCAAGACCGCTGAAGTCCAGGATCACGAGTTCGAATTCCTCCTTCTCGCTGGGACGGCCGGACTGCGCCTTCACTGCCTCTTCGACCAAGCTGACCATGGCCGTCTCGCCTCCGTACTCGTACCAGTGGGTGACGGCTTCGGTCATCTCGGCGGCCGTACTCGGTGTCGGCGAGGCGGTCGGAGACGGCGGGCGGGCCGAACTCGGAGCCGGAGACGAAGTCGCTGCCGGGGTCGGTCGTGCGGACGGCGTCGGGCCGCCCGCGGCCGGGGCGGAGCCGGCTTCCGCGCAGGCCGTGAGCAGTACGGCGGTGACGGCTGTGAGCAGCAGCGGCACGAGGACGCGTCCGGGGCGGCTCATCGCGGCGTCGTGGTGATCAGGACGGCGAGCGGACAGGCCCGGGAAGCCACGGTCACGACCTCTGCGCATCTGTCGGCCGCCTGGGCGCCTGCGTCCTCGTAACACGGAACTTCCCCTCGTTCGGCAGGGGAATCAGGTCCCCGCGTCGATCGGGGTGGCCGGTGCACGGCCGCCCCGATCGACGGTAGGACGAGGTGATGCCTTCCACCAGCGACTGGATGGCATGTGTGCCATGCCGCGGAGGAATGGGTTCCGTGGCGGACGGGGCCGGGACGGGCAGCCGCATGCCCCCGGCCAGGATCGAGAACGAGCTCGGAGAAGCGTGCGTCACACACCCTTCAGAACCCGGTCGAGTGCCGCCCGCCCCGCGGGCCCCCAGTGCGGCTTGCCGCCGGGGAGACCTCGATCTCCGTTCTGCCCCATGAGCATGAGGAAGAGGCTCTTCATCGCGGCCAGCCCGCGGGCGCGCCGGACCGCCGCCTCGTCCGCGTGCGCGTACCCGTCGAAGAACCCTGGCGCCGTGCCGGCGGGTAGCAGCACCCATGCGGCTGAGAGGTCCCAGGCCGGATCGCCGGCGAACATGTCGCCGAAGTCGACGATGCCCGCGAGCGTTCCGTCCGAGACGACGACGTTCGCGGGGTGGAGATCGCCGTGCACCCACACCGGCGGGCCCTCCCAGGCCGGGGCCGCGACGGCGTCGTCCCAGACGGCCCGGACGTCAGCAGCGAGGTCGTCGGGCGCAACAGCCTGGAAGAAGGTCTCGAAGCTGTCCGCGCAGTTCCCGGGGCGGGTGCGGAAGCCGGCAGCGATCGGAGCGTCGGCGGGCGCCGCCACGTGGAGCGCCCGCAGGAAGCCCGCCAGGGTGTCGGCCGCGTGGTCGCCGCGGCTGATCGAGCCGTGGTCCAGCGGCTCGCCGGGAACCCACGTCATCACGGTCCAGTGCTGGGGAAATCGCTCGGACGGTTCGCCGAACCGCACCGGGGTGGGCACCGGGAGCGGCAGGCGCGGGGCCAGCACGGGGAGCCACCGCCGCTCCTTGAGCTGGAGCTCCGGGGTGGGGTCCCTTCGCTGCACACGAACGGCCAGCTCCTCCCCGAGACGCCACATCTGGTTGCCCCAGCCGCCCGCCACCTCTCGGACGGCCAGTCCTGCGAGATCTGGATGCTGCTCCCGCAGCAGGCAGCGGACCAGGTCTGCGGTGATCTCGATCTCGGTGTCGGTCATGCTGATTCACCCTACTGATGCGGCAGGCGGAGCGGCTCCCGCTCTCCGGTCCCTCTCGCTGGAACTACTCGGGGACGCCCTGGAAACCGGTCAGTACCGTGCTGAGGATGTCCAGCGCCTTGGTGGCCGTCGGGCCGCTCGGCTGCTCGCCCGGCGCCGGGGCCGCGTCCGACGGCCCGCTGTCGGCGACCTTGAGCACCTCGACGAGGAAGCGGCCGTTTGTGCCGTAGACCAACGCCTGGCCGTACTCCAGGGGCGTGTCCGTCGGTGTGAGCGGCCGACTCGACGCAGCAGGCTCGGACCACCACCACCTGGCCATCGGTGCCCGGCGGCTTCCCCGACAGCGAAGATCGCGGAGAGCACCGGGGCCGTCCCGGTGGGCGACCACCTCTCCCACGAGATCGCCTGCCGGGCCACCCCGCGGCGGGGCCGGCTGGGGCAGCCCTCGGCGCTCGTCACTCGCAACCGGAGGAGATTTCCTGGAAGTTGTTGTAGTGGTCGCCCGTGTACCAGACGGTGTGGGTGTCCTCGTCGCGGACGACACGTTCGGCGTCGCGGTGCTCTCCCCGGTTGCGGGGGTTGACGTCGTACTCGCGGTAGTGGCCCTCCAGCGGCAGGTCACCGGAGCGGTTGCGGTAGACGTTGCTGCCGCGGATGACCAGAAGGGTCTCCGCGACGGGGTAGTCGGTCGGCCGGGAGGACTGCGGCCACGTGAGGTCCTTCCAGATCGCGCAGGCTTCCCGGACCTGCCCGGGGAACTCCTCGACCGGCAGAGCCGGCTCGATGACCTCGGCGGAGCGCACCGGGGTAAGCACCGGTGTCGGGAGGGGAGCGGCGGAGGAAGCGGCCGGGGCCGCGAGCGCGGTCAGGAACAGGGCGGCGGCCGCCACCTGGCGAAGGTTGCGCAGAGTAGTCACGCTTCTGCAACAGCAGGCGAGTGCCGGGGACACGGCTCGCCACGGCTGAACTTCTTCCGGCCCAGTTCATCGGTGTGGAAGGAACCCGATCGGCGCTACCGCCGGGCCGGCTTACCTGTACGGGGCAGCGGCGAGGACAGTCCGGATAGGATGCCGATATGACGGAAAGTGAGCTGGTGATCGACCTGCGTGGGCGCCGGATCGAGACGCTCGATGACTTCTGGGATGCGGTGACCGGGCCCTGCGGGCTGCCCGACTGGTTCGGCCGGAACCTCGACGCCTGGGCGGACACCATCCATGGACGCGGCATCTCCGATGTGATCGACCGTCACAGCACCCTGTCCGTCCACGTCGACCGGACCGGGATCTTCGCCGCGGACGACCAGGACGCCCGAGCCCTGGGCGAGGTCTTCGACGGCGAACGGAACAAGCTCGTCGTCCACGCCGTCTGAGCGGCTGCTCGACGGGCGTCGGCCGGTTCGGTGACCCACGGAGCTGTGACGCCGGAGCCCTGCGGCGCGGGCGGGCCCGACGACCACCCGGTCGCCACGCGGTGCGCCTCCAGCCGCTCGCACGGTACGTCGAGCGTGCCGTGCGGCCGGCCCGCGAAGCCCTGGACGACCATCGACGTGTATCCGCACGCCGGGCGGGCGCCGAACGGCTCGGGCCGGGCACGGACACGGAGACGGGGATGCCGCCGTGTCCGTGCCCGGCCGTCGAGCGCCGCTTCAGTTCGCTCCCGTGATCACGGGAGCGAGCCCAGCAGCTTGTTCGGGGAGCCCGTTCCGACGCCGGTGAGGACGTTGGAGGTCGCGGGCCCGCGACCGGGAGGACGTACCGCTGTCCGTGCGCGGTGAACGTGGAGGTTAGAGCCGTTCGATCCAGATGTTGCGGAACCTCGGGTTCTCACCGGGGTCCCCGTGGTCCTGCAACTTGATGTGGCCCGGTGCGGGGCCCTCGGGCCGGCCTGCCCCGGTCGGCCCGGCGATGGCGACGTTCCTGTGCACCGTCCTGCCGTTCCACCGGAGGGTCACCCGTGCGTCCTGGACCTTCTTCCCGTCGCTGTCGAAGCGAGCCGCCCGGAACTCGATGTCGTAGCTCTGCCAGGTGCCGGGCGGGGTCGCCGCGTTGACGTCGGGAGCCTTGCGCAGGTAGATCGAACCGGCGTCGTTGGTGGCGGGTACGTCGACCCCGAAGGACTCCAGGACCTGGAGCTCGTAACGCTCCTGGATGTAGACCCCGCTGTTGCCCCGGGCCTGTCCGGTGACGTCCGGCGGGTAGGGGGGCTGGTACCACTCGGCGTGCATCCGGAAGTCGCCGAACTTCTCCTTCGTACGGATGTCTCCGCCGAGGGACTCCATGGAGCCGTCCGCCACCGGCCACTTCGCCGGACTGCCGTCGTTCGCCTCCCAGGCGTCGAGGTCCGTGCCGTCGAAGAGGGTGGTGCGCTTCGTCGGGGTGACGGTGAGGCTGTCGAGGTTCACATGGCCGTCGTCCTCGGGCTCATAGGCGTACGTGATCGTGTTCGCGCCCTTCCGCAGGGGCACCGATTCGATGTGGGCCGCCCACTTGTTCCAGGCGACGGTGGAGTTCAGCCAGATCTGTTTGTGGCGCTGGCCGTTGACGTACAGGGTTATCGAGCGGGGAGTGGGCTGCGGGTCGGAGTTCTGGCCGTTCGCGTACCGCAGCGCGAGGTCGTGCTTCCCCTTCTTGTCGGCGCGCACGGCGAAGGTGGTGCGGGAGCCGGGCTCCCAGTTGTTGTCGATGAAGCCGGTGCCGGAGTAGCCGGAGTGGTTGTCGTTGAACTTGGTGCCGCCGTCCAGCGAGGCGGACTCCGCCTCGTACACCGGCGGCGGCTTCGACCCGTCGGGCAGCGTGTTGAGGCTGTACCAGGCCTCGGTGCTCCACAGCTCCGCTCCGGACTCCGCGGCGAACGGGCGCGGGGACTGCACGTGCACCACCCGGCCCGGGCGCAGACCGTCCATCTTCAGCGTCACGGTCGTACGGTCCTCGGACAGCGTCGCCGAAGTGACGTCGAGGCTCTCCTCGTCGACCTTCGGGCCGCCGTACCTGGGTGTCGCCACATAACGCCACTGCTGGGCTTCGTACGTGGCCGCCAGATCCTGGGCGGTCGCCTCGGACAGCGGCTGGGTGTACTCGATCTCGAAGCCGCCGTCGATCGCGCGCATGGCACGCATGTCGAAGGCCTCGTCGCCGGTGAGCGCGAGCTTCTGGAGGCCGAACTTGAGCTTGCCCTCCTGGCCCCAGTTCCCCGAGTCGCCGATGCCGCCGGCGTAGATCGCTCCGTCGGGGCCGAGGCTGATCCGGTTGACCCCGGCCTCCAGGCCCTGTGTCATCCGGAACACCGCGCCCTGGTACTCGCCGCCGACCTTCTCCAGGAACGCCCGCTGAAGGCCCCCGTAGGTCACGTCACCGAACACCATCTGCCCGGCGAAGGGCCCTTCGGGCAGGAGGAGGGGGTTGCTCGGCGAGTTGGAGATCTCACCGTGCGGGAGCCAGAGGACGGGCTCGGTCACCGGCTGGTCGTCGTAGACGCCGTCCGGGTTGGTGTGGTGGTTGTAGAAGGCGCCCTGCTCGATCCGCACCAGCTTCGACGTCGGCACGTACGCGCCCTGGTTGTCGGTGGCGAAGATCTCGCCCCCCGGACCCCGGCCGAGGCCGTTCGGCGTGCGCAGCCCCCCGGCCACGTAGGACACCTTGCCGGTCTTCTTGTTGATCTTGAGGGTGGATCCCCGGTTGGGCACGTTCTGCGGGTCCTGGGTCGCGCCCCCGGGAACCATGGCGATGCCCGTGCTGACGTAGAAGTGCCCCTTCTCGTACAGCAACCCGAACGCGAACTCGTGGTAGTTCCCGCCGAACGGCCAGGTCGCGATCTTGCGGTACTCGTCGGCGACCTCGTCACCGTTCTTGTCGACCAGTGCGGTCAGGCCGTCCTTCTCGGACACACAGAGGGTGCCGTCGACGTACTTGAGGCCCATCGGCTCCAGCAGGTTCTCGGCGACCAGCTTCTTGGTCACCTTCGACGGGTCGGTGGCGCCGGTGACGTTGTCGAGCAGGTACACCTGCCCGAGCTCGCTCTCCCTGCTGCCGCCCCAGGTGCTGACGGCCAGTCGGCCGTCCGGCAGCCAGTCCATGCCGGTGACCTGCGGTTCGAAACCGTCGGGGCGCAGGTCGGTCAGTGTGTAGTCGGGGTGGACACCGGCCAGCGGCAGGCCGTCGCCCGGCGACTCGTCGACGCCCTCGCACAGTTTGCGGCCCGGAGAGGTGACCCGGGTGACGTCGGCGTCCGTGCTCAGCACCGAGGAGGGTACGACGGAGAAGCCGCCCGCTCCGGGCGGCCGCCACTCCAGCAGAAGGCGCTGGTCGTACTCGCCGTCCCAGTGATCGATGCGCAGCGCGTGGTGGCCCTCGGTCAGCTCCGCCGAGCCTTCCTTGGCCTGGGCGCCGTGTTTGCCGCCGTTGTCGATGATCTCCGTGCCGTCGAGGATCAGCCGGGATCCGTCGTCGCTGGTGATGCGGAAGTCGTGCTTCCCTGCCGACTCGACGTTCAGGTACGCGGTGACCTCGGTGACGAACTTCCCGCTCAGCCCGAAGTCCTCGGCGGTCCTCCAGTCGATCGTCGGCTTCAACTCGTCGACGTTGGGCGTCTGTCCGGGCTTGAGCTCGCAGAAGTCGTCCAGAGGCATCTGTACGTCGAACACCCGCATGGTCACGCCCGGCTCCTGGGGCGGTATGTCGGGGGGCTGGGCTGCGGCCTGGCCCGGGACGAGGGAAACGAGGAACAGGGCTGAGACGAGTACGGCCAAACGCCGCATGGGCCTTCCTCCTTGAGGGCCGGGGCAGCCGTCGGTCCGGTGGCCGACGGGCTGCCGTTCACAGTGAAGGACAGCCCTCGCGGAAAAGGCAACAGGGAGGCAAGCGCTTTCTCTTCCATCGTTGAAAAATAGTGCTACAACTCGCTTCTGGGCAGGAAGCGCTGTCATCTTCACCAGGTCCGGGGCGTTCCGTCGAGCCTTCCGCCCTGGCCGATCCGGGAAGGCCGGCCGCGTTCGTACCTGCCGCATCGAGCCGGACGTGCTGCGGACGGCCGAGGGCTGGCTCGCCGGGCAGCGCACGTCCTGGGAAGGGCGCCTGGACCGGCTCGGCGACTACCTGCTCGACGATTCCGGCACACCGGAGCAAGGGGGTTTGTGATGATCGACCGTTCTGTCACGCACGCCACGTTCACCCTCGAACGCCTCTACCCGGCCACGGCGGCCCGGGTGTTCGCCGCATGGGCCGACCCGAGGACGAAGGCCCGCTGGTTCTCCACGCCCGACGCCGACCATGAACTGGACTTCCGGGTCGGGGGCCGCGAGGCCAACCGGAGCCGTCCGGACAGCGGCCCGTCGTTGACGTTCGAGTCGTGGTACCGGGACATCGTCCCGGACGAGCGCATCGTCTGCACCTCGGTGCCGCACGTGGGGCGGGAGCTCGCGGCGGCGTCGCTGACGACCGTGGAGTTCTGCCCGGCCGATGAGGGCACCCGGCTGGTCCTCACCGAGCAGGGCACCTTCCTCGACGGCCCGCGTTCGTCCGCCAGGTGGTCAACGGGGCGCAGGGCCGGGCAAGGGCTGAGGTGAACATCAGCACAACTTGTATTGATAAGTATGGGCGGACGTGGGTCCGACGTGACATCTTCCACCCATGACGCACGCGAAAGATTTGGTTCTGGCTTGTTATGCGCGGTGGGACGGTGTGGGGCGTCCTTTCGCGGTGGTGGAACGGGCGACTCCTCGCGTTCCGGGGCGCGGTGAGTTGCTGGTGCGCGTGGACATGGCCACGGTGTGCGGCAGCGACCTGCACACCGTGAGCGGTCGGCGGAGCTCACCCGTGCCCGGGGTGCTGGGGCATGAGCAGGTGGGAACGGTGGTGGGTGTGGGTGAGGGCGGGGTCCTCTGCGTGGACGGGACCCCGGTGGCGCTGGGGATGCGCGTCGTCTGGTCGGTGATCAGCTCGTGCGGTCGGTGTGACCGGTGTGCTCGTGGTCTGTCGCAGAAGTGCCGGGGGCTGCGGAAGTACGGCCATGAACCGTTGCTGGAGGGTGCTCCGCTGACCGGGGGGTTCGCCTCGCACTGTGTGGTGCTGCCGGGGACCGCCGTGGTCGCGGTCCCGGACGGGGTGCCTGATGAGGTGGCCAGTCCGGCGTCCTGCGCAACGGCCACGGTTGCCGCGGCGCTGGCGGCGACAGGCCCCCTGGCGGACAGGCGGGTGCTGGTGACCGGAGCGGGCATGCTCGGGCTGACCGCTGTGGCCATGGCTGTGACGGCCGGCGCACGGGTGGTCGCCGTTGATCCGGACCCGCTGCGTCGGGAGCAGGCAAGGATGTTCGGCGCGGCGGAGGTGCTCGGCGGTGCGATTCCTCCCGAGGAGGTGGACGTGGCGCTGGAGTTCTCAGGCCGGTCGTCGGCCGTGCGGGTGTGTTTCGACTCCCTGGGGATGGGCGGTACGGCGGTCCTGGTCGGCTCGGTCGCCCCGGATGACCCCGTACGGGTGGATCCTGAGCGGTTGGTCCGCGGGCTGAACAGGATCGTCGGCGTGCACAACTACCGGCCCGAGGATCTGCTGACAGGCGTGGAGTTCCTGGCCGCCCATCACGACTCGTTCCCCTTCGCCGACTTGGTGGAAGGGCGGTTCGCGCTGGGAGACGTGGGGTCGGCTTTCGAGGCCGCCCGGCTGCGGGCGGCACCCCGCCAGGCGGTGGCCCCGGGGTGCGTCCTCCCGATGTGAGCAGGGGGGTCAGAGCATGGCGGTGCGGGAGTTGCGGGTGTTGGTGACGGTCACCGTGGCGACGTCGGGGCGATAGCGGTCGTCGGACCACTCGATCGGCACACCCTGGGAGTCGGTGGTGAGTCTCCGCTCGCGCAGGAGGGGGGCGCCTTCGGGGACGTCGAGCAGTTCGGCGTCGGTCGTGTCGGCGTTGACGGCGTCGAAGGTGTGCCGGGCGGAGTCCAGGTCCACGCCCTGCTCGGTGAGCAGGGCGTAGATCGAGCCGGCGTCGAGGTCGGCGTCCAGGAGCGGGCGGCCGACGGACTCGGTGTAGGTCATGCGCTCCAGCATCGCCGGGCGGCCGTCCAGCAGGCGCAGGCGCAGAAGTTGTACGACGAGGGCGTCGGGTTCGATCTGGAGGGCGGCGGCGATCGTGGGCCCGGGGCGGCGGAGGGCGATCTCCTGGAGGCGCTGGCCCGGGACGTGGCCGGTGAGTTCGGCGCGGGTGGTGAAGGAGAGGAAGGATGCGAAGGGCTGGGCGGGGACGGCGTCCAGGACGACGGCGCGCCTGCCCTGGCTTCCGCCGATGAGGCCCTCGTCGCGAAGTGCCGCCAGAGCCTGCCGGACGGGACCGCGGGAGGCGGAGAACTCCTGGCAGAGGTCCGCCTCCGAGGGCAGCGGGTGCCCGACGGCGATGGCGCCGCTGCGGATGCGTCGGCGCAGTTCGTCCGCGACGGTGCGGTACAGGGGCTCTCTCATGCACCTGACTCTACAGGTGGGGGAAATGCGGCGTCCGGACGGAGAGACCGACATGAACAGTACATGACTTGTACTGACAGGTGATTGTGCCCAGGCGACGGGCTCTGCCACCTTTGCGCCATGGAAGAAAACATGATCAAAGACTCAATTCGTCGGCGCGCACTGGTGATTGGCGGCATGGCGGCGCTCACCGCGGCTGCCTCCGCTCCGTCCCCTGCCGCCGCGGCGGCAGGGGACGGAGCTCCCCGTGCGGCGGTTCTGGAATTCGCCGACCAGTGGACCAGGGCCACGGGGCTGGCGGAGCTGTTGCGGCGCGCCGGCTTCGTCGTGACCGCGCTGGACCTGTCGCGGCCCGCGACGGCGCAGGGCGTGGATCTGATCGCGTTCGGCAGCTTCACCAACAACGACACCCGCTACCCGTCCTACGTAACCCAACACGCCTCCTCACTACGTGACTTCGCCGCAGGGGGCGGCGTGGTGCTCGATCTCGCACAGTCGGATCAGTTCGGCGCGGCGGTGCCCTATCTGCCCGCGGAACTGGGAGCGGTGCGCACCGACACGGACTTCGACACGGTCTTCCCCGTCGCCGCCGGCCATCCGCTGGTGGCGGCGCTGCCGGTGGTCTCGGGGCGGGTGCTGACCGGTCGCGCCGCCGGCATACGGGTCAGCTGGGAGACGATGGGGTCCTGGCGTTCGATGCGCGTGCTCATGGCGTGCGCGACGGGCGGCTCGGCGCCGTGTCTCCTGGAGGGCGCGCACGGGGCCGGCCGCTTCCTGGTCTCCAGCCTCACGCTCGACAAGTGCTTCAACGCGTCCGGCTCGGCCCTGCAGCCCGCGGCGGCCCTCCGGGACAGCGTCACGTTCTTCACCGCTCTGGCCGGATACGTGGGGCAGGTGCGGGCCGGCACCGCGCCCCCGGTGCTGCCCACCCCCATGCCCCCGCAGGCTCCGGTCGGGCCGTTGGTGGGCCACGTGGACGAGCGGAGCGCCCGCCTGTGGGCCCGGCCGGGTCTGGATCCGGCCGTCCACCTCGACTGGTCGTGCGTCCTGCGGGGCGCTTCCGGATGGTCGAGCACGGTCGGCGCCCGGCTCTCCACGGCCAATGACGACACGCTCCTGGTGGACGTGACGGGTCTGCGCGCCGGCACCCGCTACGACTTCACGATCACCCCGCAGCGTCCCGCACCGGGTTTCACCCCGCTGTCCGGCTCGTTCACCACCGCGCCGTCGGCGGGAGCCCCGGCCCGGATCACGATGGGGCTGGGTTCCTGCGCCCCCTCCACCCCTGATGCCATCTGGACCCGCGTCGTGGACGAGGGCTGCGACAGTTTCGTCCTGCTCGGCGACACCCCGTACATCGACTCCGGCGACCTGGCCGTCGCCCGCACCAAGCACCGCGCGTTCCTCTCCCAGCCGGAGATCGCCCGCATGGCCGCCTCGATGCCGGTCTGGGGGACCTGGGACGACCACGATTTCGGCGGCAACGACATCGACGGGAGCTTCGCGGGAAAGAAGAACACGCGCACCGCCTTCGTCGACTACCGGGCCAACGCCTCCTTCGGCCATGCGGCCGACGGCACACGCCTGACCGCCAGGAGCGACGGACAGGGCGTCTACACCTCCTTCCGCCGCGGCCCCGTGGAGGTGTTCCTGCTCGACCCGCGCTGGTTCAGCAGGACCGGCCCGAGCTGGGCCGACCCCGCGCGGGGGACCTGCCTGGGAGAGATCCAGTGGGACTGGCTGCGAGCGCGCCTGCGCGCCAGCACCGCCACCTTCAAGGCCATCGCCTCCGGCATGATCTGGGACGACAAGGGCAACGCCGAGTCCGATGACTGGGCGACCTATCACTACGAGAAGGACGCGATCCTCGACTTCGTCGCCACCGAACGCATTCCCGGCTGTTTCCTGCTCAGCGGCGACATCCACGTCTCGCGCGCCCTGAACTACGGTCCGCGGGTCGGCTACGACCTGTGGCAGTTCATCATCAGCCCCCTGCACGACCGCACGATCCCCAGCCTGAACGTGCCCAGTCCCCACCTGGTGCACAGCGCCGTGGAACCCCACGTGTTCCTCAAGCTCGTCGCCGACACGACCGTGAGTGACCCCACCCTGACCGCGACCTGGATCAACCGCGCCGGCCGTCGCCTCTTCGAAGTGACCCGAACCGCGACGGAGCTGGGGCACCGGGCCTGAAACCGGTCCTGCGGGCGACCGCGAGATGAACACCGTACGACTTGTACATACAAGGCTTGACCCGGGTCGGCGATGGCTGAAAGCTGGCTGACGCCGGCCCGGTGACCGCTCCCGTGCCGCCCACTCGCCATCGAGCTCCTCACTCACTCATTCATCGGAGTGCACTGTGTCCCTGCGCCGTCTCACGCTTGTCGGCATCACCGTCGCCGCTCTCACCCTGACCGCCTGCGGCCAGGGTTCCGAAGGGCCGCAGTCCGCCACCTGCCCCGGCGGCAAGATCCGCTTCGGCGTCGAGCCGTTCGAGGACCCCGCCAAGCTCACCCCCGCGGCCAAGGTCCTCGCCGAAGCCCTCGGCGACAGTCTGGACTGCCCCGTCGAGCTGACCGTCACCGAGGACTACGCCGCAGCGGTCCTGGCCATGGAGAACCGCAAGCTCGACATCGGGATCTTCGGCCCGCTCGGCTTCGTCTTCGCCCACCAGCGCGCCGACGCCGAGGCGCTGGCCTCCTTCGGCGACACCAAGGGCAACCTCTCCAGCTATACGGCCGGCATCTGGGTCCC
The DNA here is from genome assembly GCF_018619185.1 of Streptomyces sp. McG3. Lineage (GTDB taxonomy): Bacteria > Actinomycetota > Actinomycetes > Streptomycetales > Streptomycetaceae > Streptomyces. Next base: position 12,152 of record NZ_JAAXYC010000017.1, on the reverse strand, counting down.
CAAGGACTCCGAGATCACCTCGGTGAAGGAACTGCGCGGACACTCCCTCGCCCTCGGCTCCGTCGGCTCCACCTCCGGCGACGCCCTGCCCCGCCAGGCCCTGACCGATGCCGGACTGAAGAAGGACGACGTCGAGGTCACCTACGCCGGCGGCCACCCCGAAGCGCTCCTCGCTCTTGCCAACAACACGGTGGACGCCGCCGAGATCAACTCCCAGCAGCTCGCCGGCGCCACCGAGGCGGGCACCTTCGACCCTTCCGGCTTCCGCAAGGTCTGGACGTCCGACCCGATACCCAACGACCCGATCACCGTGCGCGGCGACCACGACAAGGCGTTCAAGACGGCCGTACGCGAGGCGCTGCTCCAGCTGCCGGCCGACAGGGTCGGTGAGATCGGCGCCCTGCTCGACGTCGACCCGCCGGCGCCGCTCGTCGCCGTCGACAAGTCCACCTACCAGCCGCTGTTCGACCTCGCCGAGACCCTCAAGCTCACCGAGAAGGACGTCTGATGCTCGCCCTGACCGCGATCACCGTGCGGTACGGCGAGCGGCAGGTTCTGCACGGTGTGGACGTGAACGTCGCCCGCGGTGAGCTGCTCGCCGTACTCGGAGCCAACGGCTCGGGGAAGTCCACCCTGCTGCGCGCCGCCGCCGGCCTGGAACCCAGGGCGGCCGGAGAGGTGACCATCGACGAAGAACCCTGCGGCCCCCTCGACATCGCCATGGTCTTCCAGCACATCCACCTCGTGCGCCGCCGCACCGTTCTGGAGAACGTCTGCGCCGGGGCCCTCGGCCGACTCCCGCTCCGGCACTCCCTGACCCCCGCGCTCTTTCCCAAGGACCTGCGCGAGGAGGCCATGGCCTGCCTGGACCGGGTGGGTCTGGCCGACCGGGCACACGACCGCGCGGGGAGGCTCTCGGGCGGGCAGCAGCAGCGCGTGGCGGTGGCGCGGGCACTGTGCCAGCGCCCGCGCGTCCTGTTCGCCGACGAACCGGTGTCCGCCCTGGACCCCGCCGCGTCCGAACAGGTCCTCGCCCTGCTGGCCGAACTCGCCCACGAAGAACACCTGGCCGTGCTGGCCGTCCTGCACCAGCCGTCCCTCGCCGCGCTCCACGCCGACCGCGTGGTCGGGCTGCGGGAGGGCCGCGTCGCGCTGGACGGCCCGCCGGAGGACAACGTCGACATCCTGTACCAGCCCACGACGGTGAAGGCCGCTTCATGACCACGATCCACGACGTGCGCAGACTGCCCGTCCCGGCCAGGCCCCGCAATCCGCGCACCACCGTCCTGGGCGCGGTGATCACCGCCGTCGTGGTCGCCGCCCACCTGATCGCCTGGGACACCACCGGCATGTCCTTCGGCGCCCTGGCCGAGGGCTGGCGCGGCATGGCCGACTTCCTCGGCGAGGCCATCCCGCCTGATCTGAGCTGGACCGTCCTGCGGCCGAGTCTGGAGGGCGCCCTGGTCACCTTGTGGATCGGGCTGCTCGGCACCACCTTGTCCGTACCGTTCTCACTCGTCCTGGCCCTGCTCGCCGCACGCGGCACATCCCCGTCGGCGACCGTCTACCAGCTGGCGAGATCGCTGCTGTCCTTCCTGCGCGCCGTGCCCGACGTGGTGTTCGCCCTGATCTTCGTCACCGCCGTGGGCCTCGGCCCCTTCCCCGGCGTACTCGCCCTGCTGCTGCACAACGTCGGCGTCATGGGCAAGCTCTGGGCAGAGGCGCTGGAGGACGCGGACCCCGGGCCCGTACAGGTCCTGCGCTCGGCCGGGGCCGGCCGGATCCAGATCGCGGCGCACGCCCTGCTGCCGACGGTGACACCGCAGTTGACCGGTCTGCTGATGTACCGGCTCGACGTCAACGTCCGCTCGTCCCTGGTCCTCGGCCTGGTCGGAGCGGGCGGAATCGGCTTCCTCATCAACCAGTCGATCAAGCTCTTCAAGTTCGACGAAATGCTGACGCACATCCTCGTCGTCCTGGTCCTCATCGTCGCCGTCGACCGGCTCTCGGCCCTGGTGCGCCACCGTCTGTCCTGACAGAACCACGGATGTTCGCTGCCGCCCCACGACCTCACTGCCTGCGACAGCCGCACCCGCCTCGCAACGAAACCGAAAGGGTCCATCATGACGCTCCCCGCTTCTGACATCCGCCTCGTCATCCTCGACATGGCCGGCACCACCGTCTCCGACGGCGGCCTCGTCGAGCGGGCCTTCGACACCGCGGCCCGCGAACTGGGTGTCGAACCCGGCACCGAGGACCACGCCGAGAAGCTCGACCACGTCCGCACCACCATGGGCGAGTCCAAGATCACCGTGTTCCGCCACCTCTTCGGTGACGAGGACCGCGCCCAGCACGCCAACGACACCTTCGAGAAGGCATACGGCGATCTCGTCGACGACGGCCTGATCTCCCCGGTCCCCGGCGCCCGCGAGACCATCGAGCAGCTGACCGCCGACGGCCGCACCGTCGTCCTGACCACCGGCTTCGCCCGCGTCACCCAGGACGCCGTCCTCGATGCCCTCGGCTGGCGGGAGCTGGTGCCGGTGACCCTGTGCCCCGCCGACGTGGGCGGGCGCGGACGACCCTGCCCGGACATGGTGCTGGAGGCCTTCCTGCGGACCGGGTCCGCCGACTCCATGCACCAGGTCGCCGTCGTCGGCGACACCTCCTACGACGTACTCAGCGGGATACGAGCCGGCGCGGGCCTGGTCGCAGGAGTGCGCACCGGAGCACATGGCGACAACGCCCTCCGTGAGGCCGGCGCCCTCCACATCCTGGACTCCGTCGTCGACCTGCCCGCTCTGCTGCGCGTCGAGAACTGAGAACGCGGCGGCCGTGGCTGATGCGGCTTGGGGGCCATCCCGCCTGTGCCGGTGACACCCGCAAGGAGGGGGGCCGGTGGGGACTCAGGTGGTCCGTCGTCCGGCCAGCCGGGCCAGCAGGCGAGCCCGGTGCCCTTCGTCGGTGGCGAGTCCGATCGCGGTCCATGCCATGGCCAGTCCTCCGTCGAGGACCGCCCGGTCGGCGCCCGCGCTGGTTCCGTACCGGGTGAACTCCGGGTTGTGCATGATGGTGTCCCCGCAGTCGTACCCGATGGTCGGGTGGATGGTCGGCACCAGGTGGGAGACGTTGCCCATGTCGGTGGATCCTCCGCGCATCCCCGGGGCGCTCTCGTCCACCGCACGGCCCAGATCCCGGACACTCTCGCGGTACACCCCGCACATCCGAAGGTCCTGCCGCAGGTCGGCGTAGTCGTTGCCGACGGCTTCCAGCGCCAGTTCCGCTCCGGTGGCCAGCGCGCCGGCCTCGAAGCAGGCGCGTACGCGGGCCTGGAGTTCCGCGAGGTCGTCAGCGGACTCGGCGCGGCAGTCGTAGTCCGCGGTCACCAGGCCCGGAATGACGTTCGGTGCCTCGCCGCCGTGCGTGACGATGCCGTGCACCACACCGCCGGGGATCATCTGCTGCCGGTACGCGCTGATGGCCACCTGGGCGATCATCATCGCGTCGGCCGCGTTGATGCCCTTGTGGGGCATGGCCGCGGCGTGGGACGTCCGGCCGGTGTAGCGGACCTTCCAGCTGCCGATGGCCAGCGACGTCATGCCGACTCCGTCGGTCGGGGCGGCGTGGACCATCATCGCGGCCGCCACGTCGTCGAAGGCCCCCGCGTTCAGGAGGTCGACCTTGCCGCCGCCGTACTCCTCGGCAGGCGTGCCGAGCAGCTTGACGGTGAGGCCCAGCTCGTCGGCGACTTCCGCGAGCGCGAGCGCCGCCGTCACCGCCGAGGCGCCGTTGACGTTGTGACCGCAGGCGTGGCCGATGCCGGGCAGGGCGTCGTACTCGGCCGTGATCGCGATGACGAGGTCGCCGTCGCCGGCCGTCGCCTCGAAGGCGGTGTCGAGGCCGTGGGCGCCGCGCGTGACCCGCAGGCCGGCGGCCTCCACCAGGTCGGCGATCTTCCTGGCCGACCGGTGCTCCTCGTAGGCGAGTTCGGGTTCGGCGTGCAGGCTGTGGCTGAGGGCGATGACGTCGTCCTGACGGCGGGTCACGACGGACCGGGCGCGTTCGCGCAGAGCTTCCTGGCTCATGGGGTTCCTTGTCGAAGAGGGCGGGTGCGGGGATCAGGGGCGACGAGAGGTGACGCGGGGATCAGGCGGGGAGGTCGGAGCGCCGGTGGAGCAGCGAGACCAGGGCGCCGAGGAGGGACACGCCCACGCACACCGTCCACGTGGTGGCGTAGGCGCCGAAGGCGGGCAGGGCCGAGCCCGCGGAGGTGTAGGCGGCGGTGACGGCGAGTACGCACGCCGCGCCCAGGGAGCCGCCCACGTTGATGAGGAGTTCGTTGATTCCGGAGCCGACGGCGGCCTGGTCCTGCGGGACGGCCTCGACGGCGAGGGTGCGGGTGGACTGCTGGAGCAGGCCGGTGCCGAGGCCGGCCACCACGGTCGACAGCAGGTAGGGCGTCAGCGTGGTGTGGAAGGCCAGGGTGAGCGCGTAGCCGGTGGCCATCAGGAGGGAGCCGAGCATCAGCGTGGCGCGGTCGCCGATCCTCGCGGACAGCCGGGGCGCGGCCACCGCTGCCAGGGCGATGACGGCGAGACCCGGAATCGTGGCGAAGGCGATCTGGAGCGGTGCGAGTCCCATGCCGTAGCCGAGTTCCCGGGGCGTGCCGAGGAAGACGGCTCCCGCGACCTGGAGGCCGATCATGCAGAACGAGAACGTGGTCGTCACGAGTGCCATGACGGTGACGTTGCGGCGGCGGAACAGGCGTACGTCGATCATCGGGTCCGGTGACCGGAGTTCCACGAGGGCCCAGACAGCGGTCACCGCGATGCCGCCGAACAGACAGGCGAGGGTGCGCGGGGAGGTCCACTCCCAGCCCGGCAGACCGCCCTGCCCCAGGCCGAGCATGATCGCGACCAGACCCACGCACAGCAGGACGCCGCCCCGGGCGTCGAGCCGGCCGCCCGGACGTTCGGTGGTCTCCGGCAGCAGCGGCCAGGTCACCAGCAGGGCGACGCAGACGGCCGCGGCGGGCACCCACAGTGCCGATGTCGGGGTGTCGACATAGTGGGCGACCAGCCCGCTGGCGACCATGCCGACGCAGAGCCCGCCCACGAGGGCCGCCACCATCACTCCGATGCTGCGGCGGCTCTCCGCTTCCGAGGTGCGGTTGCGCAGGATGCCGACGAGCAGCGGGAAGAACCCGGCGAACGCGCCCTGAAGGATCTGCCCGATCAGCAGCGTGCGAAAGGATCCGGACATCCCGACCACGACCGAGCCGAGCAGGACGACCGCCAGGTTCCATCGCAGTACCCGGCGGTGGCCGTGCAGATCGCCGAGCCGCGACAGGACCGGGGTGAAGGCCACACTCGCCATCAGGTTCGCGATGCTGATCCAGTTCAGCTCGGCGGCCGTGACGTGCAGGACATCGGTGAGGCCGCGCAGCACGGGGGCGAGGAACCCCTGAGTGATGCCGCTGGACATCTCGACCAGCACGATCGAGACGAGGATGGCCATGCCCGAGGCGGCGAGGCGTGGGGGAGCGGAGCCGGACGGCGCCTGTGCGGGTGCCTGAGTCATGGGCGTACCTCTGCGGATGGCCGGAAGTCGGCAGTCGGATGCTGTCCGGTAATCTGCGGGGCATCAAGGGATCCGGGCAACAGGTACCGATCAGGAAGCGCGAATCAGGCGCTCATGGCTCTGTGGTGACGGAATCGGGCAGGAGGGCGTCGTACATGGCGGAAAACAGTGGTGTGCCGCAGCCTTCGCTCGACGCCGCGGACCTGGGCATCCTGCAGTACCTTTCCCGACGCCCCCGGGCCTCCTTCGCCGAGGTGGGAGCGAGGGTAGGGCTGCACGAACGGACGGTCGCCCGCCGGCTGGGCCGGCTGCTGGAGAGCGGCGGGGTGCGGTTCATCGCCGACCTGCCGAACGAGTACCTGGGCGAGGGCATGGTGGTCGAGCTCGCCGTACGCTGCGCTCCTGGTTTTCTGGAGGAGGTCGCGAAGGCCCTCGCCACCCGTTCCAACGTCCGGTCCGTCGAGGTGGCCACCGGCGATCTGGTGGTGCTGGCCGAGGTGACCGTCGCGGACGAGACCGCACTCGTCGAGATGGTCGACCGCACCGTCGGCCGGATGCCGGGGGTTCTCGACATCCACTCCGCTGTCGTCCTGCGACTCCTGCTGACCGCCGCCGACTGGGCTCCCTACGAGGCCGAGCCCTCGCCCCTGCGACGTCTGGCCATCGAGGGCGGCCGGCCTCCGCCGCCGATCACCGTGGATCCCTCCGACCGGGAGCTGGTGCGCCTGTTGGGTGAGGACGCGCGGATGCCGATGAGCGCGCTTGCCACGCGGTTGCGGCTGAGCGAGTCGAGCGTGCGCCGCCGGCTGAACCGCCTGATGGCCTCACACGTCTTCCACTTGCGGCTCTTCGCGGAACCGGCCGTGCTCGGCTATCCGGTGGAGACCCGCTTCCAGCTGGAGGTGCGGCATGCCCACCTGGACGCCGCCCTGCGCCGGCTGTCCCGGGAACCGTCCATCCGGCACCTGGTCGTCACCACCGGCCGCTCCAACGTGCTCGGCTACGCCAGCCATGCCTCCACCGCCGGCATGCACGACTTCCACGCCCGGGCCTTCGCCGAACTCACCGGACTGCGTGAAGTGCGCACCGCCCTCCTGATGCGCACGTACAGGCGAGCGGGGCGTTCGGTGGGCGTCCCGGGCGGTACTGCCGCCGATCGGTCCCCCCGTCGTCCGATCCCACCCGCGTGACACGGTGGGCGAATTCTGTGACGTTCACGGGGGCGTCAGCCGCTGCTCCGTCCAGATGGTCTTGCCCCGGTCCGTGTAACGGCTGCCCCAGCGTGTCGTCAGCTGGGCGACGAGGAAGAGGCCGCGGCCACCCTCGTCAGAGGCGAGAGCCCGGCGCAACCGGGGCTGTGTACTGCTCGGGTCCGAGACCTCGCAGACGAGCACGCGGTCGCGGATCAGGCGCAACCTGACGGGCTCGCCGGCATAGCGGATGGCGTTGGTGACCAGTTCGCTCACGATCAGCTCCGTGCTGAACAGCAACTCGTGCAGGCCCCATGCCTCCAGTTGGGCGTTCACCTGGGCGCGGGCCTGCTGGACGGCGGCGGGGTCGGCGGGGTACTCCCACAGCGCCGTGGATTCCTCCGGCACGGCGTGGGTGCGCGCGATCAGGACCGTGATGTCGTCGGTCGGGTGTTCCGCGTGGGGAGTGAGGGCCAGTACGGCCCGGCCCACCGCCGCCAGAGCAAGGTCGGCGACGCGCTGCCCGGCCAGAACCGACCTCAGATGTGCCGAGCCCTGGACGACGTCCCGTCCCAGCAGCCCGTCGCTGTAACACACGAGGGTGCTTCCGGGCGGCAGCGTCACCGTCGTGACCTCGAAGGGGTTGTCGCCGACGCCGAGGAGCGGACCCGGTGCGACGGGTACGAAGCCGACGTCGCCGTCGGGTGTCACCAGGGCCGGCGGTGGGTGACCGGCAGAGGCCATCCGGCAGGTCCGGTCGACCGGGTCGTACACGGCGAACAGACAGGAACCGCCCACGGTGTCGGGCTCGTCCGCCTCCAGTTGCATCCGCCTGACCAGATCGTCGAGTCGGGTGAGCAGTTCGTCGGGCGGCAGATCCAGATCGGCGAGCGTCTGGACCGCCGTGCGCAGGCGGGCCATGGTGGCGGCGGCTTCGAGACCGTGTCCCACGACGTCGCCCACGACGAGCCCGACCCGCAGTGAGGAGAGGTTGAAGGCGTCGTACCAGTCCCCTCCCACGCTCACGGCTCCGCCGGCCGGAACGTAGACGCCCGCCGTCTCGGCGGCCACGCTGCGGGTCGCCGACGGCGGCAGGAGGCTGCGCTGGAGGACGACCGCCGTCTGATGCTCGCGAGTGAAGCGGAAGGCGTTGTCGATGGCGGTCGCGGTCCGGGCGCACAGGTCGTGCATCAGCTCGATGTCCGTGTCGTCGAACGGCGGGGAGGCGCCGCTGCGATACACCTGCGCGTAGCCGAAGAACCGCCCGCCCCGGTAGAGCGGGCAGCCGAGGGAGTCGTGCATGCCCTCCGGCATGAACTTCCTCAGCAGTACGGGGTCGTTGCCGAGGATCCGCCGGGCGAGCGCGGCGTCCGCGACGAGCACGCCGCCGACGGACTTGGCCGCGGTCTCCGGAGACTCCTCGACGCGCGGAACCTCCTCGCCGACCTGGACCAGCGGGCCCGGCCACGCGCCGTGCGCGGACTTCACCGCCACACGGCGTGGCGCGGCCGCCTCCTGACCGTGGTACCCGTACGCCGGGTCGCGGCCCTGCAGCACGTCGTCGGGGAAGTCGACCGCGGCGTGGTCGCCCAGGGCCGGCACCAGCACCGCGGTGAGGTCCTTTGCCACCTGGACGACATCGAGCGACTGACCGATGTCGAAGGCCGTGCGGCAGGCGTCGCCGAGGCGGGCCGGACCGGTCTCGGGCACCCTTGTCGCCTCGACCAGGACGCCGACCGGCACACCCAGGGCGCCGTCGACCCGGAAACAGGACAGCGACAGCGCCGACGCGGCGGCGTCGTGGCCGAGCGCGTGGACACGGGCGGCGACGGAGGACCCCGTGGCCGCCACGTGCTCGAAGGCGGCCCGGGCCGTACCGCCGCCGTCGCGCGCGACGAGCCGGCACAGCCAGCCGTCCTCCGCGTCCCGGGGCCGCAGCGCGTCCATGGCCGCGTTCGTCCGTACGAGCCGCATCCTCATGTCGAACTGCGCGACACCGATGGAGTCCTGGGCGAGGAGGGCCCTGGCGATGTCCCGGTCCTCGTGGCAGCTGTCCGGCCCTTCGAGCGGCAGAGCGAGGAGCAGCCTTTGGTCCGAGTCCCCCGCCCCGGCTATGTGGATGTCCGCTTCGACCACGTGCCCGGCACGGTGCCGCAGGCCCGTCCGGTGCACGACGGCCCGCTCGGTGCGGCAGAAATCGTCCTCCGCGTCGGCCAGAAGCCACCTCGCGGGCCGACGGGCCATCTCCTGACCGGTCCAGCCGAGCAGCTCGTGCGCTGCCCGTGACCACCACGTGATACCGCCCTCGGCATCGAGCAGGGCTGCCGCGAGGCCGTCGAGGGGGGATGCGCGGCTCGGGCGGTCGGCGTGCCCCGCCTCGTCTCTCGATCCCACAGGGCCCCCTTGTCGGGCAAGAGGCTTCCGGTCCTCCTCACAGCATGCGCCCGCTCGCGCGGGCAGGCACGCGGGGGAGCCACGATGTGACACGAGGGACGCCGGACGCCCGCGGGCGTCCCTCGTGATCGAGCGTCGTCGGACGCGACGGGCTCACTTGCCGACTCGCCGCCACTGCTGGCCGGTGCCGCCGTCGGCGGTCTGCTGCTCGATCGCCGCGCCGTTGGACGCCGAGCCGCCCCTCACGCCCAGCACCTTGCCGCTGCGGAGGCAGGTGATGACGACATGGCCGTCACCGGTGTCGGTGATCTTCCACTGCATGTTCGTGTCGTGCAGCGAGTGCCACTGGATGAGCTTCGCGCCGTCGGCCGACCCTCCGCCGCTGATGCCCAGCGCCAGCGGGGTGCCGGCGTGCGTGGTGTGGATCTCGTACACGTCGCCGCCGACCGGGGTGAACCGGAAACGCTGGTTCACCGCGGAGCTCGGGGTGTACTGGACGACCCCCGTGCCCGTGGCCGTCGAGGCCCCCGGGATGTCCATGGCCCGTCCCGACCGGCGGTTGATCAGCTGGAAGACGGTGTACTGCGCGGGCGGCGTGACCGTCAACGACCCGGCGGAGGGGATCGTGACCCGCCGGCTCCAGCCGCCGTGGACGATCGTGGTGGACCGGCCCGCCGCCCCGCGCACGGTGGCGCTGGTGACCTTGCCGGACTTCCAGCTCATGTCCAGGCTGAGGCCGCCGCGGAGGCCGACGCCGGTGACCGAGCCTTCCGCCGCCCACGCCTCGGGCAGTGCGGGCAGCAGTTCGACGTGTCCGGGCCTGGACTGCGCCAGCATCTCGATCATCGCGACCGGTGTGCCGTAGTTGCCGTCGATCTGGAAGATGTAGCCGCTTCCGTAGCGGTACATGTCGAACATGTTGATGGCGGTGCCGGCGGCGGCCGTGCCCGTCGGGTTCAGCACGGAGAGCATGAGGGCGTACGCCTTGTCGGCGTGCTTCAGCCGGGCCCAGCACATGGCCCGCCACGCGCTCGCCCAGCCGTAGCTCGCCAGGCCCCGTGCCTCCAGCAACTTGGTGGCACCCCTGATGAGCGCGTCGGAGGAGTCCTGGAGGTTGATGCGGTCGCCGGGGAAGAGGCCCACGTGGGCGGAGAGGTGGCGGTGGGTGGTGTCGCCCAGGTTGTCGTCGCTCATCCACTCCTCCAGCCACCCGCTCGTGGCACTGACCTCGGGCAGGTAGAGCCTGTTCTGGAGTCCGGCGATCGTGGCGGCGTACGAGGCGTCCTTGCCGAGTTCGGCGGCGGCGGTGCGGTAGTTGGCGAACAGCTGCCAGACCAGTTCCTGGGCGTACGTGATGCCGCGGGCGTCCTCCGGTCCGTGCTCGGGCGACCAGTCGTGGTCGTCGACCAGGACCTCGTGCCCCGCCACGGTCATCGTGACGAGCCGGGACTCCCAGAACTCGCAGGCGCCCTTGAGCAGGGGGTAGATCCTGGTGAGGTGGGCGCTGTCCAAGGTGTATTCGTAGTGCTCGAAGAGCGAGTTGCACATCCAGGCGTTGCCGGCGGGGTGCCACCACCATCCGTTGCCGCCCCAGATGTTGGCGCTGATGGCCGTGGTCCAGCCCGCGACCCTGCCGGAGGTGTTGCGGAAACGGTTGCGGGAGTCCTGGAAGAGCGCGGTGGTCGTCGCCTCCCAGCCGGGCAGCTGGGCCACGCAGTAGTCGGTGAAGGCGTCGAAGCACTCGGGCAGGCCGACCCGGTCGGGCAGCCAGTAGTTCATCTGGACGTTGATGTCGGTGTGGTAGTCGCTGAACCACGGGGGCTCGTTGCTGTCGACCCACAGGCCCTGGAGGTTGGTCGGAAGGCTGTCGCGTGAACCGGTGATCGTCAGGTAGCGGCCGAACTGCAGATAGGAGGCTTCGAGTTCGGGGTCGGGGGCGGAATCGGCGGCGGCCCGGGCGGCGAGCCGGGCCGGGGTGTCCATCGCCCGCTGGGCGGCGCTGGAGGTCCCCAGGTTCACCGTCATCCGCTGGTCGAGCCGCTGGAAGTCGGCCACGTGTGTGGCGACCAGCGCCGAGCCGGTCACGGCGGCCGCCTGCGAAGCCTTGGTGCGGGCGACGGTGAGCGGCACCATCGAGGTGTCCTTGTACGCGACGGACGCGTCCGCCTTGTAGTTCGTGCCGCCGGAGAGGACCAGCACGACCTCGGTGCAGTCGCTGAACGTCACCTTCGAGCCGGTCGCGGAGACGGTGCCGCCCCGGCCGGCGGCCTTGAGGACCGTGGCGTACTCGAGCGTGTTGGGCAGGGTCGCCTCGAACGACGCCTCGGCCGCGCCGGCGTTGGTCGTCACGGTCTCGCCGCGGGTTCCGGCCAGCGTGATCGATCCGGTGCAGGTCCCGCCACCGCTCTGGGTCAGACGCACCACGATCACGTCGTCGGGGTGGCTGGAGAAGACCTCGCGCCGGTAGGTGACGCCGCCGGCCCGGTACTCCGCGGTGACCAGTCCGTTGCTCATGTCGAGGCCGCGGCGGTAGCCGCTGATCGCGGACCCGGTGTGGGCGGGTATGTCGAGGTACGCCTTGGCGAGCATCCCGAACGTGCCGAAGGTGGATGCCTCGTAGGGGAACTGCCCGTCCGACTGGAGAGCGGCGTTGGAGTGACCGGTCCACAGGGTCGCGTCCGAAAGGATCAGGACGTCTCGGGACGGGTCGCCGGTGACCAGGGCACCGAGCCGGCCGTTGCCGATGGGCAGGCCCTCCTCGATGATCCTGCTCTCCGTACCTGGGCGCGTGTACCGGAGCGTGACCGCGTCGGCGTCCGGGATCAGCGACAGGGTGTCGGGGCGCGTGACGGCGGCGGCGTTCGATGTGAACTCCGGCAGGGACGAGAGCGCGAGGAGGGCACTCACCGAGGCCGCCGCGCGGAGCACTCCGCGGCGTGACATCAAAGCCTCGGCGGGGGGAGGTGCTGTCTCTTATACTCATCTGAC
>NZ_JAAXYC010000179.1 GCF_018619185.1 Streptomyces sp. McG3 | reverse complement strand
CCGCCCCCCTGACCGGGCTCCCCCGTGAGGCCCGGCCCACAGGGGCGGGCCTCACGGGGAAGCCTGGTCAGGGAGGCGGTCGAACTGGCAGGATCGCGCGCATGTTCCACGCTCTGTCCCGATTCGGCCGCCGGCGCACCCTGCAGACGGGCGCCGTCCTCGCGGTCGTGCTCGGACTGCTCGCGTGGTGGCTGCAGCCCCAGGGGGACGAGGGGGACCCGAGCGGGACGCTCACCTTCTCCACCGGAGTGCCCAGCGGTGTCTACCAGCGTTACGGGGAACGGCTGGAGGGTGTGCTCGCCAAGGACATGCCGGAGGTGTCCATACGGCTGCGGACCAGTGAGGGGTCGCAGCAGAACCTCGCCCGGGTGGCGACGGGCGAGGCGGACTTCACCATCGCCACCGCCGACGCGGTGGCCACCTATCTGCGCGACGGCAGGCCGGGGGCGCAGCGACTGCGCGGCTGTGTCCGGCTGTACGACGACTACGTCCAGCTGGTCGTCCCCCGCGACTCCGACGTCCGGACGGTCTCCGACCTGCGGGGCAAGCGGGTGGGAGTCGGCCAGGAGGGTTCCGGGGTGCGGCTGGTCGCGGACCGGCTGCTGGCGGCGGCGGGGCTCGATCCGGCCGACGACGTCACGCCCGTGCCGGTGGGCATCGACACCATGCCCGTACGGCTGTCCCAGGGCGACCTCGACGCCTTCTTCTGGTCGGGCGGGCTGCCGACCGCCGCCGTGCAGGAGCTGTCGCAGCGCTTCGACATCCGGCTGGTGCCGCTGGAGGCCGAGCTGGTCGCGAAGCTCCAGGCGGCGACCGGTCCCACCCGCTTCTACCGGTCCGCCATGATGCCCGCCGACGTGTATCCGCAGGCCCAGCAGGGTCAGGCGGTGCCCACGGTCGCCGTCGCCAACCTGCTCGTCACGACCGACCGTACGGACGCGGCCACGACCGAGGCCTTCACCCGGACGGTGATCAACAGCCGGGACCGGATCGGACGCGAGGTCCACGCGGCGCAGTTGGTGGATCTGCGGACGGCGATCTACACGGATCCGCTGACCGTGCACGACGGGGCCAAGGCCTACTACCGCTCGGTAAAGCCGTGAGGCCCCGCCGCTCCTGAAGCCCGACGGCCCCTCCCTCGCGGCTCCCCTTCAGCTCCCCGGCAGGTCGCGGGGGACCGAGACGGTCACCCGCAGGCCGTGCGGTTCGTGGTGCTCGTACGCGATCGAACCGCCGCCCGCCGCGAGCAGCACCCGGGAGATGGAGAGCCCCAGGCCCGATCCACTGACGTTCTGGTGGCGGGTGCTGCGCCAGAAGCGGTCCCCGACGCGCTCCAGCTCCGCTTCGGTGAGGCCGGGACCCCGGTCGGCGACCACGACGGTCGTCACGACGGCTCCGGCGGCCACGGTGACGGTGACGTCCTCTCCGGCGGGGGTGAACTTCAGGGCGTTGTCGACGACCGCGTCCAGGGCGCTGGAGAGCGCGACGGGGTCGGCCCAGGCGGTGGCCGCCGGGGCCCCGTCCAGGGTGAGGTGCACGCCCTCCCGCTCCGCCATCGGGCGCCAGGAGGCGACCCGCTCGGCGGCGAGCGGGACGATGTCGATCAGCTGGAGGTCCGCCTCTGCGTGCTCGGCCAGCGCGAGGTCCAGGAGGTCGTCGAGGACCCGGGCAAGCCGCTTTCCCTCGGTGCGCACGGCCGCGATCTCCTCGCTGTCCTCGGGCAGCTCCAGGGCGAGCAGCTCGATGCGCAGCAGCAGGGCGGCGAGCGGGTTGCGCAGCTGATGCGAGGCGTCGGCGACGAAGGCGCGCTGCTGCTCCAGCACGTCCTCGACGTTGTCCGCCATCTCGTTGAAGGAACGGGCCAGGCGTCTGAGTTCCGGCGGCCCGGCGGAGGCGGCGACCCGGGAGCGCATACGGCCGCCGGCGATGTCGTGGGTGGCCGCGTCCAGGGTCCGTACGGGCAGCAGGACCCAGCCGGTGAGCCGTACCGCCGCGCCGACCGCCACCAGCAGCGCCAGCGCCTCGCCGAGGCCGATGAACAGCCACGTCCGCAGGATCCGGGACCGCATCTCGCCGGTGGGCGAGTCGAGGACGACCACGGCGACCACATCGCCGTCGCGCACGACGGGCGACGCGACGACGACACGGCCGTCGCGCCAGGGCCAGACCTGCGGGGGGTCGTGCGAGCGGCGGCCCAGCAGCGCCTCGTTGAAGGCCGTGCGCCCCTCCCCCTCGACGGGCAGGGACCAGTAGCCGGGGGCCTTGGCCAGGGCCCGGTCGTCCCGGAAGAAGACGCCGGCGCGGATGTCGTACACCGAGGCGTAGAGCTCCAGGTCGGTCTGGAGGGTACGGCGCCGCTCCTCGCTGTCCGGGGAGGTGTCGGTGATGGACTGCGCCAGTGCGGCGAACCGTGCGGTGTCGTCGATCCGGTCGATCACCAGCCGCTGCTGCTCGGCGGCGGCCACGCTGATCGCGAGCGGGAAGCCGAGGGTGAGCAGGACGGCGGCCATCAGGACGATGAGCAGCGGGAGCAGACGGGAGCGCACCGGGAGACGTACCCGCCGGTTACGCGGACGGCGCGACGAGCCGGTAGCCGACGCCCCGCACGGTCTCGATCAGGGCGGGCAGCCGCAGCTTGGAGCGCAGGGAGGCGACGTGGACCTCCAGGGTGCGTCCGGTCCCCTCCCAGCTGGTGCGCCAGACCTCGCTGATGATCTGCTCACGGCGGAAGACGACGCCGGGGCGCTGGGCGAGAAGGGCCAGCAGGTCGAACTCCTTGCGGGTGAGCTGGACCTCCGCGCCGTCGACGCTGACCCGGCGGGTCGGCAGCTCGATGGCGACCGGACCGAGGCGCAGGGCGGCGACGGGGGTCGGCGCGGTGTCCTCGCCGCTGGTGGTGCGCCGGGCGACCGCGTGGATACGGGCGAGCAGCTCGCCGGTGTCGTACGGCTTGGTGACGTAGTCGTCGGCGCCGAGGTTGAGCCCGTGGATGCGTGAGCGCACATCGGCGCGGGCGGTGACCATGATCACGGGGGTCGCCGTGCGTTTGCGGATCTTCCCGCACACCTCGTAGCCGTCCTGGTCGGGCAGGCCGAGGTCGAGGAGGATCACCCCGAAGGGCTCCTTCTCGGCGGGCAGCAGGGCGCGCAGGGCCTCCTCGCCGCTACGGGCGTGCACGACCTGGAATCCGTGCCGGGCGAGCACGGCCGACAGGGCCGCCGCGACATGGTCGTCGTCCTCGACGAGCAGCAGTCTCATGGCCCTCCTCTCCGTGTCTCCCGGGGCCGTGCGGCTCCTCGGGTCTCCGTGCTTCCCCGGGGCCGTGCGGCTCCTGGGGCTCGTTCGCTTCGTCGTCCCGTCGGCATCACCGTTGCACGGCGTCACCGCGTAGGGCCCGACATTAACCCGCGCTTCATCCGCGAGATCCCCCGAGAGCCCCGATGAGACTTCCCGTTCTGCGGTGTTTCACGTCTTCCCCGTTCAAGGCATCCACGCCGATGAACGGCACACCAGTCAAGAGCCTCCCGGTTACAGCAGGGTTTCCGTTATGCACCCGGTACGCCCCCGGGGCGGCGCGTGACGTCCTGTTCACGCGGAGTGTCCGGTTGCCGCCGGATCGTTATGCTCAATTTCCGCTCAGATGTAATGACGTTGGTAGCACTGCGTCATTACTGTCCTTGTTCAACCGAGGAGGACGGAGCAAGAAGCCGATGAGCGGAGTTTCAGTGACCAAGGACGCCGAGGATGCCGCGCCCGCGGCGAACGACCTGGTCGTACTGAGCAACGTCAACAAGCACTTCGGCGCGCTGCATGTGCTCCAGGACATCGACCTGACCATCGCCCGTGGCGAGGTCGTGGTCGTCATCGGACCTTCAGGGTCCGGCAAGTCCACGCTGTGCCGCACGATCAACCGCTTGGAGACGGTCGATTCGGGAGCGATCTCGATCGACGGCAAGCCCCTGCCCCAGGAGGGCAAGGAGCTGGCCAGGCTGCGTGCCGACGTGGGCATGGTCTTCCAGTCGTTCAATCTCTTCGCACACAAGACGGTGCTGGAGAACGTCATGCTGGGCCAGGTCAAGGTCCGCAAGGCCGACAAGAAGGCGGCGGAGGAGAAGGCCCGGACCCTGCTCGACCGGGTGGGCGTCGGCGTACAGGCCGACAAGTACCCGGCGCAGCTCTCCGGTGGCCAGCAGCAACGCGTCGCGATCGCACGGGCGTTGGCGATGGACCCGAAGGTCATGCTCTTCGACGAGCCCACGTCGGCGCTCGACCCGGAGATGATCAACGAGGTCCTGGAGGTCATGCAGCAGCTGGCCCGGGACGGGATGACGATGATCGTCGTCACCCACGAGATGGGCTTCGCCCGTTCCGCCGCCAACCGCGTCGTGTTCATGGCCGACGGGAAGATCGTCGAAGAGGCGACCCCCGACCAGTTCTTCAGCAACCCGCGCAGCGACCGGGCCAAGGACTTCCTGTCGAAGATCCTTCACCACTGACGACAACGACCCACGACCCAAAGGATTGTTCACATGAAGCTCCGTCAGTCCGCCGCCGTCGCGGCCATCGCCGTCCTCGCCCTGACCGCGACCGCCTGCGGCGGCAAGGAGGGCTCCGCCGGTGACAAACCGGGCGGCACGAAGCCCGGTTCCTCCGAGGCCCCCGCTCTGCCCACGTACACCGCGGCCAAGGACGTCACCCTGGACTCCCCGGTCTTCAAGAAGGCCAAGGAGCGCGGCAAGCTCATCATCGGCGCGAAGGCCGACCAGCCGTACCTCGGCTTCGAGGACCAGTCGACGAAGGAGCGCTCGGGCTTCGACATCGAGATCGCCAAGATGGTCGCGGCCGACCTCGGCTTCTCCGACAAGCAGATCGAGTGGAAGACCGTCGACTCCGGCGTCCGTGAGACGGCCATCTCCAAGGGCCAGGTCGACTACTACGTCGGCACGTACACGATCAACGACGAGCGCAAGAAGCAGGTCGGCTTCGCCGGGCCGTACTACAAGGCCGGCGCGGACCTCCTGGTGCGCGAGGACGAGAAGTCGATCACCGGCAAGGACACGGTGAAGGGCAAGAAGGTCTGCTCGATCGTCGGCTCCACGCCGCTCCAGGAGATCAAGAAGCCGGAGTACGGCGCGAGCGTCGTCGAGCTGGCCAAGTACTCCGACTGCGTGCAGCAGCTGCTGACCAAGCAGGTCGACGCCGTCACCACGGACGACTCGATCCTCAAGGGCTACGCGGCCGCCAACTCCGGCAAGCTCAAGGTCGTCGGCGACCCGTTCACCGACGAGCCCTACGGCGTCGGCCTGAACAAGGACGACAAGGTGCTCCGCGAGGCCATCAGCAAGTCGCTGGAGGAGCGCGTCAAGGACGGCACGTACAAGAAGATCTACGAGGCCACGCTGGGGCTGTCCGGTTCGGACTACGTCGAGCCGCCGGCCATCGAGCGCTACTGACGCCGTCGGCTCTCGGACCGCGGGCTCCGGCCCGCCGTCCGGCGGCCGGCACCCCGTCATCCGTCACGACGCCCCGCGAGTGACCCAGGCGTCCCGTACGCCACCGCTGCCCCGCTCTTCCCGGGGGCCGCGGGCGTACGGGGCGCCCCTTCCCCTGCCCTGATGCCGCTGACCGCCGACGCGGAGACCTCATGAACGTACTGCTCGACAATTTTCCAGAGTTCCGCGACGGCTTCATAGGAACCGTGTCGATCACCGCCGTCAGCTCGGTTATCGCCCTGGTCCTCGGTGTGCTCATCGCCGGATTCCGGGTCTCGCCGGTGCCGCCGCTGCGGTACTTCGGCACCGCCTGGGTGACGCTGATGCGCAACACCCCGCTGACGCTGCTCTTCCTGATCTTCTTCTTCGTCGTGCCCGAGATCCTCTTCCCGGGGATGAGCCCGTTCGTGCTCGGCTCGCTGGCGCTCGGCTTCTACACCTCCTCGTTCGTGTGCGAGGCGGTCCGCTCCGGCATCAACACCGTGCCGCTGGGACAGGCCGAGGCCGCGCGCTCCATCGGTATGACGTTCGCCCAGACGTTGCAGATCGTGGTGCTCCCGCAGGCGACGCGGACCGTGATCCCGCCGCTGAGCAGCATCTTCATCGCGCTGACGAAGAACTCCGCGATCGCCGGCGCCTTCAGCGTCGCCGAGCTGTTCGGCTGGCAGAAGCTGATGAGCGACAAGGGCTACGACATCGTCCCCGTCTTCATCTGGGTGGCCATCGGCTACCTGATCGTCACGTTTACCATCAGCGGCCTCTTCCGGCTGCTGGAGCGTCGCATGGAGGTCGCCCGATGAGCGCCAGCGTTCTCTACGACGCCCCGGGTCCCAAGGCCGTCGTCCGCAACCGGATCTACGCGGTCGTCGGCAGCCTCGCCATCGCGGCGCTGATCGCGATCAGCATCATGCGGCTCGCCGACAAGGGGCACCTCGCCCCCGCGATGTGGGACATCTTCAACTACACGGGCATCCGGCAGAACATCGCCGACGCCCTGATCGCCACGCTCAAGGCGTTCGGTCTCGCCGCGGTCGGCTCGCTGGTCCTCGGCGTGGTCCTGGTGGTGGGCCGGCTCTCCGACCACAAACCGGTCCGCTGGGCGGCGACCACCTTCATCGAGCTGTTCCGCTCGCTCCCGCTGCTGATCACCATCTACGCCATCTGGGTCGGCTTCCTCACCGACTACTCGATGTGGGCGCTGGCCGCGGGCCTTTCCGTCTACAACGGCTGCGTCCAGGCCGAGGTGCTGCGGGCCGGCATCAACTCGGTGCCCAAGGGGCAGAGCGAGGCCGCGTACGCGCTCGGCATGAGCAAGACGCAGGTCATGGTCAGCGTGCTGATGCCGCAGGCCGTCCGGTCGATGCTGCCGACGATCATCGGCCAGCTCGTGGTGACCCTCAAGGACACCTCGCTCGGCTTCATCATCCTGTACCCCGAGCTGCTCCAGACCGCGCGGCTGATCGCCTCCAACACGCAGGTGAACGGCCAGTACCCGTACGTCTCGACGATCGTCGTCATCGGCACGCTCTACATCGCGATGTGCCTGCTGCTCTCGGCGCTGGCGACGTGGATCGAGAAGCGCGGCCGCCGCGCCAAGACCGGCATCAAGGTGGCGCCCGGAGCCCCGGCCGCCGGCATCCCCGCGGTGGAGGCCGTGGGGGGCGCAGGGGGCGCAGGCCCGACGGCCGACGGGGCCGGTGGGGCCGGAGTGACGAAGGGCTGACCGTCCCGGGCCCTTCCCGGCCGTGGCGAGCAGGAGCATTCGAGGCAGCGGCGCACGCGTCGCTGCCTCGGTCACTTGACGCAAGCACCACCAGTGGGTTGCATACGTTCTGTGATCACGCACCCGGCTTCCTATGCCACGTTCCGCATGACCGTACGGGCCGGAGGGTACGAGCCGTGGACCCGGTGATCGTCGTCGGCGCCGGGCCCGTCGGCCTGACGCTGTCGCTGGCCCTCGCCGCCCAGGGTGTCCACTCGGTCGTTCTCGACGAGGGATCCGGCACGGAGGAGCCGCGTCCCGCCCGCACGGTCGTGCTCCGCGAGGACACCGCCGACCTGGTCGGCCGCCTCGGCTGCCGGGAGCTGGACCGGGTCGGGCTGCGCTGGGCCGGGTGGCGTTCGATGCGCCGGAAGCAGCTGGTCCGGAACGTGCCGCTGAACGGGGGCGGCGACGAGGACGAGGCCCCGCTCACCGGACTCCTTCCCGCGCCGCTCCATGTTCCGCAGCATGCGCTGAGCGCCGCGCTGCGTGCGGCGGCGGACAAGGCGCCGCTGGTCCAGCGTGTGCCGGTGAGCCGGATCGACACGCTGGAGCAGGACCCCGACGGCATTACGGTGCACACGAGGGAGCCGGGCTCGACCTGGTGGCGCGGGAGTTATCTGGTCGGCTGCGACGGCGCCCGGTCGACCGTGCGCAAGCTGCTGGACATCCGGTTCCCCGGTCGTACGGCGGTGGAGCGGCATGCCGTCGCCGCGCTCCGGGCCGAGCTGCCCTGGCCGGACGAGGCCGTCCTGCACCGGCAGCCTCCCTGGCGGACCGGGGGCGCCGAGGTCTCCGCCCGGCCGCTGCCGGACGGCGTCTGGCGGCTGGACTGGCTGCTGCCGCCGCGTGGCGAACTGGTCACTCCCGAAGCCCTGATCACCCGTATCCGGGACACCCTGGCCGGCTGGTGCGGCGAGACCCCGGCGTACGAACTGCTGGACACCGGCGTCCACACGCTCCACCACCGGCTCGCCCGGCGCTGGCGCAAGCAGCGTGCCTTCCTGGCGGGGGACGCTGCCCACCTGCTGGGCGCCGTGGGCACGCAGGGACTGGACGAGGGGATCCGGGACGCCGAGAACCTGGCCTGGAAGCTGGCCCACGCCTGGCACCACGGCCCGGCCGAGCACCTCCTCGACAGTTATCAGGCGGAGCGCCGGGCGGCGGTGGCCGCACGGCTGCGCGCCGCCGACCAGTCGCTGCCGATACTGCGCGGCGGAGGCGGCCTGCGGACCCTGGTCCCGGGCGCCGCACGTGGTCACGACACCCTGCTCTCCGACGGTCATCTGGGCTGTGGCGCCCTGGGTGCGCCCCCTTCGTACTCGCACTCCCCCCTTGCACCACCGCACACGGAGGCGCACGCCGTCGTCGGTACGCCCCCCGGTGCGCCGGTTGCCGATGTGACGGTGACCGCGCCGGACGGGACGACGGCGCGGCTGCGGGAGCGGCTCGGGCAGGGCCACCCGCTGGTGGTCCTGGTCGCGCCGGGGACCGGAGTCTGGGACCGGCGGCACTGGCAGACCGCGGGCGTCATGCCCCGCCTCACGGACGCCGTGGCGGCGCTCCCCGGGTCGACGGAGCTGCTGGTCACCGAGAGCTATCCGGGGGCTTCGGCGCACACGGTCCTGCTGGTGAGGCCGGACGGGCACCTGGTGGCAGCCTTCGGCGGCGTACAGCCCGCGGAGCTGCTCACCGCGGCACGGGCCGCTCTGGGCGGTACGCCCCACGAAGCGCGGGAGCCCGTGGAACCGGGCGACGGCGGGGACGTACAGGACACGGGGCGCGAACAGGGGGCCCGGGCACGGGTCCACGCCGATGGGACCGCAGGTCTCCATTGATCCATTGACCGTCACGGGCGCGCGTGGTGTACTCCAGATCATGACCGACACCGATGTGCGCCTGTGGCGGAGGGTCCATATGGACCTCGTCCGTTACGCGGGCTGCGTGTGTCGCCCGTCCTGCTGACTCGCCTCCCTCTGCCGGTGCGTGCCGCTTTCCGCACGGCCGGAACCCCGCGCGAACTCCCAGGACGGTCCTCGTGTCTTCCCCTAGCTCCGCCGTGCCCACGGCTGCCGCTGTTCCTTCCCCTTCCCCCTCCGCCCCCGGGACCGGGGGCTCCACGACCTCTTCCGCCGCACCGACGGTCGCGGAGCTGATGGACTTCGTCCGCGGCGCCGCTCGGGACGAGGCGCTCATCGCCTCGCTCCCCCTCGATCCGGAGGGCCGCACCTGGATCCGGCTCGACGGACCGGGAGGCAGCGAAGCGTGGCTGATCGGCTGGCCGCCGGGCACCGGCACGGGCTGGCACGATCACGCCGACTCGTTCGGCGCGTTCACCACCGTGGCCGGCGCTCTCCAGGAGCACTCGCTGGCCGTGCGGCTGCCCACCGACGGCTGGAAGACGCTGGAGCTGACGGACGGGGTGGACCGGTCGAGGAATCTGGCGACCGGTCAGGGCAGGGCCTTCGGGCAGAACCACGTCCATGAGGTCCTCAACGAGTCCGAGGTCGCCCACGCGGTCTCGGTCCACGCCTACTACCCGCCCCTGCCGCGGATCCGCCGGTTCAGCCGCAGCGGTGCGGTGCTCCGCCTGGAGCAGACCGAGAGCCCGGAGGACTGGCAGTGAGCGAGGACCTGAACACGAACCGGGGCGAGGCCGTGCAAGACGCCCCGACGCCCGTGGGCATCGACGAACTGCTGGAGCGGGTCAGGGCAGGCTACGACCGGATCGGCCCGCCGGAGGCTGCCGCGGCGGCGGAGGCCGGGGCCCTCCTGGTGGACATCCGGTACGCGGCGCTCCGCGACCGGGACGGACTGATCCCGGGCGCGCTGGTCGTCGAACGCAACGAACTGGAATGGCGGCTCGACCCCCGTGGCAGCCACCGCGCCGCCGAGGCGGTCGGCCACGACCTCCGGATCGTCGTCATCTGCAACGAGGGATACGCCTCCAGCCTCGCGGTCGCCTCGCTGCGGCAGCTGGGCCTGCATCGGGCCACCGACCTGATCGGCGGCTTCCAGGCCTGGCGCGCCGGGGGCCTTCCGGTCACCTCCGCCGCCACCTCCACCTGACACCCGGGAACTGCCATCTGACGCCTGCCACCTGAGATCGGGTGGCAGGCGTCAGGCATCAGATGACGGGCGTCAGATGACAGGCGTCAGGCATCAGATCCGTTCGGATGTCACCCACCCGAACGCCACGTTCCACTAGAGCAATCGCCGTGCGTGACCGACATTCGCCTCACACAGAGGACCGAAATGTACGGAGATGATGCATTCATGGCGATGGCTGTCCTCACCCCCGACCAGCTCGACGACCAGGCTTCCCGGCTGCACGACACCCAGGCGTGGCAGCAGATCGTCACGGGCTGGGAGCGCACAGTCCCCGAGCCCTCCGAGCCCGTGCCCACTCCGGTGGAGCCGGCGTCCGCACGGCTCCTGGCACCCACGAAACCCGCGGAATCCGGGCCCACCGAGCCCTTCGACTGGCGGACCCTGCTGTCCGTGCCCGTGGACCGGCTCGTCGACGACACCCTGCGGACGCTGCCCGCCGCGCCCCCGCACGAGCGCCCGCTGCCCGGGAGGCTGGGCGCGATGCTGCCCGACCGCGTCCATCTCTGGCGGCGGGTCGGGCAGGGCGACCTCCGCCCGTCGGCCCATCTCGGCTACGCACGGCAGATCCTGGCCGAGTGGGGTTGGCAGAACACCCCGTACCGGCTGCGGAACGCCCGTGGCGCACGCTGCGTCTGCGGCGCCCTCATCTCCGCGCACCGCCTCGGCTACGGCTCCCTCGACACCGTGGACCGGGCGGGTGCCTGGCTGATCACGGAGCTGCGCGCGCAGGGGTGGCCCGGACTGATCGGCCCGTGGAACCGCCATCCCGGCCGCACCGCGGCGGACGCCTTGACCCTCGTCGACGCCACCATCCGCCGCGCGTCCATGGCGGGACAGTGACCATGGGCCCCTGACCATCGGACGCGTGCCGCCGGGACGCAACCGCTGGCTGTCGGACGCGGCCGCCGAACGTGACCACCGGCCGCCGCTACCCCCTGACCGGCTCCTGCCGCCTGACCGCGGATATCTCCGGACCCCGAATTCAGAAAGGCTCGTCCAGGCCTTCCGTGTCCTCGCCCTCCTCCTCCAGCGCCTGACGCACCACCCGCAGGGCCATGCCTTCCCCGTATCCCTTGCGTGCGAGCATCCCCGCCAGGCGACGCAGCCGCTTGTCCCGGTCCAGGCCCCGCGTGGAGCGGAGTTTGCGGGCCACCAGCTCCCGCGCCGTCTCCTCCTCCTGATCCGGGTCGAGCCGACCGACCGCCTCGTCGATCACGGTGGAGTCCACGCCCTTCGTCCGCAGCTCACGGACGAGGGCACGGCGCGCGAGTCCCCGGCCGTGGTGCCGGGACTCCACCCATGCCCCGGCGAACGCCGCATCGTCGATCAGCCCGACGTCCTCGAAGCGCGCGAGCACTTCCTCGGCCGCCTCATCCGGGATCTCCCGCTTGCGCAGGGCGTCCGCGAGCTGTTTGCGCGTTCTCGGCGTCCCGGTGAGCAGCCGCAGGCAGATGTTGCGCGCCTGCTCGACCGGGTCACGCGGCTCCCCCATATCGGCCCTCGACGAGGAAGGGGAGCCGCTGCTTCTGGTGCCGGAGCGGGCACGGCGGCCCGCCCCCTCGCCGAATCCGCTCCCGGCGCCCGCTCCACCGCGTGAGCGGCGCCCGGGCCGCGCCCCGGCACCCGCCTCCGGCTCGGCGGGCCCGTAGTCGGATTCGGGGTCGCCGCCGGGCTCGGCAGGACCGCCCGGCCACTCCGTACGACGTGTCACGGCCTAGCTCTTGGCCGCCGCGGTCTTGGCCGGCTTGGCCTTGGCGGCCGCGGTGGTCGCCGGCTTCGCCGCCCCGTCGGCCGCCGGCGCCACGGCCGCTGTCGCAGCGGCGTCCGCGGCAGGCTCGCCCGTAGCGGCGTCCGGACGGACACCGATCCCCAGCTTCTCCAGGATCTTCTTCTCGATCTCGTTGGCGAGGTCGGGGTTGTCCTTGAGGAAGTTGCGGGCGTTCTCCTTGCCCTGGCCGAGCTGATCGCCCTCGTACGTGTACCAGGCGCCGGCCTTGCGGACGAAGCCGTGGTCCACGCCCATGTCGATCAGACCGCCCTCGCGGCTGATCCCATGGCCGTAGAGGATGTCGAACTCCGCCTGCTTGAAGGGCGGGGCGACCTTGTTCTTGACGACCTTGACGCGGGTGCGGTTGCCGACGGCGTCGGTGCCGTCCTTGAGCGTCTCGATCCGGCGGATGTCGAGGCGCACCGAGGCGTAGAACTTCAGCGCCCGGCCACCGGTGGTGGTCTCCGGGGAGCCGAACATCACGCCGATCTTCTCGCGGAGCTGGTTGATGAAGATCGCGGTGGTCTTGGACTGGTTGAGCGCACTGGTGATCTTGCGGAGGGCCTGGCTCATCAGACGCGCCTGGAGACCCACGTGCGAGTCGCCCATCTCGCCCTCGATCTCCGCACGGGGCACCAGGGCCGCCACGGAGTCGATGACAATCAGGTCCAGGGCGCCGGAGCGCACCAGCATGTCGACGATCTCCAGCGCCTGCTCACCGTTGTCCGGCTGGGACAGGATGAGGTTGTCGATGTCGACGCCGAGCTTCTTCGCGTACTCCGGGTCCAGCGCGTGCTCGGCGTCGATGAACGCCACCGAGCCGCCGAGCTTCTGCGCGTTCGCCACCGCGTGCAGCGTCAGCGTCGTCTTACCGGAGGACTCCGGTCCGTACACCTCCACCACACGGCCGCGCGGCAGACCACCGACGCCGAGGGCGACGTCGAGGGCGGTCGATCCCGTGGGGATGACCTCGATGGGCTCGTTCGGCCGCTCGCCCAGGCGCATCACCGCGCCCTTGCCGAATTGCCGTTCAATCTGTGCGAGTGCGGCGTCCAGCGCCTTCTCGCGGTCATTACCTGCCATGGGTTCCACCCGATTTGCTTGAGTCGATCGCTTCACGTCTCAGACGCTAACCCCTGCCACTGACAATGGGCCTCGACGTCCTCCCGGCCTGTGGACAACTTCACGGCCGGGCCCGGGAAAACCCGGCCGGAATCCCATCAGAATGGATGTTCGATTTTCATGTCAAGCGCACCACGCGGCCCCACGGCCGCCCCTTGACCGAAGCCCCCGACCGAACGCAGCCGAACCTGCACACCTGAGCCTATCGCCCTATATTCGATCGATATGGCAGCGATTGCGGGGCCCGGAGCACCCGACGGAGGGCAGGCCCCCGGATCCGATCTGGCCGGCCGCGTGGCACTCGTCGCCGGAGGGACCCGCGGGGCCGGGAGAGGCATCGCCGTCCAGCTCGGCGCCGCCGGGGCGACCGTCTATGTGACCGGCCGTACGAGCGGGTCCGAGCGGTCCGAGATGGACCGGCCCGAAACGATCGAGGAGACCGCGGCCCTGGTCGACGCGGCGGGCGGGCGGGGCATCGCCGTCCAGGTCGATCATCTGGTTCCCGACCGGGTCAGGGCGCTGGTGGCCCGCATCGCGGGCGAACAGGGCGCCCTGCACATTCTGGTGAACGACATCTGGGGCGCCGAGATCGAGTGGGACAGGCCGGTGTGGGAGTCATCGCTCGACACCGGGCTGCACACCCTGCGGCTGGCTGTCGACACCCATGCCATCACCAGTCACTTCGCGCTGCCGCTGCTGATCGAGACACCGGGCGGCCTGGTCGTCGAGATGACCGACGGGACGGACGAGTACAACGCGTCCCACTACCGCGTCTCGTTCTTCTACGACCTGGCCAAGGCCGCGGTGAACCGGATGGCCTTCACCCTCGGCCATGAGCTCGCACCGCACCACGCGACGGCCGTGGCGCTCACCCCGGGCTGGCTCCGGTCCGAGGCCATGCTCCAGGCCCACGGGGTGACCGAGGCCACCTGGCGGGACGCCGTCGCGCACACGCCCCACTTCGCGATCTCCGAGTCCCCCGCGTACGTCGGCCGCGCCGTGGCCGCCCTCGCCGGCGACCCCGAGGTGGCCCGCTGGAACGGCAGGTCGCTCTCCAGCGGGCAGCTCGCCCAGGTGTACGGCTTCACCGATGCGGACGGGAGCCGGCCCGACGCCTGGCGGTATCTGACCGAGGTCCAGGACCCCGGCCTGCCGGCCGATGTGACGGGCTACCGCTGAGGCGGCCCGCCGGGCCGCTGCCCCCGAGACCACACCAGACGGCGTATCCGGGACGGCAACGGCCTCCCGGGCGCGCGGCTGCTGCCCCCGTGCACGCGTGGGTCGTCGGTGACGTCGTACCGCTTCACATAGGCGCCGAGGAACGCCTGGAGCGTGGCGACGGCGGGAATGGCGACCAGCGCTCCGACCGCGCCGAGCAGGGCCGTGCCGGCGATGACCGATCCGAAGGCGACCGCGGGGTGGATGTCGACGGTCTTCGCGGTCAGCTTGGGCTGGAGCACGTAGTTCTCGAACTGCTGGTAGATCACGACGAACCCGAGCACGTACAGCGCGTACCAGGGGTCGACCGTGAAGGCGATCAGCATGGGCAGGGCGCCCGCGAGATACGTGCCGATGGTGGGGATGAACTGCGAGACGAGTCCGACCCAGACGGCGAGTGCCGGGGCGTAGGGCACCCCGAGAATCACCAGCAGGACGTAGTGCGCGACGCCGGAGATCAACGCCATCAGACCGCGCGAGTAGATGTATCCGCCGGTCTTGTCGACCGCGATCTCCCAGGCGCGCAGCACCTCGGTCTGCCGGGCCGGCGGCAGGACGGAGCACAGGGCGCGGCGGAGCCGGGGACCGTCGGCCGCGAAGTAGAAGGAGAAGAGGAAGATCGTCAACAGCCGGAACAACCCGCCGAGGACCGTGGTGGAGACGTCGAGCACTCCGGTGGCGCTGTTCTGGACGTACTTCTGCAGCCAGTCGGAGTGCAGCAGGCTGTCCTGGACCTCGACCCGGGAGAGTTCGGTACGGAAGGTCTGGTTGACCCAGTTGATCACCGAGTCGATGTACTTGGGGAACTCGTCGACCATGTCGACGATCTGGCCCGCGAGCATCGACCCCAACAGCACCACGAATCCGATGCCGAAGATCATCACTGCGAGGAAGACGAGGAACGTGGCCAGCCCGCGGCGCATTCCGCGACCCGCCATCCGGCCGACCGCGGGCTCGATGGCGAGCGCGAGGAAGAACGCGATCAGCACGTTCGTCAGCAACCCGATGAGCTGGTAGAACGCCCAACTGCCGAGCTGGAAGCAGGCGTAGAGCGCCAGGGCCATCACCATCGCACGCGGCAGCCAGCCGGGCATGCGGACCCCACCCGCGCCGGAGGGCGGCGCGGGTGGTGCGGCCGGCGGGGCGGGCGGGGATGCGG
>NZ_JAAXYC010000178.1 GCF_018619185.1 Streptomyces sp. McG3 | reverse complement strand
GCACGGAGATGGGTATAAGAGACAGGGGCGGGGCGGCCGGGCTCGCCGTCACGACGGGCCCGCCGCCCGGTGGGCGGTACGGGCTGCTGCGGGTCCACCGGGACGCCCTGCGGCGGCACGGTCTGCCCGAGCTGCGGGCGACCGCCGCCCTGGGCGTTCTCGGCCGCGGTGACGACCGACCCCTCGGAAGGGGCGGCGGACGGGGCGGAGGTGAGGGCCAGCGCCCCCCGCTGCGGTGGCTGGGGCTGCTCCCGGGCGGCGTCGGCCGGAACCGCGCCCGGGGCCGCCTCGGCCGGGCTGGGCCGGCCGCGCCGACGCCCGGAACCCTCACCCTGCTGGGCCGGGATCAGCTCGGGGGCCTGCTGCTCCTCGGGCGCGGCCGGTCCACGGCGCGCCCGCCGCCGCCCGGTCGGCTCGGCGGCCGGGCGGTCATCGGGAGCGGGAGCCACGGCACCCACCGCGTTGTCGCCGACGCTCTCCGGCGTACCGCCGGGGCTGTCCAGGAACGCGTCGGTGGAGGACCTGCGCGCCCGGCGCCGGCCGCCGCTGGTGACGCCCGGAGCTCCCAGCCCCTCGGGCGACGAGGAGGCGGCGGGGGGAGGTTCCGGCAGCAGGGCGGTGCCGTCCGCCGCCGGGGGCGCGATCGTGCCGGACGCGGTGCCGATGGGCAGGTCGAGCACGTACGCGCTGCCGCTCATGCCCGGCATCTCGTGCGTCTGGAGGACCCCGCCGTGCGCCCGGACGATGCCGCGCACGATCGGCTCGTGCACCGGGTCGCCCCCGGCGAACGGGCCACGGACCTCGATCCGTACGACGTCACCCCGCTGGGCCGCGGCCACGACCACGGTGGAGTCGACATAGCCGCCGCCGGGAACGGCCCGGGTCTTGCCGGTCGAATCGACGCCGCAGACGTCCGCGACGAGGTGGGCGATGGCGGTCGCGAGCCGGGGCGCGTCGACCTCGGCCTCGATCGGCGGGGCGTGCACGGCGAACTGGGCCCGCCCGGGGCCGATCAGCTCGACCGCCCCGTCGATGCCGCCCGTGACGATGCCGTCCACCATCGCCGGGGCCTTGTGCAGCCCCTCCATCCCCGCGTCCAGGCGCTGGTACCCCAGCACGTTGTCGACGAGCGTGGTCATCCGGGCGTACCCGGCGGCGAGATGGTGCAGGATCTGGTTGGCCTCGGGCCACAGCTGCCCGGCCGGGTCGGAGGCGAGCGTGGACAGCTCGCCGCGCAGCTCCTCCAGGGGCCCGCGCAGCGAACCGCCGAGGACGGCGGTGAGCTGGGAGTGCTGGGCGCCCAGGGAGGCGAGCAGCTCGGCCTGTCCCTCGATCTCGGCGGCGTAGCGCTCGCTGCGGTCGGCGAGCTCGGCGGCGTGCGCCTCCTTCAGCGCCTCCAGCTCGGCGGCGTGCGCCTCCTTGAGCGCGGTGACCTCGGCGGAGTGGCTCGTGGTCAGCTCGGCGACGACGCTCTCGTGCTGCGTCGACAACTCCTCGTACGGCCGGCGGTCGGTGAACGTCATCACCGCGCCGACGAGCTGGTCCCCGTCCCGTACCGGCGCGGTCGTGAGGTCCACCGGCACCTGCGCACCGCTCTTGGACCACAGCACCTGCCCGCGCACCCGGTGCTTGCGCCCGGACTTGAGGGTGTCGGCGAGCGGGGAGTCCTCGTACGGGAACGGCTCGCCCTCCGCCCGCGAGTGCAGGATCAGCGGATGCAGCTCCTGGCCGCCGAGGTCACTGGCCCGGAAGCCGAGGATCTGCGCGGCGGCCGGGTTGACGAGGACGACGCGCCCGTCGGTGTCCGTGCCGACGACGCCCTCGGAGGCGGCCCGCAGGATCATCTCGGTCTGCCGCTGCGAACGGGCCAGCTCCGCCTCGGTGTCGACGGTGCCGGAGAGGTCCCGCACGACGAGCATGAGCAGCTCGTCACCGGTGTAGCTGGAGTGGATGTCGTTGTAGGCGGCCTGCCCGCTGTCGAGGCTCGCGCTGGTGACCTCGACCGGGTACTCGTGGCCGTCGGTGCGCCGCGCGGTCATCCGCGTCGGCTTGGTCCTGCCCTGCTCGTCCGCAGCCTCGGGCCGGCGCATCGAACCCGGGATCAGCTTGGAGTCGAACTCCGGCAGCAGATCGAGCAGTCCGCGACCGACGAGCGCGGTGCCCGGGGTCTCGAACATTTCGAGGGCGATGGCGTTGGCGTTGACGACCGTGCCGTTGCAATTGACGAGCAGAAGCCCGTCAGGAAGGGCATCGAGTATGGCTGCGAGGCGAGCAGTGCCTCGGGATGGCCTGCTGCTCACGACGACGCTTCCTCCCTGATTACCGCACCTTGCCGACAGCGGGCCCCATCTTGCCCCTCGGGCCGCAGACTGTCACTGGAGGAGTCTAAGGGCAGGGGAGGCCCCGGGGGCGGCGGATGAGGGGGAGCTCTCACCAAGGTTCTGTGCGCGGCGTGTACGCCGCGGGCCCATGACGTGAGCGTCCGCGCACCCTGTGACGTGCGCGGACGCGCGCTGCGGCCCTGTCGCCCGGGGCGCGTGGGCCCCCGGATCCGTCTGCGGCGGAAACGCGGACGCGGACGCTTCTACGCCGCGGCCGACGGGCTATCGAACATCCGGGAGCACCGGCACGAGGCTGTTCCAGCGCGCGATCTCGCATCCGTCGCGGCGGCTCGCGGTGGTGTCCACGGCCCGTCCCTCCCAGGTGCCCACGATGCGCGCGGTGGCGTCGCCGCCGTGGATCATCGTGCACATCGTGCCCTCGGGGGTCGGCCGGAACAGCTCCTGCCGCCCGGACCGGGTGGCGCCGGCCTCCGCCAGCCGGTCACAGGCCGCCTGCCCCCGCGGGTGGCTGCCCCCGGTGGGCCCGCACTCCAGCTCGAAGGTGCCGTCGGCCCCGGCGACCCCGGTGTTCTCGACGGACACGGTGAGCCGCGTCAGCACCTCGCTCGCCTCACCCGTGCCCTTGCCGTCCCCGCCGTCCAGGAACCCGGGCAGCGGGATGGGCATGGGCAGCGGCCCGAGGGAGGGCCGGGCGGCGGCGAACGGCCCGGAGGTGGGCACGGCGGCGGGCGTCGGACCGGAGGACGCGGGGCCGGAGGCGGTGGACGCCGGCACGGCGGTGGCGAGCGCGGCGAGCGAGACGACGGCGGTGAGGGCGAGACGGCGCAGCATGCGGAAGCTCCAGGATCTCTGCAGCGGGGTCGGCCACGGGCGGCGGTCACGGGTGATCACCGACCCGCCCGGGCGCCACGGCTGACGGACGACTGACGGGCGACGACGACTGACGGAGACCGGAGCCCCCACCCCTCTCTAACGCGCACCACGCCCGGATGTTGCGGCACCACGCCGAACTGCTTTGCCCTGGCACCCGGGGGCCTAGTAACGTTGGCGGCGATTGGTGGCACGACGCTCGACTGTGTCATCATCTGCACGCACCACTCGCGTCCGCGCGAGGTGTGTGGAGGAGGCGTCGCCTAGTCCGGTCTATGGCGCCGCACTGCTAATGCGGTTTGGGTCTTAAAGCCCATCGAGGGTTCAAATCCCTCCGCCTCCGCTCCACCCCGAAGCCCCGTGCCCCTGGCACGGGGCTTCGGCCGTTCCGGGACGCGCGAGGGCGCGGAGGGGGTGCCGGGGCCGGTTCGTGGCTGGTTCGGGAGGGTGGTCGAGACGGTCCTCGGAAGGCCGTTTCCGCAGGTCGGCAGCGGTGCGGCTAATGGATTTCGCGTCACGGCGCAGGTCATGTAATGTTGTTCTCGCAACGCCGACCGGGGAGAAAAAAGCCCGGAACGCCAAGCACTCGTAGCTTAACGGATAGAGCATCTGACTACGGATCAGAAGGTTGCAGGTTCGAATCCTGCCGAGTGCACAGCAGGCCAGAGGCCCCCAGGAGACATCCTGGGGGCCTCTGGCGTTGCCCGTACAGCGGCGATGTACCGCAAGCGCGCACTTTCCCCTCGAAGGGCTACAAGTGTGTCGTGTGGCTGAAGCCGAGGGTGGCCAGTCCTTCGGACTGGCAGAAGCGGTCGGAGGGGGCGTACGGCGCGGGCGCTGACCACGTCGTGCACGACGCCGAGTTTCGCGGCCAGTTCGGCGGCTTCCTCCAGGATGCAGTCGCCGTGCCCGGAGGCGAAGACCTTGACGGTGCCGCGTCCGCGCCGGGTCAGCGTAGGGATGATGGTGATCTCGGGCTGGTGCGCCACGTCCCTGCGGAGCACCGTCTCGTCCTTCTCCCCACCTCACCGCTGATCCTTGTCGTAGGGGAGGAAGCCCCCGGTGCCGACCGCGCGCAGTGTGGCCGCGAAGAGGCCCACGGACGAGGCTGCGAAATAACCTTCTGCCCTCGCTGCGAGCTCGCATCTGTTGGGGATCACACGCGTCTGCCAGGATCATGCTGTGAACCAGCCTTCGATAACCGACAGATTGAACAGGGCCCTCGACTGGGCGGGACTGCCCCTGTCCGTTCTCCTTCTCGCCATAGGCATCAGGGACTATCGCGATGGTGCCTCCGTGGGTTGGCCCATCGGTGGAGCGGTGCTTGTTCTGGTCAGCCTCTGGGTGATCTACCGCGGGATGCATCGCCGGAGTGCCGGGACCACGAAATCGGTGTAGGGGTACAGCAGCGCAGTACCGCGACCACAGCCCTCTCGGGGAAGTGCCGGTCGGGCCACGGACGCTGAGGGCCGGGTCCCTCCGGGTGAGTCGGCGAGCCGCGAACGGCTCGGTCAGGTGTGGGGTCGCGAGGTAGAGGCTGAACGGTCTTTCGCAGTGGGTCGAGCACAGCGGACCGCAGCTGCGGGTTGATGCTCTCGATCGCTTCGACTTCGGCCTGCTGCAACAGGTATGCGGCGTTCGGGAAGGGATCGAGCCGGTCGGCGTCCGCCCACTGCGCGGTGGTGGCGTCGGGGAACGCCTCCGACCTGGGGGAGAAGAAGGGGCCCGCGCCATCGGCGAGCGCGATGACGGTGTACGGGCCGACCTGAAGGGAAGCGGGCATCCCCCAGATGGTGCCACCGGCGGGTGGCCCACGACCAGACGGAGGACGACCGGCGATGCTTCCCGTTCCGGGCGACGCCGTGGCTTCTTCAACGCCCGGCGCGCCGGGAACGCGCGGTGCCGACGGGCTGCGTTCAGCGGGCCGGAGGCCCCCAGGATTCCCCCTGGGGGCCTCTCCCGCCTGTCGGTCCTGGGGCGGTCGGGACAGCCTCAAGCCGCTTCGGCGGCAGCGGTTGTGGCGGTCGCCCGCGTCCGGTCCGCCGTGACCCGGCGGCGGCGGGTCGGCAGGCCCATCGTCGGGTTCGCGACGCCCCAGGCCGCGCCCTTGCAGACCAGCTCCTTGTAGAGGGCGGCCACGCGGCCGGTCAGGGCCGCGCTGACGGCCCGGTCGTCGGCGGTGACGTACTGGATCAGGCCCTCCTTGCGGCCGAGGGAGACGCACTGGTTGAAGTAGCGGGCCGAGATGGTCGGGAGCTTGGTGCCGGTGAGGCGGGCCGCGATGGCGTCGGCCGCCTGCCAGGCGGTGGGGACGCCCGAGGCGCACGACATGCGCAGCGGCTTGCCGCCGGGGCCCGCGACCAGGGCCGCGTCGCCGATGGCGTACACGTCCGGGTGCGAGGTCGAGCGCATGGTGTCGTCGACCACGATCAGGCCGTTGTCGGCGGTCTCCAGGGTCGTGGCCCGGGCGATCGGGTGGACCGCGAAGCCCGTCGTCCAGACCGTGACCGCGGCCGGGATGTCGCCCTCGGTGGTGGTGACGCGGTCGGCGTGCACGGCGGTGACGTCGGCGTGTTCGTGGGTCGTGATCCGCAGGTCGGTGAAGACCTTCCGCAGGTGCCCGGCGCCCTTGGGGGAGAGCCAGTCGCCCAGTGCTCCCCGGGCGGCCAGGGAGACGTCCAGGTCCGGGCGGGTCTCGGCCAGCTCCGTCGCGGCCTCCACGCCGGTGAGGCCGCCGCCGACGACGACCACGGGCGAGCCGGGGGCGAGGGAGGCCAGGCGGTCGCGCAGGCGCAGGGCTCCGGGGCGGCCGGCGATGTCGTGGGCGTGTTCGGCGGCCCCGGGGACGGCGTGGGTGTTCCAGGCGCTGCCCAGGGCGTAGACGAGGGTGTCGTACGGCAGGGTCGCCGGCTCGTCGGCTCCGTCCGGGGCGGTGACGGACACCGTTCGGCGGTCGACGTCGATGCCCGTGACCTTGCCGAGGCGCAGCCGGACGGCCGTGCCGGCGAACATCTCGCGGAAGGGGCGGGGGCGGAGGTCCTGGCCCACCGCGAGCTGGTGCATCCGGACGCGTTCGACGAAGTCCGGTTCGGCGTTGACGAGGGTGATGGAGACGTCCTCGCGGCGCAGTCGCCTGGCGAGGCGTCCGGCGGCACTCGCTCCGGTGTAGCCGGCTCCGATGACGACGACGCGGTGCTGCTGGATGTTCTGCTGCATGTCCTTCGCTCCTGTCTCGCGCGGTTTCGCCCCTTGAACCGGGCAGCCCCGCGATTCCTGACAGGTGGGGAATGTGGCCTGCGTCATAGGGGTCAGTTGATGCGGAGGGCCGGCTCGCCGTGGTCGGTCGCCGCCCACTGACGCGTCGCGCGGTCGAGCTTGTCGGGGTTGGCCTGGTTGCGGAACGCGGCGATGCCGTCCGCCGTGATCTCCAGGCACAGGACGCCGATGACCCGGCCGTCGACGGTGACCACGAGCGCGGGCAGCCCGTTGGCGTACGAGACGTGGACCTCCGCCGTGCCGCCGAGGAGGTTGCGGGCGGCCTGGTTGGGGGTGAACAGGCTCCGCATGAACTTCGCGACGGCCGACGCGCCCTCGAACGGCTTCGTGCGGGCCGGTACCTTTCCGCCGCCGTCGCCGATCGCGACGGCGTCTTCGGTGAGCAGCCGGACGAGTGGTTCGGTCCGGCCGCTGGTGGCGGCCGTGAGGAACTCCTCGACGATCCGCCGGGCGGCGGCCTCGTCGATCTCGCTCCGGGGCCGGCCCGCCGCGATGTGCTTCTTGGCGCGGTGGAACAGCTGCTGGCTCGCGGACTCCGTGGTGTCGAGGATCTCGGCGATCTTCCCGTGCGGATACGCGAACGCCTCCCGCAGCACGTACACCACCCGCTCGTTGGGGGAGAGGCGCTCCATGAGGGCGAGGACCGCGTACGAGACCGATTCGCGCTGTTCGACGGTGTCGGCGGGGCCGAGCATCGGGTCCCCGGCGAGCAGCGGTTCGGGCAGCCACTGGCCCACGTAGGTCTCGCGCCGGGCGCGCGCCGAGGTGAGCTGGTTGAGGCAGAGGTTGGTGAGGACCTTCGTCAGCCAGGCCTCGGGGACCTCGATGCGGTCGATGTCGGCGGACTGCCAGCGCAGGAACGTGTCCTGGACGGCGTCCTCGGCATCGCTCGCGGAGCCGAGGAGGCGGTAGGCGATGGCCTTCAGCCGGGGCATGGAAGCCTCGAACAGATCCACCTGGTTCCCGGTCAGCGCCATGGGCCGGATCATAACGGCCCTCCCCGGCGGTCGTTCGGAGGGCCGGTGGCGGGGTAGCCGACGTTGTACGGGGGCGTGACGGACGCGTTCCTCTCGGAGGTCGGCTATGAGGTCGAAGGAGCACGGGCGGGAAGAGCGTTGGCAGGACCGGTGGTGGGCGATGGGGCTGCTGGTGCTGGTGGTGTGGGTCGGTATCCAGCTGGCCTTCTACGGATGGTCGGGGTGGCCGGGCATTCTGGTCGGCGGGTTCGTCTACGCGGGTCTGATGACCTGGCTGCTGATGCGGCGCCGGCGGCGGGACGCGCGTGCCGTGGGCACCGAGGCCGCGCGGGTGCCGGAGCTGGAGCGGCGCATCGCGAAGAACGGCGAACTGCCCGAGGACCCGGCCGAACAGGCGGCCATGGTGCGGTTGATCCGGCGGCGGGAGGAGAAGCTGCGGCGCAACCGGTGGTGGGCCCTTCCCTTCCTCGGGCTGCTCTTCCTCGGGATGCCGTTCTTCTGGTTCGCCGCGGGCAACGTGCCGGTCGGGCTGTGGGGCCTCGGCTTCGGCGTGGGGTTCATGGGCTGGATCATCTTGCTCAACCGGCGGTTCGAACGGCGCATGGCCGCGATGCGGCGGCGGATCGAGGGTGTCGGAGGCTACGCGTAGCATCGCCGGGCCGGTTCGACCGGTGATCTGGTGCCGGTGGAGGAGAGAGCGGGGTCCGGGTGTCCGGTGGGTGGTGGTGCGCCGGGGTGCGGTGGCCCGGGCAGGTGCCCGAGCTGGGGTGGAGCAGGCGCGGCGACCGGCGGGTGAGCGTGCTCGCGTACGGGGCCGGCCTCGGGTTCCGGGCCCTCGGGGAGCGGCACTGCGTGGGCGCCCGGGGGAATGTGTGCCCGCTGGGCGCGGTGGTGCCGGGGCGTTCCACCGGCGGGCGGTGCGCCGAGTGCGCGCGGCTGGACCGGGCGCATTCGGTGGCCGCCGACACGATGGCTGACGACCCCCGGACGTACCGCGTGTATCTCGCCTGGTTCGGGCCCGGCTTGGTCAAGGTCGGGATCACCGGTGAGGAGCGCGGGGCGGCCCGGCTGCGGGAGCAGGGGGCCGTGGTCTTCAGCTGGCTGGGGCGCGGGCCCCTCATGGCGGCCCGGCGGACCGAGGAGGTGCTGCGGGCGGCCCTCCAAGTGCCCGACCGGATCCCGTACGCCAGGAAGCGGGCCGTGCGCGGGCGGCTTCCCGGGCGCGAGGAGCGGGCCGCCGAGGTGGCGGAGCTGTACGGACGGGCCGCCGCACTCGAAGGGCGCGGCTGGCCGGAGTCGTTGGAGCGGCTGCCTCTCGAAGTCGTCGATCAGGTCGCCCTGTTCGGGCTGGACCGGGCCCCCGCTCCCGTCCGGTCGGTGCGGGAGCTGGTCGACGGGGGCGTCGTCGCGGGGCGGCTGGTCGCGGCGGCCGGGCCCGATCTGCACCTGGCGGTGGAGGGCGTGGGCGTGGTCGTCCTGGACACGCGGCTGATCACCGGATGGGACCTCGCCGCAGTGCCCGCGGAGGCCGTCCCCGCGGAGGCCATGTCCGCGGAGGCCGGGTCCGCGGGAGCCGTGTCCGCCGTGGCGGAGAGTGATGTACGTGTCCCCCTCATCGACATCGGCGGCGGCGGTGTGCAGGGTGGGTTGTTCTGACCGTCGACCGAGGGAGAGCGTCCGTGGGGCCGGAGAGCGATGACGTGGTGCGGTTCTGGAAGCGGCTCGGGCTGCCCGGGATCATCGACGTGCACACCCACTTCATGCCGGACCAGGTCCTGCGCAAGGTGTGGGCCTACTTCGACGCCGTCGGACCGCTCACCGGCCTGGAGTGGCCGATCACCTACCGGTACGAGGAGGAGCGGCGGCTGGAGCTGCTGCGGTCGTTCGGGGTGCTGCGCTTCACCTCCATGGTCTATCCCCACAAGCCCGGCATGGCCCGCTGGCTGAACGGCTGGGCCGCCGACTTCGCGGCCCGGAGCCCCGACTGCCTGCACACCGCGACCCTCTTCCCGGAGGACGGTGTGGAGGTGTACGTGAAGGAGGCCGTCGAGGCGGGGGCGCGGGTCTTCAAGTCCCACCTCCAGGTCGGCGCGTACGACCCCAACGACCCGCTCCTGGACCCCGCGTGGGGGCTGCTCGCGGAGGCCGGGATCCCGGTGGTCACCCACTGCGGGTCGGGGCCCGCGCCGGGCGCGCACACCGGGCCCGGTCCGATCGGGCGGCTGCTGGCGCGTCATCCCCGGCTGCGGCTGGTCGTCGCGCACATGGGGATGCCGGAGTACGCGGAGTTCCTGGCGCTGGCGGAGGCGTATCCGGAGGTCCGGCTCGACACCACGATGGCGTTCACCGACTTCAGCGAGGGGTTCAGCCCCTTCCCGGCTGCGGAGCGGGGGCGGCTCGCCGACCTCGGGGACCGTGTCCTGCTCGGGACCGACTTCCCGAACATCCCCTACCCGTACGTCCATCAGCTCCAGGCGCTGGAGCGGCTCGGGTTGGGGGACGCGTGGTTGCGGGCGGTCTGTCACGGGAACGCCGCCGCGTTGTTCCCCGCTCAGTCCACCTAGAGCCTGTCGCCCCGGAACCGCGCCGCTTTCTCAGGAAATTCACAGGAACGGGTCAGGCTCCTCTCACGGGTGCCTCACAGAGTGGTCCCCATGACGACGACGACCTCGCCCCAGGGGCGTACCGAACTGCGCAGGCCGGACCGTACCCCCGTACGGGTCCTGGTCGTGGACGACGAGGCTCCGCTCGCCGAGCTGCTGTCGATGGCCCTGCGGTACGAGGGGTGGGAGGTGCGCAGCGCCGGGGACGGGGCCGGTGCCGTCCGGGCCGCGCGGGACTTCCGGCCGGACGCGGTGGTCCTGGACGTGATGCTCCCCGACATGGACGGGCTGTCCGTGCTGGGCCGGCTGCGCCGTGAGTACGACGATGTGCCGGTCCTCTTCCTGACCGCCCGGGACGCCGTCGAGGACCGGATCGCCGGGCTCACCGCGGGCGGTGACGACTACGTGACCAAGCCGTTCAGCCTGGAGGAGGTCGTGGCCCGGCTGCGCGGGCTCATCCGCCGCTCGGGCTCGGCCGTCGCCGCCGGCCGCGCCGAGTCCACGCTCGTCGTCGGGGACCTGGTGCTCGACGAGGACAGCCACGAGGTGAGCCGGGGCGGGGACGCGATCCACGTCACGGCCACCGAGTTCGAACTGCTGCGCTTCCTGATGCGCAATCCGCGCCGGGTGCTCAGCAAGGCGCAGATCCTCGACCGGGTCTGGAACTACGACTTCGGCGGTCAGGCCAACGTCGTGGAGCTCTACATCTCCTACCTCCGCAAGAAGATCGACGCCGGGCGCACCCCGATGATCCACACCCGGCGCGGCGCGGGGTATCTGATCAAGCCCGGTGAGTAGGGGGCGGGGCGCGGGAGTGGTGCGGCGGCCGTGGACGCTGCGGACCCGGCTCGTCGTGTCGGCGGTCTCGCTGATCGCCGTCGTCGCCGCCGTCATCGGGTCCGTCACCGCGATCGCCTTCCACAGCTACATGTACGGCAAGCTCGACGACCAGCTGCACTCCGTCGCCGAGCGCGCCCAGCGCCCGCCGGGCCCGGTGCCCCAGGCGTTGCGCGAGGCGGGTCCGCTCGGCTTCGTCGGCGGGGGCGGGCAGCCGCTCGGCACGTTCGGGGCCCTTCTCGGCGAGGACGGGGACGTCACCGCGTCGAAGGTCGTCGAGGACAGCGGGCTGCGCGCCCAGGAGAGCGCGAAGCCGCTGACCGGGGAGCAGCGGGGCGCCCTGGAGGCGGTCGCGCCGGCCACCGGCGAGGGGGCCCGGAGCGTCGATCTCCCGGGGCTCGGCGGCTACCGGGTCGAGGCCGCGAACACCGCCGAGGGGTACATCGTCCTCGTCGGTATCCCCAGCGCCGAGGTGAGCGGTGCGCTGACCACCCTGATCGTCGTCGAGGTCTGCGTCACCGCCGCCGGGCTGCTGGCCGCGTCGATCGCGGGCACGGTGCTCGTCGGGGTCGCCCTGCGGCCGTTGCGCCGGGTCGCCGCCACAGCCACCCGGGTCTCCGAACTCCGCCTGCACAGCGGGGAGGTGGCTCTCCTGGAGCGGGTCCCGGACGCCGAGGCCGACCCGCGTACGGAGGTCGGGCAGGTGGGTGCGGCGCTCAACCGGATGCTCGGGCACGTCGGTTCGGCCCTCGCCGCCCGCCAGGAGAGCGAGACGCGGGTCCGGCAGTTCGTCGCCGACGCCAGCCACGAGCTGCGCACCCCGCTGGCCTCGATCCGGGGCTACGCCGAGCTGACCCGGCGCGCCACCGGGGGCCGGGAAGCGCCGGACCCCGATCCGGTCACCCGGCACGCGCTGGGGCGGATCGAGTCGGAGG
This sequence comes from Streptomyces sp. McG3, assembly GCF_018619185.1. Lineage (GTDB taxonomy): Bacteria > Actinomycetota > Actinomycetes > Streptomycetales > Streptomycetaceae > Streptomyces. The sequence goes on along the minus strand of NZ_JAAXYC010000178.1, from coordinate 3,765 downwards.
CGGACCGGATGACGGGCCTGGTGGAGGATCTGCTGCTGCTGGCCCGGCTGGACGCCGGGCGTCCGCTCTCGTACGCGAGCACCGATCTGCTGCCGCTGGTCGTGGACGCGATCAGCGACGCCCGTGCGGCGGACCAGGGGGTGCCGCCGGGCCGCGATGCCGGGGCGGTTGACCAGTGTGCGCCGGGCCGGGACGTCCGGGCGGCGGACCAAGGGGCGCGGGGCCGGAGCGTCCGGGCGGCGGACCGGTGCGCGCCTGGCCGGGACGCTCAGGCGGTGGACCAGGGGGTGTCGCCGGGCCGGGGCGTCCGGGCGGCCGGCCAAGGCGCTCCGGGCCGGGACGCCCTGCACCGCTGGCGGCTCGAACTGCCCGCCGAGCCCGTGACCGTACGCGCCGATCCCGACCGGTTCCGGCAGGTGCTGGTCAACCTGCTGGCCAACGCCCGCACCCACACCCCGCCGGGGACCACCGTCACCGTGGCCGTGCGGCCGTCCGCGCGCGCCGGGGGGCCGGTCACGGTGACGGTGGGCGACGACGGGCCCGGCATCCCGGCGGAGCTGCTGCCGCACGTCTTCGAACGGTTCGCCCGGGGTGACGCCTCCCGCTCGCGCGGGGCCGGTACGGGAGGGGCGACCGGGTCCACCGGGCTCGGCCTGGCCATCGTGCAGGCCGTCGTCTCCGCGCACGGCGGGCGCGTACGGGTGGAGTCGGAGCCGGGCCGCACGGTGTTCGTGATCGAGCTGCCGGCGGAAGCGGATGAAGCGCTCCGCGCGGACGCAGCGGGAGTGGACGTGGGGGTCCGCGCCGACTCAACGAGAGCGGACGCAGCGCTCCGTGCGGACACGGCGGGAGCGGACGCAGCGCTCCGCCCGGACACGGCGGATGCGGACGAAGCACTGCACGCGGACTCACAGGGCGGGGACAGGCTCAGCACACCGGTGTGACAGCACGGTTCGCGAACGTCGGAGCATGACAACCGACAGCCTCCGGAGCGGCCCCGGCGCGACCGGCCGCAGCAGCGGGAACGGCGGGCCCCGCGCCCGTCTGCCGGTCAGGGAGCACCTCCCGGCCCGTGGCCCGGCCGCCGCCGACGTCCCCCTGCTCGACGTCGTCGTCCCCGTGTACAACGAGGAGAAGGACCTCCGCCCCTGCGTCGTGCGCCTGCACGCCCATCTCGCGCGGACCTTCCCGTACCCCTTCCGCATCACCGTCGCCGACAACGCCAGCACCGACTCCACCCCCGCCGTCGCCGCGTCGCTCGCCGCGGAGCTGCCCGGGGTGCGGTACGTGCGGCTGGCGGAGAAGGGCCGGGGGCGGGCGCTGCGTACGGTCTGGGCGGAGTCCGACGCACCGGTCCTCGCCTATATGGACGTCGACCTCTCCACCGACCTCAACGCCCTCCTCCCGCTGGTCGCCCCGCTGATCTCCGGCCACTCCGACCTGGCCATCGGCTCCCGCCTCGCGAGGAGTTCGCGGGTGGTGCGGGGGCCGAAGCGGGAATTCGTCTCGCGCGCCTACAACCTGATCCTGCGCTCCTCGCTGGCCGCCGGGTTCAGCGACGCCCAGTGCGGGTTCAAGGCGATCCGGCGCGAGGTCGCCGAGCGGCTGCTGCCGATGGTGGAGGACAGCGGCTGGTTCTTCGACACCGAGCTGCTGGTCCTCGCCGAGCGGGCCGGGCTGCGCATCCACGAGGTGCCCGTCGACTGGATCGACGACCCCGCGTCGACGGTCCGCATCGTGCGGACGGCCACCGAGGACCTGAAAGGGGTGTGGCGGGTGGGGCGGGCGCTGGCCGTCGGCGCGCTGCCGCTGGACCGGCTGGCCCGGCCCTTCGGGGACGACCCGCGCGACCGGGCGCTGACCGGGGTGGAGCGCGGACTGGCCCGCCAGCTCGTCGGGTTCTGCTGCGTGGGCGTGCTGTCGACGCTGTTCTACCTCGCGCTGTACTCCCTCTTCCGGCTCGGCGTCGGCCCGCAGCTCGCCAACGGCGGCGCGCTGCTCGTCTCCGCCGTCGCCAACACCGCCGCCAACCGCCGCCTCACCTTCGGTGTACGCGGCCGGGGCGGGGCCGTCCGCCACCAGGCTCAGGGGCTGGTGGTCTTCGCCATCGGCCTCGCGCTGACCAGCGGATCGCTCGCCGCGCTGGGGGCGGCGACCGGATCGCCCTCCCACGGCACGGAGCTGGCCGTGCTGATCACCGCCAACCTCGCGGCCACCGTGCTGCGTTTCCTGCTCCTGCGCGCCTGGGTCTTCCCGGCCCGCGCCCGCCCCGAACCCGAGGACGTCCGATGACCACGACCGCCGACCCCGCGATCCCCGTCGCCGCGCCGCCGACCGGGAGGGAAGGCCCCCGCTGGGCGCGCCCCGCGCTGTACGGGCTGCTGCTGGCGGTCGGCCTCGCGTACCTCTCCAACCTCAGCGCCTCCGGATACGCCAACTCGTTCTACTCCGCGGCCGTCCAGGCGGGCAGCCAGAGCTGGAAGGCCCTCTTCTTCGGCTCGCTGGACTCCGGAGGCGCCATCACCGTCGACAAGCCGCCCGCCGCGCTCTGGCCGATGGCCCTGTCGGTGCGGCTGTTCGGGCTGAACTCCTGGGCGATCCTGGCCCCCCAGGTCCTGATGGCGCTCGCCACGGCGGCCGTCCTGAACGCCGCCGTACGCCGTCGTTTCGGGCCGGTCGCCGGGCTGATCGCGGTGGGCGTCTTCGCGCTGACGCCCGTCGCCGCGCTGATGTTCCGCTTCAACAACCCGGACGCGCTGCTGGCCCTGCTGATGACCGTCAGCGTGTGGTGCGTGCTGCGGGCCCTGGAGCAGGGGCGGACGAAGTGGCTGCTCTGGGCGGGGGTGGTGGTCGGGTTCGCGTTTCTGACGAAGACCCTCCAGGCGTTCCTGATCCTGCCGCCGCTGGCCGTGCTGTACGCGGTGTGCGCCCCCGTTCCCGTGCCGAAGCGGCTCGGCCAACTCGCCCTGTCCGCGCTGGCCATGGTCGTCGCCGGGGGCTGGTGGGTCGCGATCGTCGAGCTGATGCCGGCTTCCTCGCGCCCGTACGTCGGCGGCTCGCAGAACAACTCGTTCCTGGAGCTGACCTTCGGCTACAACGGGCTCGGCCGGATCAACGGCGAGGAGACCGGGAGCGTCGGCGGGGGAGGCGGCGGCCGTGGTGGTGGCTGGGGCGATACCGGCATCGGGCGGATGTTCGACTCCGAGGTCGGCGGACAGATCGCGTGGTTGCTGCCCGCCGCGCTGATCCTGCTGGCGGCCGGGCTCTGGCTGACCCGGAAGGCGGCGCGGACCGACTCCGCGCGGGCCGCGTTCGCCGCCTGGGGCGGTGCGCTGATCATGACCGCGGCCGTGTTCAGCCTCATGGCCGGGATCTTCCACCAGTACTACACCGTGGCCCTCGCCCCGTATGTCGCCGCGCTCGTCGCCATGGGCGTCACGGTGCTGTGGGAGGAGCGGGGCGCGTGGTGGCCGCGTGCGGTGCTCGCGGGCACGGTCGTGGTGACGGTCGTCTGGGCGTACGTCCTGCTGGGCCGTACGCCGGACTACCTGCCGTGGCTGCGGTGGGCGGTACTGGCGGCCGGGCTGATCGGTGCGCTCGGGCTGCTGGTCGTGGGCCGGTTCGGCGGACGGGGTCTGGCGGCCGCCGTGGTGGGGCTGAGCTGCGCCGCGTCGCTGGCGGGGCCGGCGGCGTACACCGTCTCCACCCTGAACAGCGGCCATCAGGCTGTCGCTTATACACATCTGACGCTGCCGACGACTAGTC
>NZ_JAAXYC010000177.1 GCF_018619185.1 Streptomyces sp. McG3 | reverse complement strand
GGGGCGGCCGGTCCGTCCTGCCCTCGGTGCTGGGGGGTGCCGTGGCCGTCGGCCTCGGACGCGGGGGTGGGGTTCACGGCGTTCTTCCTTGTGGGGATTCCGGGTTCAGGTGGTCGGCCCGGCGGTGGTCCGACGGTGCGGGGAGCGTGTCGCGGCTGCCAGCGCGTCGGCGAGACGGTCGACGACGGCACTCGCCTGCTCGTCGGTGAGGGTGAGGGGCGGCAGGAGGCGGACCACGGCGTTGTGGCGGCCGCCCAGTTCGACGATGAGGCCGCGCCGCAGACATTCCTGCTGGACGGCGAGGGCGAGGGCCGGGTCCGGCGGCGGGGCGGGGTGGTCGTCGCCCGCCTCGGCGGGCAGGGGCGCGCGCTCGGGATCCACCAGCTCCATGCCGATCATCAGTCCACGCCCCCGTACGTCACCGATTCCCGGGTGATGTGCCCGCAGCTCCCTCAGACGGGCGAGCATCCGGGCCCCCAGGACCGCAGCGCGGTCCGCCAGTTGGTTCTCCCTGACGTACGCGAGCGTGGCCGCGCCCGCCGCCATGGCGAGCTGGTTGCCACGAAACGTACCCGCGTGGGCGCCCGGCTGCCAAAGATCCAGTTCAGCGCGGTAGACGATCACGGCCAGCGGCAGGGAGCCGCCGATCGCCTTGGAGAGGACCATGACGTCGGGCACGACGCCGCTGTGCTCGACGGCCCAGAAGGCGCCGGTCCTGCCGACCCCGGTCTGCACCTCGTCGGCGATGAGGGGGATGGAGCGGTCCTCGGTGATGCCGCGCATGCGGCGCAGCCAGGAGTCGGGGGCGGGATTGACGCCGCCCTCGCCCTGGACCGGCTCCACGATCATTCCCGCCGGGGCCGGGACCCCGCCCTTGCGGTCGTCCAGCAGGTGTTCGGTCCAGCGGGCGGCGAGCGCGGCGCCGCGCTCGCCGCCGGTCCCGAACGGGCAGCGGTAGTCCTGTGGGAAGGGCAGCCGGGTCACCCTTACGTCGGTGGCGCCGCCGGATGCCTCCAGGGCCCCGGCGGTCATGCCGTGGTAGGCGCCGGTGAAGGTCAGCAGGCCGGTGCGCCCGGTCGCGGCGCGGACCAGTTTGAACGCGGCCTCGACGGCGTCCGTACCGGCGGGGCCGCAGAACTGGATGCGGGCGTTGTCGGCGAACTCCCGCGGCAGGGTGGAGAACAGCTCGGTGGTGAAGGCGTCCTTGACCGGGGTGGCGAGGTCCAGCACGTGCAGGGGCGCGCCGGAGTCGATGACCTTCCGGATGGCTTCGAGCACGACGGGGTGGTTGTGCCCGAGGGCCAGGGTGCCGGCGCCCGACAGACAGTCGAGGTAGCGGCGTCCGTCCGCGCCCTCGATGGTGAGCCCGCGGGCGCGAACCGGGACGATCGGCAGGGACCGCGCGTAGGTGCGGGCCGCCGATTCGCGCAGGGTCTGGCGGCGGAGGATGCCCTCGTGTGCGGAGGGCGGCGCCACCGGTGCGGGTTCGGTCACGGACACGGCTCTTGATCCTCCTGCGGTAACAGTTGCGTTGCACGTCGGTACGTTTTCGCGCGGACGGACCAAGGCCGTGAACGCTGTCCTGGTGCCCCCCGTACGTACCAACGACGCCGTCCGCGATGGATCACGGGTAAATCGGAACATCCTCGCGGCGACGGAACCGCGGACCTGCCGCGTACCGTCCCCATCGGCACCGGCATAGTGGGGGCCGCACAGCGGCGCGGAAGCATCTGCTCCGGCGCCCGAAGTGTCCGTAACGCAGTACGAGTACCGAGTGACGAAGTCCCAGGGGGATCACGAGATGCGACCCATTCGCCCGACCGATACCGCACGGCGCGGGAGGCGCGCACGGCGCATGCCCTCCTCCGCGCTCGCCGCGACCGCCGTCGCCGCCGTGCTGGCGCTCACCGCCACGGCGTGCGGTCCGGAGGAGGACAACGCGGGCGGTACGCCCAGCGCCTCGGCCGACCAGTCGTCCGACGGCAAGGTCGCCATCCCGGACGACCTCAAGAACCGTCTCAAGGAGCACGGGATCGACCCCGACAAGTGGCGGGACGGGGAGTGGAAGAACTGGGACAAGGACAAGTGGCTGCGTGAGGCCAAGGACTTCGTCAACCCGATCATCGACGGTCTGTGGGACCCGGACCGGATGCGGGAGGCCGACAAGCCCCCGGAGAACCCGGTCGACAACGACATCTCGGGCGACGACGGCGTGACGGACCCGACGCCGGCTCCGGTCCAGGCCGCCGGAGTCGCGACGCCGTACCACGACAACGCCCCCGAGTCCGGGAAGCTGCTCTTCGACGGCCCGCAGGGCTCGATGGTCTGTTCCGCGACCGTGGTGAAGGACCCGGCGAACCCCGGCAAGTCCAACATGGTGTGGACCGCCGGGCACTGTGTGCACGCGGGCAAGAAGGGCGGTTGGTACCGCAACATCGCCTTCGTCCCGGCGTACAACAACGACGGCCTGTCGCTGGCCGAGCTGGAGACAGCGCCCAAGGAGAAGATCGCTCCCTACGGGGTGTGGTGGGGCCAGTGGGCCCAGACCTCCGAGCAGTGGATCGCCGAGGGCGCGGCCGTCGGCGGCCAGGGCGCCCCGTACGACTTCGCGGTGCTGCATGTGACGCCGGAGAAGGGCGCGGGCGGCAAGTCGCTGGAGGAGACGGTCGGTTCGGCGCTGCCGGTCGAGTTCAACGCTCCCGCCGTACCGGAGATCGACGCCATGACGGCCACGGGTTACCCGGCCGCGCCACCGTTCGACGGTCAGAAGCTGCTCCAGTGCGAGGACAAGCCGGGCCGGCTCTCCGTCTTCCAGGACCAGCCCACGATGTACCGCGTCGGCTGCACGATGACCGGCGGTTCCTCCGGCGGCGGCTGGGTCGCGGCGGGGCAGGACGGCAAGCCCGCCCTGGTCTCGAACACCTCGATCGGCCCCGTCACCGCGGGCTGGCTGGCCGGGCCCCGGCTCGGCAAGGAGGCCGAGGGCATCTACCGCGCGGTGAGCGAGAAGTACGCGGGCCAGTAGGTCCCGCCCTTCGGCGACGAACCCTCCGCGCGGAATGGCGGAATCACGGATGTCGTCCGCGGCCCCCGGTACGGCAGCAGCCGGCCGGGGGCCGCGGTCGATGCACGGCGGACCCCGGCATCACGCATGACAAGCACATGACAGAATGCACGACCGCGCACGCGAACAACCGCACCACCGCTCCGCGTTCAACCGCACGACCGCGTAGGCGCACAACCGCACGACTCAGGTTTCCAGGGGGATCTCTTCCATGCGATCGATACGTCCGCTGCTGGCCGCGACCGGCCTCGTCGCGGCGCTCACACTGACGGCCACGGCCTGCGGACCGGACGAGGACGCCGCCGCGAAACCGTCGGCCACCGGTCCGGCGGCGGAGAAGGACCCCGCCGCCGGACTTCCCGGTGAACTGGGCGACGCCCTGGAGAAGCACGGGGTGGACCCGGAGAAGTGGAAGGACGGGGAGTGGAAGAACTGGGACAAGGACACGTGGCTCCGCAAGGCCGAGGACTTCGTCAACCCGGTCATCGACGGCCTGTGGAAGCCGGACCGGATGGCCGCGGCCGACGAGCCCGCCAAGACGATGGCGGCCGGTGACCTCACCGCCGGGCAGGACGTCAGCGATCCGGAGCCCGCACCGGTGCGTGCCAAACCGGAGAAGACGCCGTACCACCGGCACGCCGCCCCGGTCGGCAAGGTCTTCTTCGACTCCCCCGAGGGCTCCATGGTCTGCTCGGGCACGGTCGTGAAGGACCCGAAGAACCCCGGGAAGTCCAACCTCGTGTGGACCGCCGGACACTGCGTGCACGCGGGCGCGGGCGGCGGCTGGTACCGCAACATCGTCTTCGTTCCCTCGTACAACGACCAGGGCAAAGACGCGGCGCGGCTGCGGACCGCGCAGCCGCAGGAAGTCGCCCCGTACGGCACCTACTGGGCGGACTGGGCCGCGTCCTCCGGCGAGTGGATCTCCGGCGGCGGCCCGACGGGTGGCGCCGGTGCGCCGTACGACTACGCGGTCCTGCACGTGAAGCCCGAGAAGGGGACGAAGTCGCTGGAGGAGACGGTCGGCAACGCGCTGCCGGTCTCCTTCGACGCTCCGGAGATCCAGCAGATCAGCGGCATGGGCGCCTGGGGCTACCCGGCCGGTCCGCCGTACGACGGTCTGCTGATGCACCAGTGCGTCGACCGGCCCGGCCGGCTCTCGATCGCCCCGGGGACCCCGACCATGTACCGGATCGGCTGCACGATGACCGGCGGTTCCTCCGGTGGCGGCTGGTTCGTCGCCGGACCGGACGGGAAGTCGATGCTGGTGTCCAACACCTCGATCGGCCCGGTCACTTCGGGCTGGCTGGCGGGCCCCCGTCTCGATGACGACGCCCGGCGCACCTTCACGACGATGAGCGACAGGTTCGCCGGCCGGTAACCCCGGCCGGCGACCGCGCGCCGAAGGCCCGGCCCCCCGAACTCTCCGGAGAGTTCGGGGGGCCGGGCCTTCGAGCTGTCGGGCGGTCCCGGATACGTCAGTGCGCGGCGGGGACGAAGGTCCCGAGCTCCGCGGCCAGCTCCTCGTGGACCTGGGCCTTGAGCAGGGTGCCCTCGGCGGTGTGCTCCTCGGAGAGCACCTCGCCCTCGGCGTGCACCCGGGAGACCAGAGCCCCCTGGATGTACGGCACGAGCACCTCGATCTCGACGGACGGCCGGGGCAGCTCGGCGTCGATGAGCGCGAGCAGCTCGTCGATTCCGGCGCCGGTCCTGGCCGAGACCGTGATGGCGTGCTTCTCGTTGCGCAGCAGTCGCTGGAGGACCAGGGGGTCCGCCGCGTCCGCCTTGTTGATCACGACGATCTCGCGCACATTCACCGCGCCGACGTCCCGGATCACCTCGCGCACCGCGGCGAGCTGCTCCTCCGGCACCGGGTGGGATCCGTCCACCACGTGGAGGATGAGATCGGACTCGCCGACCTCCTCCATGGTGGAGCGGAACGCCTCGACCAGGTGGTGCGGCAGATGCCGGACGAACCCGACGGTGTCGGCCAGGGTGTAGATGCGGCCGCTCGGCGTCTCGGCCCGGCGGACGGTCGGGTCCAGGGTGGCGAACAGCGCGTTCTCCACCAGGACGCCGGCCCCGGTCAGGCGGTTGAGCAGCGAGGACTTGCCCGCGTTGGTGTATCCGGCGATGGCGACGGAAGGCACCTTGTTGCGCTTGCGCTCCTGGCGCTTGATCTCGCGGCCGGTCTTCATCTCCGCGATCTCCCGGCGCATCTTCGCCATCTTCTCGCGGATCCGTCGCCGGTCTGTCTCGATCTTGGTCTCACCGGGACCACGGGTGGCCATGCCGCCACCGCCGCTGGAACCGCCGCCGCCCATCTGACGGGAGAGCGACTGACCCCAGCCGCGCAGCCGCGGCAGCATGTACTGCATCTGGGCCAGCGAGACCTGCGCCTTGCCCTCACGGGACTTGGCGTGCTGGGCGAAGATGTCGAGGATCAGGGCGGTCCGGTCGACCACCTTCACCTTGACGACGTCTTCCAGGTGGATCAGCTGGCCGGGGCTCAGCTCACCGTCGCAGACGACGGTGTCGGCACCGGATTCGAGCACGATGTCCCGCAGCTCCAGCGCCTTGCCCGAGCCGATGTAGGTGGCCGGGTCCGGCTTGTCGCGTCGCTGGTACACCGCGTCCAGCACCTGGGCGCCCGCCGTCTCGGCGAGTGCGGCGAGCTCCGCGAGGGAGATCTCCGCGTCGCGCACCGTCCCCGAGGTCCAGACGCCCACCAGCACCACGCGCTCCAGGCGCAGCTGGCGGTACTCGACCTCGGTGACGTCTTCGAGCTCCGTGGAGAGACCGGCCACGCGTCGCAGCGCGGCACGCTCGGAGCGGTCCAGCTGATCGCCGTCCCGTGCTCCGTCGATCTCCTGGCTCCAGGCGACGTCCTCTTCCATCAGGGCGTCGGCCCGAAGGCTCTCGGTGAGGCTCTCGGTGGTGTTCTCCGTGGCGCTCTGCGCGTTCTGCGCGTCCTGGGGAAGGGAAGAAGAGGAGGTCATTGGATCCTTACGTCAATAGAAGTCTTTACGCCAGTCACAACGTGTGATCTTCCCGGATGATTCCCTGCCGGGATCTCCGGGACGGTCCGCCGCGCCGACGCGTCGATAGTGGCACGGCCCCACCGGGCCCGTCACGCGGGTTTCGCGCTGCTCCAGTCGGGGTGGCCCGGCATCGTCGGGGTCTTCTCGCCGTACAGCCAGCCGTCGAAGAAGGCGGACAGGTCACGGCCCGCGATACCGGACGCCAGCCGGGTGAAGTCCGCGGTGGTCGCCGTGGAGTCCCGGTGCACCCGGACCCAGGTGCGCTCCAGCCGGTCGAAGGCGGCCTCGCCGATCTCCTGGCGCAGGGCGTAGAGCACCAGCGCGCTCCCGTCGTACATGACCGGCCGGAACAGGCTGAGCTTCTGCCCCGGGGCCGGGCCGTCCGGGTGCGCCGGAGGGCCGCCGTCCGCGCGCCAGCCGTCGGAGAGCTTGTACGCCTCGCGCATCCGCCGCTCCAGGGTTCCGCCGCCGTTCTCCTCGGCGTACCGGGCCTCGTACCAGCTGGCGTGTCCTTCGTTGAGCCACAGGTCGGACCAGCTCGCGGGCGAGACGCTGTCGCCGAACCACTGGTGGGCCAGTTCGTGGATCATCACCGAGTCGACGTACCACTCCGGGTAGCCGGGCTCGGTGAAGAAGGACTTCCCGAACAGGGACAGCGTCTGGGTCTCCAGGGCGAAGCCGATGGGGCTGTCGGCGACGAGCACCCCGTACGTCTCGAAGGGATAGCGGCCGACCTGCTTCTCCATCCACTCCAGCTGGGCCGGGGTCTTCTTCAGCCAGGGTTCCAGCTTCTTCCGGTCGGCGGCCGGGACGACGTCGCGCACCGGCAGTCCGTGGGGGCCGGTGCGGTGCAGCACGGCGGAGCTGCCGATGGAGACCTGGGCCAGCTCGGTCGCCATGGGGTGCTCGGTGCGGTAGGTCCAGGTGGTCGTGGCCCCGCGCCGGATCTTCCCCGCGGGCAGGCCGGCCGCGACCGCCGTCAGCTTCTCGGGGGCGGTGATCCGGAAGGTGAAGTAGGCCTTGTCGGAGGGATGGTCGTTGCCGGGGAAGACGCGGTGGGCGGCGTCGGCCTGGTTGGCCATGGCGAGACCGTCGGCGGTGCGGACCCAGCCGCCGTCGTCCCCGGATCCGCTCGGGTCACTGGTGTGCCGGACTGTGATGTTCAGCGGTACGCCCGCAGGAAGCCGGCGGGGGGCCTGGACGACCAGGTCCTCGTTCTTGCTGCCGAAGTCGGCGGCAAGTCCGTTGACCTCGACCCCCTGGACGGCGCCCCGGGCGAAGTCGAGGTTGATCCGGTCCAGCGGGGCGGTGGTGCGGGCCCTGATCTTCGTGACCGCGTCCAGGGGCTCGGTGTTGCGGCCGTGGTACGTGAAGGCGATGTCGTACGCGAGGACGTCGTATCCGGGGTTGCCCAGCTCGGGGAAGAGCCGGTCGCCGATGCCCAGGGGCTCGGGGGCTGGCAGAGCGGCGGCGACGAGGGTGACCGAGGCGGTCGCCAGCAGGGCGGCGCGCAGGCGGCGGGTGAGGAGCGGCATGGACTACCGCTATCAGCGCGACGCCGCCCGGCCGGGGAGCCGCGCGCCGCACCACTCGAACGAGAACGGCCCACGCGTGGGAGGAGCGGTTCGGCCGGCCGGCGCCCGCCGCTTCGGGCCGCTTCCGGTGCGCGCCGCTCCCATGGGGGCGGCTCAGCCGGCCGGGGCCGGATGCTGGGCGCGGCTGACGTCGTAGACCCCGGCGACCTCGCGCATGGCCCGCATGAGGGCGGGAAGGCCCGCGGCGTCGGGGAGCTGGAGGGTGTAGGTGTGGCGGACGCGCTGCTCGCTGGGCGGTTCCACGGTGGCGGAGACGATCGCCGCCTCGGCTGTGGCGATGGCCTCGGTGAGGTCGGCGAGGAGCCGGGGGCGGCCGAAGGACTCGGCGACCAGGGTGACCCGGCAGCCCGCGTCGGATTCCCGGCCCTCCGCGTCGGCCCAGCGGGCCCCGACCGGGGCGCGGCCGATCTCCTGCATGGCGGCCACGGCGGGGCACTCGCGGCGATGCACGGTGACGGTGCCACCGCGGACGACGAAGCCGGTCAGCTCGTCGGGGGGCACCGGTGTACAGCAGCCGGCGAGGCGCACCGGCGCGTCCGGGCCGTCGACGAGAACCCCGGTGGCGCGGGGGCCGGACCGGGTGCGCGCCGGCGCGGGGGCCTGGGCGTCGCGCTCGGGGGCGGCGGGCTCGGCCGGGCCGGGTCCGACCGCGTCCACGGACGTCATGGTCGAGGGGGTGGGCTTCGCCTCGTCGGGGTGGTCGGTGAGCCAGCCGGTGATCGCGATCCGGGCGGTGGGGGTGCGCGCGTGGTCGAGCCAGTCGGGCGAGGGGCCGGAGGCGGTGTCCTGGGCGAGCAGCAGTTGCACGGTGTCGCCGTCGCTGAGAACGGTGCTCAGGGTGGCGAGGCGGCCGTTGACCCGGGCTCCGATGGAGGTGTGCGCCCGGTCGCCGTACTGCGCGTAGGCGGCGTCGACGCAGCTGGCCCCGGCGGGCAGCCCGAGGGTGCCTCCGTCGGTGCGGAACACGGTGATCTCGCGGTCCTGGGCGAGATCGTGGCGCAGGGTGGTCCAGAAGGTGTCGGGGTCGGTGGCGGACTCCTGCCAGTCCAGCAGCCGGGAGAGCCAGCCGGGCCGGGTCGGGTCGGCGCGCTCGTCGGACGGCTCGCTGGGCGAGGTGACGGCGTGGTCCTGGGCGTACGGGTTGCCCAGGGCGACGACGCCCGCCTCGGCGACCTTGTGCATCCGGTGCGTACGGATGAGGACTTCGGCGACGGCACCTCCGGGGCCGACGACGGCGGTGTGCAGCGACTGGTACAGGTTGAACTTGGGGGCGGCGATGAAGTCCTTGAACTCGGAGATCACCGGGGTGAAGCAGGTGTGCAGTTCACCGAGGACGGCGTAGCAGTCGGCGTCCTCGCCGACCAGGACGAGCAGCCGGCCGAAGTCGGTGCCGCGCAGTTCGCCGCGTTTCCGGCGGACCCGGTGCACGGAGACGAAGTGGCGCGGCCTGATGAGGACTTCGGCGCTGATGCCCGCGTCGCGCAGGGTGCCCCGTACGTTGTCGGCGATGGTGTCGAGGGGGTCGTCCGGGCCTGCCGCGGCGGCGATCAGGGCGCGGGTGTGCTCGTACTCCTCGGGGTGCAGGATCGCGAAGACCAGGTCCTCCAGCTCGGTCTTGAGCGCCTGCACGCCGAGCCGTTCGGCGAGCGGGATGAGGACGTCCCGGGTGACCTTGGCGATCCTGGCCTGTTTCTCGGGGCGCATCACGCCGAGGGTGCGCATGTTGTGCAGCCGGTCCGCGAGCTTGATCGACATGACCCGGACGTCGTTGCCGGTGGCGACGAGCATCTTGCGGAAGGTCTCCGGTTCGGCGGCGGCGCCGTAGTCGACCTTCTCCAGCTTCGTCACGCCGTCGACGAGATAACAGACCTCGTCGCCGAACTGCTCCTTCACCTGATCGAGCGTCACCTCGGTGTCCTCGACGGTGTCGTGGAGCAGGGAGGCGGTGAGGGTGGTGGTCTCGGCGCCCAGCTCCGCGAGGATCAGGGTGACCGCCAGCGGATGGGTGATGTACGGCTCGCCGCTCTTGCGCATCTGGCCGCGGTGCGAGGACTCCGCGAGGACGTACGCCCGGCGCAGGATGGTCAGGTCGGCGTCGGGGTGGTGGGCGCGGTGTGCCTCGGCGACATGGCCGATGGCGTCGGGCAGCCGGTCGCGGGAGACCGGGCCGCGCAGTGCCACCCGGCCCAGTCTGCGCAGATCGATCCGGGGGCGGCTCCGCCTGCGAAGGGGAGCGCCCGGATCGGCGGCCTCTGCACTCATGGGCACCTCCGGCGACGTCGACCGGCGCTGGGGAGAAGCGGATGCCCCTCGGGGCCGGTGCTTGATGCTATCGACCCCACCACGTGGCGCAGTCCAGCTCTCGCCCAGCGTGAAACGGATCACCCATTCGAGCGAAGCTCGGGCCGGTCATCGTTTCGAGCGAGCCACTCCTCAGGAGGTTTCGAGCCAGACCGGGTCGATGACGCCCTCGGCGACGATCACCGCGGGTCCGGTCATGTCGATCGCGCCGTCGGGGTGCTCGGTGATGACGAGGGTGCCGCCGGGGAGGTCCACCCGGTAGGTGGCGGGGAGGCCGGTCGTCGCGGGGTCGGCGCCGTCCCGGCGGGCGGTGGCGACGGCGACCGCGCAGGCGCCGGTGCCGCAGGAGCGGGTCTCGCCGGAGCCGCGCTCGTGGACGCGCATGCCGACGTGGCGCGGGCCCCGGTCGACGACGAACTCGACGTTGACGCCGTCGGGGTAGACGGCCCCGGGGCTGACGGACGGGGCGGTGAACAGGTCGCCGGCGTGGTCGAGGTCGTCGACGAAGGCGACCGCGTGCGGGTTGCCCATGTTGACGTTGCGGGCGGGCCAGCTGCGGTCGCCGACGCTGACCGTGACGCTCGCCCCGGGCAGCAGGGCGCGTCCCATGGAGACCGTGATCTCGCCGTTCTTCGCGAGGTGCACGCGCTTGGGGCCGCCCCGGGTGGCGACGGTGAGGTCGCCCTCCTCGACGAGGCCGGCGCGCTGGAGGTAGTGGGCGAAGACGCGCACGCCGTTGCCGCACATCTCGGCGATCGAGCCGTCCGCGTTGCGGTAGTCCATGAACCACTCGGCCGCGTCCGCCATGGAGCGCGCCTCGGGGTGCGCGGCGGACCGCACGACGTGCAACAGGCCGTCCCCGCCGATGCCGGCCCGGCGGTCGCAGAGCCGGGCGACGACGGCGGCGGGCAGCGTGAGGGCGTTGTCCGGGTCCGGGACGATCACGAAATCGTTCTCGGTGCCGTGACCCTTGAGGAAGGCGATCTGCGAGGTGCTCACAGGCCAACTGTACGAGGCGGCGCCGACACCCCGCACGAGCGGACCCGGCGGCCGGGTCCGCGACCGGCACAGGGCCCCCGGCGCCCGGGCCCGTGAGCCGCGCGGGCGGGCCCGGCGCAGCGCGCGTCCCGCCGTCAGCGCAGTCGGGCCACGCGCCAGACGGCGAGGGCGACCAGGGCGGCGCCGGTCGCCACGTACAGCGCGATCACCCGCCAGTCGGGGCGGACGCCGGAGCCGCGGGAGGGCAGGCCCGGCCAGGTGTGCCCGACTCGGCGGGCGGCCATCATGCCCCAGCCTGCCGCGCAGCAGCTGATCAGGAGCCCCAGCATGGCGACGATGGCGCCACCGTCACCGAACTCGAAGGCGAGGGGAAAGGCGAACATCAGTGAGCCGACCGCGGCCAGGACGACGATGGGGGCGAGCTGCCAGATCCGCAGCTTGCGGGTGGGCCGCAGCTCGACCTCGACCTCGGGGGTCACGTCCTGCTCGTCGGGTCCGTCAGGACTCAGCCGTCCCGCGGTCTCCCGCGGTGACGGCACGTCGTGCTCTGTGTCGCGCTGCTCCGTGTCGCGAGGGCCGGCCTCCATCGCCACGCGCCCTCCCAACTCGGACTCCACTGATGGATCGATGCTCGATGATGGCACGATCACGGGTGCCGAATTGACGGGCGGAGCTTCCCGATGCCATCACGTGATCAGGCTGTGACCGCTCGTTCGATCAACGTCAGCGCCCGGTGGGGGAGTTCCCCCCGGTCACGGTGTCCGCCGCCGAGCCACACGACGCGCGCGTCACGGCGGAACCAGGAGTCCTGACGGCGGGCGAAGCGCTTGGTGGCGCGTACCGTCTCGGCCCGCGCGTCGTCCTCGGTGCACTCCCCCGCGAGCACCGCGAGGATCTGCTGGTAGCCGAGGGCCCGCGAGGCGGTGAGGCCCTCGCGCAGCCCGGACGCCTCCAGGGCGCGCACCTCGTCCACGAGCCCCGCCTCCCACATCCGGTCGACGCGCAGGGCGATGCGCTCATCCAGTTCGGGGCGGTCCACGTCGACGCCGATCTGCACGGCGTCGTAGACCGGCTCGTCGCCGGGGAGGTTGGCGGTGAACGGCTTGCCGGTGATCTCGATGACTTCGAGGGCGCGGACGATGCGACGGCCGTTGCTCGCCAGGATGGACCGGGCGGCATCCGGGTCGGCGGCGGCGAGGCGTTCGTGCAGGACGCCCGAGCCGCGCTCGGCCAGCTCCGCTTCGAGGCGGGCGCGCACCTCGGGGTCCGTACCGGGGAACTCCAGGGCGTCGATGGCGCCCTTCACGTACAGCCCGGAGCCGCCGACGAGGATCGGCGTGCGCCCCTCGGCGAGCAGTCGGTCGATCTCCCGGCGGGCCAGTCGCTGGTACTCGGCGACGCTGGCGGTCTCGGTGACGTCCCAGATGTCCAGCAGCCGGTGCGGCACGCCGTCGCGCTCGGGGAGCGTCAGCTTCGCGGTGCCGATGTCCATGCCCCGGTAGAGCTGCATGGAATCGGCGTTGATCACCTCGCCGCCGAGCCGCTGGGCGAGAAAGACCCCCAGATCCGACTTTCCGGCTGCGGTGGGGCCTACGACGGTGATGACGCGGGGGGCGGAAACGGGAGGGGTCACCCGGACAGTCTCCCAAATATCCGTGCCCTCCCGACCACACCGGGTGTCCGTGAGGGCACGACCGTGCGCGGAGAGCGACGTCAAGGAAGCGCCGGGGAAGCGCCATGAGGCGTGTAAAAACGGCAAGAACGGACAAGTGACGGACAATGGGGGCGGGAGAACGCTCCCGCGAACAGTCCTCACTGCACGGAAGGTGACCCAATGGGGTTCCTGGACAACCTGAAGGCCAAGCTGGGGCCGGCCAAGGACAAGGTCGGCGACCTCGCGCAGCAGCACGGGGGCAAGATCGAGCAGGGCCTCGACAAGGCCGCGCGCACGGTCGACCAGAAGACCAAGGGCAAGTACAGCGACAAGATCGATTCGGGGACGCGCAAGGCCAAGGAAGCCGTGGACAAGCTGGGGAACAAGGACGGGGGTACCCCTGGTACGCCCGGCACCTCCGGCACGCCCGGCACCCCTGGTACGCCCGGCACCTCCGGCACGCCCGGTGCCCCCGGCACCCCCGGCAACACCCCTAAGCCGCCGCCGCCCGTTTCCTGACACGGTGCCCGCGGACCGGCGGCGGGTACGGGGCCGAGTGCTCCGTGCCCGCCGCCGGTCTGTTCAGGACCAGGCGGCGACGGTGTAGCCCACGCCGTACGGGGCGTCCTCGTACAGCAGCCGGCCGGCGAGTCCGGCGTCCCGCGCGGCGCCGCCGAGCAGCTGCCAGGGGGCACGTCCGGCCGCCTTGAGTTCACGGGCGAGCGCCGCGTCCAGCGCCGCGAGGGCGTCGAGGTCCGCGGAGCCGAGCGCTTCTGTGGCGCGGGCGTCGAAGGCGGCGGCCCGCTCGTCGAGATAGCCGGGGGCCTTGAGGGTGCGGCAGGCGCTGCCGTCGCCCATCACCAGGAGCGCGACCCGTTCCGCGCGCCGGGCGAGGGAGTGTCCGACCACCGCGCAGTCCGGGGCGGCCTCGCTCTCCGCCACGGCGAACCCCTCGACAAGAGCGCCCGCCCATCGGGCCCGGCCGAGCAGCCAGGCGCCCACGGTGAGGGACTGCGGCAGCGGCCGGTCCGGGGCTGCGGCGTCCCGCGGTGCGTCGCCGAGCGTCACGTCGAGGTCCACGCCGACGCCCCGGAAGGAGCCGCGCGCCGCTGCCGGGTGGGGCCCGGCGGACCGGTCGTCGCCCGGTCCCACGACGACGAGCAGGTCCGGGCGCGAGGCGGCCAGCACCCCCACGGCGTCGAGGCACGCGTCACGCGCCGCGTCGAGCTCGGGAGCGGCCCCGGCGGCGACCTCGGGCACCAGGAGCGGCGGACAGGGGCACACGGCGGCGGCGACAAGCATGCCGGTCAGCGTACTTGTCGTCAGCCGGAGGCCGGGGGCCGGTCGGCCGCGCGGGACCCGTGGGCCGGGGCCGATCCGCCGGACCCGTGGGCCGGGGCCGACGGCTGCTGCTGCTGCTGCCCGAGCCTGCGACCGACGGCTACTTCCCCCGAGCCTGCGGCCGGCTGCTGCCGCCGGTCCCGGCCGGCCGGGACCGCTGAGCGGCCCCGGGTCGTCAGCCGATGCCGCAGGCCGGGGCCGCGGTGGCCGGGAGCGGGTCCGGGGCGCCGATACCGGGGAGGCCGAGCATCACTCCGGCGGGCTTGGCGGCGGCCTCGGTGGTGCGCTTCTCCCAGGCGTCGCCCGCGCGGGTGGACCGTACGCCGAGCGGTGTGCCCTCGGCGAGCAGGTGGTGCGGGGCGGCGTAGGTGATCTCGACGGTCACGACGTCACCGGGGCGTACGGCCTTCTCGGGCTGCGTGAAGTGGACCAGCCGGTTGTCGGGGGCGCGGCCGGAGAGGCGCCGGGTGGCTCCGTCCTTGCGGCCCTCGCCCTCCGCGACCATCACGTCCAGGGTGCGGCCGACCTGCTTCTTGTTCTCGTCCCAGGAGATCTGCTCCTGGAGGGCGGACAGGCGCATGTACCGCTCCTGGACGACCGCCTTGGGGATCTGGCCGTCCATGTCGGCGGCGGGGGTCCCGGGGCGCTTGGAGTACTGGAAGGTGAACGCGTTGGCGAACCGCGCCTCGCGGACGGCGTGCATCGTCTGCTCGAAGTCCTCCTCCGTCTCGCCGGGGAAGCCCACGATGATGTCGGTGGAGATGGCGGCGTCCGGCATCGCGGCGCGCACCTTCTCGATGATTCCCAGGAAGCGCTCCTGGCGGTAGGAGCGGCGCATCGCCTTCAGAATGGTGTCCGATCCGGACTGCATCGGCATGTGCAGCTGCGGCATCACGTTGGGCGTCTCGGCCATGGCGGCGATGACGTCGTCGGTGAAGTCGCGGGGGTGCGGCGAGGTGAAGCGGACGCGCTCCAGGCCCTCTATGGCACCGCAGGCGCGCAGCAGCTTGGAGAAGGCCTCGCGATCGCCGATGTCGGAGCCGTACGCGTTCACGTTCTGGCCGAGGAGGGTGATCTCGGAGACGCCCTCGGCCACCAGGGCCTCGATCTCGGCCAGGATGTCGCCGGTGCGGCGGTCCTTCTCCTTGCCGCGCAGCGCCGGGACGATGCAGAAGGTGCAGGTGTTGTTGCAGCCGACGGAGATGGAGACCCACGCGGCGTAGGCGGACTCGCGGCGGGTGGGGAGCGTGGAGGGGAAGGCCTCCAGGGACTCGGCGATCTCGATCTGCGCCTCCTCCTGGATGCGGGCGCGCTCCAGGAGTACCGGCAGCTTGCCGATGTTGTGGGTGCCGAAGACGACGTCGACCCAGGGGGCCCGCTTGACAATGGTGTCGCGGTCCTTCTGCGCGAGACAGCCGCCGACGGCGATCTGCATCCCGGGGCGCTTGGTCTTCATGGGCGCGAGACGGCCGAGGTTTCCGTACAGCTTGTTGTCGGCGTTCTCCCGCACCGCGCAGGTGTTGAAGACGACGACGTCGGCGTCACCGTCGGAGCCTTCGGGGGCCCGGACGTAGCCGGCGCCCTCCAGGAGACCCGACAGCCGTTCGGAGTCGTGGACGTTCATCTGGCACCCGTAGGTGCGCACCTCGTACGTCTTCACGCCGCCCGCGTGCGTCTGCTCGCCGTCCACCACTTCGCCCGCCACGTTGTTCCCGCTCATCCGTCCAGAGTAAGGGCTGGGGCGGAGCGCTCCGTCCGGTGG
>NZ_JAAXYC010000176.1 GCF_018619185.1 Streptomyces sp. McG3 | reverse complement strand
CGGTGGGGCGGCCGGACGGCGGTGGGTTCCGGTCGTCCCACGCGGGTGGCGGGACGGGCAGGCCGAGGCCGGTCAGGAGCTCGCGGGCCGCGAGGTCGGCGGTCGTCCGGCGGGCCAGCTCGGCCGGGTCGTCCGCGTCGAGGGTGTCCACCCGCTCGCCGAGCCGCTCCTCGACGGTGTCCAGCAGCCGCTCCCGGGCGGCCGGGCTCAGGGTGTCGAAGCCACCTCGCAGGGCCGGCAGCCGGGCCAGGAACGCGGTGTCGTCCAGCTCGACGACCCGGTGCAGCAGCGGGTCCAGGGCGCCGGCGCCGACGGTCAGGAGCGGGCCCGCCACCGTCAGGACGCCGGTGAGGCGGGCGGTGAGCGCGGCCCTGGAGGCGCTGTCCACGGCTCCGTCCACCCAGGACGCGACGCGCCCCCCGAAGCGCTCCGCCTCTTCGTGGCCCGTGAGCACCCTGACCGCTCCGGCGGCCGAGGCGATCAACGGGGTGCCGTCGGCGGCCAGCCGGGCGAGGGCGCCGGTGAGCCGGATACCGCCCAACCGGTCGGCCCGCTGGGCCAGTTCGAGCAGCGCCCGCGCGTCCTCGGGGTCCTCGGAACCGGTCAGGCCGTCGACCTGGCGTACCGCCGCCGAGGTCAGGAGTTCGGCCGCGTGCGCGGTACGGGCGGCACGGGCGGTGGTGTCCGGGGCCGTGGAGCCGTCGGGCGCGGCCTGCCCCGGGAGGTGGCCGGCCTCGACGCGATCCAGCAGGTCGAGCCCGGCGAGGAGCTCGGGAAGGGTACCGCTCGCGGGGAGCACGGCGGCGAGTTCCGTCAGCCGTTCGTCGGCCAGGGCGGGGAGTCCGCACTCGGCGGCCTCCGCCAGGCCGCCGACGACCTGGGCGGCCGTCGGACCACCCTCCGCGCGCTCGGCCGCGTGCCGCTGCCGCAGCACGCCCTCGGCCGCCTGGGCCGGGGTGACACCGCGGGCCCCGGCCGCCGTGAGCATCGCGGCCGTCGCCGGGGTCCACCGCACCTGCCAGCGCGTCGTCAGTCCTTCACCGCCCGCCGTACCGGCCACCCCCTGCTCCGTCCCGTAGGGGATGCCGCACACCGTCAGCCTGCGGAGCAGCAGTTCGCGGCGCCGGTCCAGGGTGGAGCGCGCCGGGTCGAGGCGGAGGTCGCGCGGTGTCTTCTCGTGCGTGTCCTCCGGCCCGGGCAGCGCGAGCGCCGCGGTCTCGGCCTCGACGGCGGGGCCCAGACCGCTGCGCGGAGCGGCGGGTGCGGGCCGTCCGGTGCGGGCTCCGACCAGGACGCGTTCGAGGGCTCCGGCGACGGCGCGGCCCGTGCCGTACGTCTCTCCGCGCCCCAGCACCGTCTGTACGGCTTCCAGGAGTTCACCGCGGCCGGCGGCGGGCAGGCCGCGCAGGCGGGCGAGGTCACCGGCCACCCGGACGACCTCGCGGCCGTCCGCCGGGCCGTAGGGGTGGCCCTGTTCGCGCAGGGCGGCGCAGACCCGGACCGCGGTGCGGATCAGCGCCTCGTGCAGCGCCGCCGGGTCCCCGGCCGCGTCCAGGACGGTGTGCTGCCACTCCGGGTCCCGGATGCCGGCCGGGTAGCCGGAGCGTGAGTCGAGCAGCGGATACGTGTACGGGACCAGGGAGACCGTGCACCCGGTCGTCCCGGCGGTGCCGTGCGCACCCGGCCCGGGCACGGCGGCCGGGTCCGGCGTTTCCGTGCCTGCCACCGCCTCCGGTACTGCCACCGCTTCCGGCGTTGCCGGTGCGTCCGGCGTTCCGGGCACTTTCGGTTCTTCCGGCGCTTTCGGCACTTCCCGCGCTTCCGGCACGTGCGGCGCGCCGCCCCCGGCGGCGGACGGCAGCAGCGCCGGGGTGTGGAAGGCTCCCACCAGCACGGCGGGCCGCCGTCCGCTCGCCAGGGCCTCGGCGACATGCCGGCGCATGCACGCCTCGCGCACCAGGTCCGTACCGTGCACCCCGCCCCGCGCCTCGGCCTCGTGGCGCAGCGCCCAGCCGGTGAGCAGGGCGGCGCGGCGGAGCGCCTCGGGTGTCGAACCGGGCGCGAGGGCCTCCACCAGCCGGTCCCACATGTCGTCGCCCTCCCGGCCGGTGAGCCGGGACCGGAGCGCGGCGGACAGCCCGTGCCCCTCCCCCGGCACCGGTGGGGAGTCGGCGCCCGGGACCGGGGCGGGGGTGTCGGGGCCGCCCGCCGCCCACGCCCGGTCGGCCAGCGGCAGATCGCAGGCCACCGCCGGGACTCCGTTCCTGGCCGCCCAGCGCAGGGCGACCAGTTCCGGCGAGAAGTCGGCGAACGGGTAGAAGGCCGGGCCCCGTTCGCCTGCCGGACCGGCGCCGGGCCCGTCCTCGGGCACGGCGGCCAGCGCCACCGGCGCCTCGGTCTCCTCGTGGGCGAGCCAGCCCAGCCACGGCTGGAACTCGGCGGGAAGCTCGACGAGGAGGACGTCGGGGGCCGCCGCGTCCAGCAGCGCCGGGAGGGCGGCCGCCAGCGAGGGGGCGTGGTGGCGCACCCCGATCAGGAACGGCCGCCCCGGGCCGGTCGCCGCGAGGGCCGCCACCGCGGCTTCCGAGGCGGACCGCGCCCCGGGGATGGTCGACTCGTTCATCCGTCAGTTCTCCAGCACCGCGCGCAGGTCCCACAGGGCACGCCAGGTGGCCGACCCCTGCTCGGCGCGCCTGCGCACCGGGCCGTCCCAGTACCCCAGCAGCCGTGCAGCGTCGGCGGGGTCGTCCTTGCGGACGACGCCGAGCAGATGGCCGGGCAGGAGGGAGAGCACGTCCCGGTCGCCGGGGAAGTAGGCGGCGGCCAGGCCGAGGGAGCCCGCGACGGAGACCGCCTCCGCCGTGCTCATCACGGTGGAGGGGCGCTCCACCTCCCAGCCCTCCGCGGAGCGGCCTTCGCGCAGGTCCCGGAAGGCGGTGACGAGGGCTTCGAGGACCGCGTCGTCCACCTGGTAGGGGGCGCCCACCCGTTCGACGGCTGCCCGCGACTGGCGCCGTACGAGCGCGGCCTCGGCGTCCACGTCCCCGATGGGGCCCACGGTCTCGAAGTTGAAGCGCCGCTTCAGCGCGGCGGACATCTCCGAGACACCCTTGTCCCGCAGGTTGGCGGTGGCGATGAGCGTGAACCCGGGGGCCGCGTGCACCTGCGCGCCCTCGCTTCCCGCGAGTTCGGGGACCGCGATCCGCCGCTCGGAGAGCAGCGACACGAGAGCGTCCTGGACCTCCGGCAGGCAGCGGGTGACCTCCTCGACGCGGGCCACGGCTCCCCGGGTCATGGCGGTGAGTACCGGGGAGGGCACCAGGGCCTGCTCGGTGGGGCCCTGGGCGAGCAGCAGCGCGTAGTTCCAGCCGTACTTGAGCTGGTCCTCGGTGGTGCCGGCGGTCCCCTGCACGGTGAGCGCGCTGGTCCCGCAGACGGCCACCGACAGCAGTTCGGAGAGCATGGACTTGGCGGTGCCGGGTTCGCCCACGAGGAGGAGCCCGCGCTCCCCCGCGAGGGTGACGACGCACCGTTCGACCAGGGCGCGTTCGCCGACGAACTTCTGCTCGATCACCAGGCGGCGCGGCACCCCGGCACCGGGGGCGGCGCCCTTGGGCAGGCCCAGTGGCTCGCCCGCGCTCCCCGTCACGAAGGTGACGACGGCGCGCGGGGTGAGCAGCCAGCCGGGCGGCCGGGGGCCGGGGTCGTGGGCGGCGAGGAAGGCCAGCTCGGTGGCGTACCGGTCCTCGGGGAGCGTGATCTGACGGTACTCCCGGCCGGGCGCCGCCCGGCCCGGGGTGCCGCCCGTGGTGGTGCCGGCGGTGGTGGTGCCTTCCTCAACGGTGCTTTCCGGGGTGGTCGTGGTGGTCGTGGTGTCGTTCGTCATCGACGGCGGCCCTTCCTGGTGGCGCGGGTGTCCAGTTCCTCGAAGGCGGGGGCGTCGCCGTCGCGGACCCGTGTCCAGGCGGCCGCGTACAGGGCGGGCACGGGGAGGTGGGGCAGGGTCCGGGCGGACCCGACCACCGGGTACAGGCGTTCCTTCCAGGTCTCCAGCGGCAGTCCGGGGGCTCCGCGTTCCACCCAGCCGCAGGGGAGGAACAGGGTGCGGCCGGCGCGGGAGCGCTTCGCCTCCACGACGAGGTCGGTGGCGGCGAGTTCCGCCCGGGCCTTCTTGATCCGTGCGGGCTTCCACTCGGTCCAGCGGACGCAGTTGCGGTCCGTGGGGTCGGGCAGGGCGAGCAGCATCAGGTAGAGGGCGGCGGTGTCCGCGCTCAGGCCGAGGGCGGCCGCCGCCTCGGCCACCAGGTCCGGCACCGCACGCGTCGGGTCCTGGGCCGGGTGGTGCGGGGAGCCGTCGGGGGCGCCCGCCGAGGCCAGCAGGCCGGTCTGCTCGCCCAGCAGTGCGCGCAGGGCGAGCAGATCGCCGGTGCCGTGACTGCTGACGGTGCCCTCGACGAGGCCGAACGCCGGGTCGTCGGGGCCTGCCAGGCCTGCCGGGCGGATCAGCAGCTTCTCGTTGTCGCCGTAACCGGGGGCGAGGAGCAGGGCCGTGCCGGCCCGGACCAGTCCGTCGGCGTCGGCGCCGCCGGACTCCGGGAGCCCGTGGGCGGCGCGGACCGCGGCGCCGATCGGGCCTCCCGACTCGGTCCAGTGCAGACCGAGGTCCAGGACCAGGTCCGGGTCGGCGAGGCGGCCGCGCAGGGCCGCGAGCCCGACGGGCAGGTGCGCCCGCAGGGGGTGCCCGTACGGCAGCGTGTAGGCGAGGGTGTGCAGGGCGGTCAGGGCGGAGGAGACCGTACCGCGTGCGCCGGTCACTCGCGGGCCCGGGCGGCCGGTGCCGTCCTGGACGGCGGTGCCGTGGGCGAGCCAGGTCCGGGAGCCCGCGTTGAGGACCAGGTCGACGGCGCCCGGGGTGGTGCCCGAGAGGTCGAGGTCCAGCTCCTCGGGGACGCGGACGAGGGAGGCCAGGCGTTCCTGCCAGACCTCGGCGGCGGCCCGGACGTCGGGGCCGGTGGACCACAGCTCGGCCGGTTCGTCGGGGAGCAGCGCCCGGAGCAGGGCGTGCCGGTCGTCGCGGGGCAGGGCGTCCAGCCGCGCCCCGGCCTCCTCGAAGGCACGTGTCTTCGCGCCGAGCAGCGCGAGCGCCTCGGCGCCGGGCTCCTGGACGGCTGCCGACAGCAGGGCGGCGGACTGGAGGGGTCCGATCGCGGTGGCCGTGTGGAACGCCTCGGCGGCCTCCGGGCGCCAGGGCGCCGGGCCGTGCTCCCGTACCAGGGCGGTGAGCCGGGTGAGCCGGTCGCGGGCGATGCCCTGCCGGTGAACGCGCTCGCGGTCCAGGGTGAAGCCGGGGACGGGTCCGAAGGCGCCGGTCGGGTCGTGGTCCAGGGCGAGCCAGCAGGCCGCGTCGTCCCGGGTGTTCCGGCCGCGGTCGGCGAGGACGACGACCGTGCGGGCGCCCTTGCGCAGCACCTGGCCGAGGCGGTGCACGGCCTCGGGGCGGCCCCGGGCGGGATCCACCCCGCCGAGGGGTTCGACGAGCTCCACCTGCCGGACGGTGCCCGCCGGGTCGGCCAGCGGGCCCGCGGCGAGGGCTTCGAGCAGCACGAGGAGCCCGGTGCGGTGCTCGGCGGAGGTGGTCTCCGAGGCTGCCCGGTAGGCCAGTTCGGGCAGCTTGTCGAGGAGGGAGAGCCAGCTGAGGGAGTCGCCGGGCACGGTGTACTCGTCCCGCTGCCAGCCGTCCACCGGGGTGAACGGGACCTTGGACGGGGTGGGCGGGCCGAACGCCGGTGCGCCGCCGAGAACATGGTTGACGGAGAGGATCTGGCGGATCACCGTCCACCGGTTCCCGCCTCCCCACCAGCTGCCGTGCATCCGCTCGGAGCCCCAGGCGGAGGCGTCCCGCAGCGTCCCGTCGTCGCCGTGTTCGGGCTCGTGGTCGAAGAACATGCCCTTGGTGCGCGCGGTGTTCCGGGGCGTGGCCGGTTCCACGGGCTCGGGCGGTTCCACATACCGGGCGGCGGAGACGGCCCGGTCCACCGCGTTCCGGACGAACGCGGTGACGCCCGCGAGGAGCCGGGCGTCGGACACCTCGGGCAGTACCCGGGCGGCGGCTTCCTCGGTCAGCTCCCGCGAGGAGGGCCCGGTGTACTCCTCGACGGCCCGGAACGCCTCCAGGTGGCGGGCGACCGCTGTGGCGACCTCGTTGAACAGTTCCTCCGCCCGGGCGTCCGTCAGGTTCCGCAGGGCCATGGAGCCCCGCTCGTCCCTCGGCCGCAGGGCGTGCCAGTAGGAGACCGGAGGCACATAGGGGGTGCCCGCCGCGTCGTTCCCGCCGGAGGAGTCGGTGGTGACGGACCACAGCTTGCCGCCGGTGCCGTCGGTGTCCGCCGGGTGCGCCTCCACGGAGCGGTGGTTCAGGGCCGCGACCAGCCGTGACCCGCCGGGCAGGGCGAGGGCGCCGAGCGGCACGGGGGAGCCGCCGCCGGGCAGCGGGTGCGGCAGGGTGACCGTGTGGCCGTCGGGGGTGCCGGCGACGGTGCGGTGCCCGTCGGCGGGGGCGGCCGTGCCGGTCTCCGTGACCGTGCGGCGGACCCAGCGGCCGAGGACCGTGCCGTCCGTGCCGAACGGGGTGGCCTCCAGACCGGGCTGGAGGGGCAGCACCTGGCAGTGCTCGGCGAGCAGCCGGGCGCCGTCCCGCACCCCGGAGCGGAGGAAGGCGGGGAGGGACGCGCGGCCGTGCGTGCCGCCGGCCGGGTCGTACTCCAGCCACACCCGCTGGGTGCCCTGGTGGCCCTCGCGCCAGTGTCCGGTGCCGTCGGAGATGACGGCGCGCTGGGGCGGGAGGGAGGTGTCGCCCGCGTGCAGGGCCTTGCCGCCCGTGGCGCGGCCGCCGCCGGGCAGCGGCAGGCAGACCTCGTCCGAGGGGCCGGAGCCGCCCCAGCGGGGGAGCTGTTCGCCGCCGACGGTGAACACCTCGGCGGGGCGGTGCGACCAGTAGCCGCGCTGCTTGCCGTCCTCCCACCAGATGACCAGCAACTCGCCGTCGACATAACGCAGGGCGATCGTCCGCCAGTGGTCGATGCCTGCGGGGAGTCGCAGGGTGTGCCGCAGCAGGACGCCCTCCGGGCCGATGACGACGGCCCGTTCGAGGGTGTTGAGGATCAGCGCGGGCCAGGCACCGGTGACGCCGGCGGTCTCCCGCCGGTTGTGTTGCTGACGCCCGGCGGCCGCGGCTTCGGCAGCCAGTTCGGCGTAGGTCTCGTCGAGCGCGGGCCAGCCCAGTTCGTCGAGGACGCCGGTGCGCAGGGTGGCGGCGAGCAGCGGCACGACGTCGTGGCCCTCGATGAGTCGTACGGCTTCCGGGGCGACGTCCGCGACCACGGAACCGAACGACGAGAGCCTGTTGAGAGCGGCGCGCAGCCCGGGGAGCCCTCGCGCGGCCGCGTACTCCTCGGCGCGGGCGGTCAGCCACTCCCGCAGGACGACGGAGAGCACCGGGTGCGCCGCGACCTTCGCCAGGCCTGCGTCGCTCAGCCGCTGGCGGTGTCCGTCGCCGAGGTTCCCGATGTTCCGGCTCAGCAGGGCGCGGAAGAAGGGGCGTTCGGCGACGGCGGTGAGGTCCCGCGCGCCGGGCGTGGTGTCGGTGAGCCACGGGCCGATCGGGAATCCGAGGGACCGCGCGGTCCCCGCGTCCTGGTCGTCCGGCTCGGCGACGGGGATGCCGGAGGCCAGGCAGAGGTCGAGGAGGTCCAGGTCGGCGGTGCGCTGCCAGCGGCCCTGGAACAGTTCGACGGGGTGCCCGTCGGCGCGCAGCCGGTCCGCCATCCGGGCGGCCAGACCGAGGGTCGCAGGGCAGCGGCCCGAGGTGACCCGGCTGCGCCCGCGGTGTGCCTCCCAGCGGGCCAGCCAGTCCGCCGGGGAGACGGACGCGGCGGAGAGGGCGGCGGAGCCGGACGTCGGGTCGCCGGAGGGATCCGGGAGGGCGGTCAGCAGCTCATCGGCGCCGGACTCGGCCAGCAGGGCGAGCCAGCCCGGTGCGCCGTCCGCGTCCCGGCCGCTCTCGGTGAAGGTCTCCGGGAAGAAGCCGAGGAGCCGGGCCTTGACCGCCGCGTCCCGTCGGGCGAGTTCGACGAGCGAGGAGCGGTAGGCCTCCCAGAACGAGGCGGGTGCGCGGACGACTCCCGGCGAGCCGATCAGATCGGCCACCAGGTCGCGTTCGGCGGCCTCGCGGTCCAGTCCGGCGGCCTTGACCAGCGCGCGCACGTCCTGCGGCAGCGCCGCGTACGGAGGCATGCCGGCCGCGCAGCGCTCGACCAGCAGACGGCGGAACTGCGCCCAGGCGTCCGCCGGTTCGAGCCGGGCCACCAGGTCCCGTACGTACTGCCGGAGCGCCTTGACGGTCAGCGCCCCGACGAGAGCGAACTCCAGGAAGACGGCGCGCTGCCGCTCCTCGTCCACGACCAGCCCGTGCACCCGCTCGGCCTCGCGGGCCTTGCCGAAGAAGGAGGCGGCGTAGCTGGTGTTCTCGGCCTGGAGGAAGAGGCGTGCCACCTGCTCGTAGTAGGTGGGAAGGAAGTGGGGCACGGCCCGGCCGAGCCGGGTGCCGAGTGCGTCGAAGCCCTCCTTGGCCGCTCCGGCGCGGCTCCTGGCCTGCCGGCCCAGCCGCTCGATGTCCTTGACCAGGGCCAGGGCGTGGTGCCCGTTGGCCGGGTCGTTGACCAGTGCCCAGGCCGGGAAGCCCAGCGTCTCGCGGCGCACCTGCCCCACGACGGGGGCCTCGGCGGTCCGGGCCAGCCCGAGGAACTCCAGGGCCAGGTCCTCGGCTTCGCCGAGGGTGCCGGGCACGAGGCGGACCACGGGGCGGTCGCCGAGGGCGGTGTGCGTGTAGGTGCGGGCGGTCAGCGCGTCGGCGTCGTCCCGGTCGGTGGTGCCGGCCGGGAGGATCGCGCCCGCGTCCAGCAGGGCCGTCGCGCGGGCGCGGGCGGCGGGGCCGGAGGCGCTCCCGCCCCGGGCCTGGCCGGGAAGGGACGCCGTGTCCGGTGGCGTCGTGTTCGCGTCCGTGTTCGTGGTCGTGATGCTCATGCCGCCCGCTCCTCGTCCTCGACGTCGCGGCCGGCGTAGAGCGCCGCCGCCATCCGCATGCCCTCCGACCACGCCACGGGGCCGATCTCGGCTGCCGTCAGCGCGCGCCCCGCGGGGTCGGTCCAGCCCAGGGAGCCCGTCTCGGTGTCGTACGCGTCGTATCCGTCGTGTTCGCCGATCCAGATGCGCGCCTCGGCGGTGGCGCCGTCCTCGACCACCGGGCAGACCGCGTATCCCCCGCGCGACCGGTACCCGAGCTGAGTGACGCGGCCGTGCAGGAAGCGCAGTTCCTTGAACACGCCGCCGGCGTACGTATCCACGGAGGTGGTCTCCGGGGCGAGGCCCGGCGGCCGGCGCCACACCTCGCGGAACAGCTGCTCCACGTTCTGGCGCACCCCCAGTTCGACCGCGAACTCCCGCAGCTCGTCGAGGTCTTCGAGGAGCACGGGGTGGGGCACGCTGACCACGTCCGGGGTGATGCGGACCGTGTCGCCGTCCAGGTCGACGAGGCCGAGACCGCGCTCGGAGTCGACGTCGCGCAGGAACCCGGCGACCCCGCCGTCCGCGCCGGTGACCACCACGTCCCGCAGGGCCGCCTGCCACGCCGGGTCGGGCCAGACCCTGGCGAGCACGGCCGTGGGAACGGGCAGCGAGCGCACCATCCACTGCTCGACGTCGGTCAGGCACCGGCGTTCGTGCCGCTCCATCCACTCGGTCAACTGCCGGAGACCCACGACCGCCGGATCGTCCTTCAACTTGGCCGGAACGGACTTCAGCCGCCGCCCGTTCCCGTTGCGGCAGACCACCTTGCCCGCCTCCAGAGCGACTTCGTAGTCGCCTGCCGACACCCACCCCATGCGCTGTTCTCCCCTGTTTCCGAACGGCCGCCGAACCGGTGGCACGCTGATGAGACCCGTCGACGGCAACGCACCGTGACGAGTGGGAGAGACTCTAGGCGGCCCCAGTGACAACGGGTTCGGACCCCCTCCGCATCCCGCGGCCGGGGACGGGCCGGGCGGGTATCAGGCCTTGCGCGTCCGCTCGGCGATGTACGCGTCCATGCTCGTGCTCAGGTCGGCGAGCAGGGCCTCGAAGCCGGCCAGCACGTCCGGCGGATGCCCTGCCATGACCGCGTCCAGGCGGACGCCCAGGGGCCGGAAGAACGCGTCGGCGCGCTCCTGGACGTACGCGCTGCTGCGCAGGCTGATGACCCGGCGGTCGGTGTGTTCCCGGCTGCGGACGATGTGCCCGGCCTGTTCCAGCCGGTTGAGCAGGGCGGTCGTCGCACTCGGGGAGAGCAGGATCCGCTCGCTGAGACGGGCCGGGGAGAGCGGGGAGCCCCGTTCCTCCGCCGCGGCGATCTCCAGCAGCGCGGCAGCGTCCGTGGAGTGGAGGCCCAGCCAGTCGGCGAAGAGGCGGCTCAGCTCGGCGAAGTGGCCACCGTAGGCCCGGAGCGACTCGATCAGCCGTTCCCGCTGCTCCGCCACACCGCTGTGCGCCGATTCCTCCACGGCCAACGCCAACGCCACCTTTCCTCCGAGATCCGGCACTCGCGCCGCACGCGCGCCCCTCCATGGACCACTTCACACTGCGGCCTTTTGACAACCTACCGCCCTGAATCTACTTTCTTCATGGAACTATTCCATGATGGAAGGACTTCTTGTGCGTGAACCGACCGCCACCCGTCGGTGGCTCGGCCTGATCGCGATCGCGCTCGGGGTGGCGCTGATCGTGGTGGACACCACGATCGTGAACGTGATCGTTCCCTCGGTCATCGAGGACCTGGACGCCACCTCGGCCCAGGCCCAGTGGATCCAGGAGTCCTACGCGATCGTCTTCGCCGCGCTGCTCCTGCTCACCGGCCGGCTGGCCGACATCTTCGGCGCCCGCCGGATCTTCCTCGGCGGTGTCGTCGTCTTCGGCGCGACCAGCGTGCTGGCCGGGCTCGCGCCCGACAGCGGGCTGCTGATCCTCGCGCGGTTCCTCCAGGGCGCCGGAGCGGCGATGCTGCTTCCGACCTCGCTGTCCCTGCTGAAGGCGACCTTCACCGGAAAGGCGCGCGGCCAGGCGTTCGCCGTGTGGGGCTCGACCATCGGCGCTGCCGCCGCGCTCGGCCCGCTGCTGGGCGGCTGGCTCGCCGAGCACGCCTCCTGGCGCTGGGCCTTCGGCATCAATGTGCCGCTGTCCGTGCTCGTCGGGGCCGGCGTGCTCCTGTACATGGCCCCCTCGCCCCGCACCCGGGGCCGCATCGACGTACCGGGCGCACTGCTCTCCGTCGCCGGTCTCGGGCTGCTCGCGTTCGGGCTCGTCGAGGGACGCAACTACGGTTGGATCGTCGGCGTGCACCCGCTGGAGGTCCTCGGCCTCACCTGGTCCGGCGGCCCCTCGCCCGTCCTGGTGGCCCTGGTCCTGTCGGCCGCCGCCCTGTCCGCGTTCGTACGGCGGCAGATCACCCTGAGCCGCGAGGGCGCCTCGGACCGAGTCCTGATGGATGTGGGCCTGTTCTCCATCGCGTCGTTCCGGAGCGGCAACATCGCCACGCTGATCATCGGCATCGGCGAGTTCGGCGTCGTCGCGATCCTGCCGCTCTGGCTGCAGTTCACTCTCGGCTACAGCGCCCTGCAGGCCGGTCTGGCCCTCGTTCCCGTCGCCATCGGCTCCTTCGTCGCCAGCGGTGCGAGCTTCGGCATGGCCGCCAAGGTCGCCCCGCTGGGCCAACTGCGCGTCGGTCTCGCACTGGAGGTCATCGGGCTCGCCGGGATCGGGCTGATCGCCGCGCCGGACAGCTCCTGGTGGTCCGTGTCCCTGGTGCTCTTCCTCTACGGAATCGGCGTCGGCTTCGCGACCGCCCAGGTCACCAACGTCGTCCTCAACGACATCCCCGAAGCAAGCTCCGGGCAGGCATCCGGGATTCAGAGCGCCTTCCGGCAGCTCGGCTCCGCGCTCGGCATCGCCGCCCTGACCACGGTGTTCTTCACCACCCTCAGCACCCGGTTGAACGACCGGCTCACGGAAGGCGGCCTGCCCACGGGCGAGGCGGACCGGCTCACCGGGGCCGTCACCGACAGCGCGGGAGCCGCGATCGGCCCCCTGGCCGCGAACCCGCAGACGGCCTCCGTCGCGGACGCGGCCCGCGCCGCGATGACGGACGGCGTGGTTCTCGGCGGTTACGTCGCAGCCGGATTCGTCCTCCTGGGGCTCATCGCGTCCTTCCTCATCCCCGCTTCCCCCGCGGCCGGTGCGGTGGAACCCGACCCGTCGGCGGTCCCGGAGGCCGCGCCCCGCTGACGGCCCGATGCCGACCGTCCGCGAACGAGGCGGACGGAGGCGGTACTTGAGCTCCTTCCCACCTCACGCTGATACGTGGGGTGGGAAAGGGCTCCACATGTTGGGAATGGGCTCCACGTGTTGGGAATGGGCTCCACGTGTTGGGAAAGGGCTCCACGTGTACGGAGAATCGACGTCGGCCCACCGCCGTGCGCGTTCCCCGGCGGGGACGAGGTCAGCGGCTCATGGAGGGGGTGAAGGTGACCGGGAGGGCACGGGGGCCGCGGAACGTCGGGGCGTAGCCCCATTCGACCTCGCCGCTCGGGATGTCCAGGGTCAGGTCCGGCAGGCGGCCGAACAGCGTGGTGATCGCGATCTCCGTCTCCAGTCTCACCAGATGGCTGCCCAGGCAGGTGTGCGCGCCGTGGCCGAACGCCAGGTGCGGGCGGGCATCACGGGTGAGGTCCAGGTCGCCGGGGTCGGGGAACCGGTTCGGGTCGCGGTTCGCCGCCGCCAGTGACAGCAGCACCACGTCGCCCTCTGCCACGCGGGCGTCCCCGATCGTCAGGTCCTCGCCCGCGTACCGGTACTCCGCCACGTGCGACGGCGAGTCCAGGCGCAGCAGCTCGTTGATCGCCCGGGACCAGTCGACGGCGCCGCCGAGCAGGGCTGCTCGCCCGCCGGGGTGGCCGAGCAGCCGCAGGACGGTGGTGCCGAGGAACTGGATCGTGGTGATGTGACCGGCGCCGATCAACGTCATGACCATCACCTCCAGCTCGTCCCCGGTCAGCGCGCCCGACTCGATCAACCGCGTCGGCAGGTCGTCCCCCGGGTGCGATCGTTTGTAGGCCACCAGCTTCCGGACATAACCCAGCAGGTCGGCCAGCCTCACCTCGTCCCGAGGCTGCTGGAACTTCGCCCGGTACCACATGTCCAGCACCTCGGCGGCGGGCGCGCGCTCGGCTTCCGGGACGCCGAGCAGGTCGTGCACGACGGCGACCGGGACCTCCCGGGTGTACTCGGCGACGAGGTCCGCGCGCCCCCGCCCGGCGAACGACTCGACGGCGTGCGCGCAGGTCCGGGCGGTGCGATCGCGCAGGCGGGACACCGCGGCGGGGGTGAACGCCGCGGCGAGGAGCCGGCGCAGCCTGGCGTGTCCGGGATCGTCCAGATGGGACAGACCGGGAGGGTGCGGGTCGGGGTTGGCCGGGGCGCGGCTGCCCAGGCGGCGGTCCGCCAGGCAGGCGCGGACGTCGTCGTACCGGGTCACCAGCCACATCCGGCCCGGTACGTGCGGGCCGCCGACGGGGCAGACCGGTTCGTGCTCGCGCAACCATGCGTAGCCCGGGTACGGGTCGGCGGTCACGACGGCCGGCCGGCGATCAGCAGCTTCTCCAGCGGGGAAGCGGCGAGCGGCACGACCCGCGTCTCGGTGAGCCCGGCCTCGCCCAACCATGCCGCGAGGTCGGTGTAGCGGTGTACGCCGCCGGCGTGGCCCTGCCACAGGGTCAGGTCGAACATGCCGAGGAACCCGGCCGCGGCCGGGCCCAGCCCGGCCGGTGGTTCCCGGTCGTGGTCGAGGATGGCGATGCTCCCGGTGGGAGCCAACGATTTCGCCGCGCGCCGGAACAGCTCGCGGCACTCCTCGGGGCGGTGGCCGTGCAGGACGTTGAACAGCAGCACCAGGTCGTGCCCGGAACCCAGGTCGTCGGTGAGGTAGTCGCCTGCCCGCGCCGTCACCCGGTCCGGCGGGGCGTCTTCGCGGAGGGCCGTGATGGTCTCGGGCAGGTCGAACACGGTGACCCGCACCTCCGGGCGACGGCGGCACAGTTCGACGGTGTGGTCGCCGTGGCCACCCCCGATGTCCAGGACGGTCGTCGCGGGAGGCAGCGCGGCGGCGATGTCGTCGGCCAGGTCCGCGGCGGCGCCGGCGAGCATCCGGCGCAGGCGGGCCCCGGAGGCGGGGCGCTCGCTCAGCCAGGTGTAGAAGCCGCGGCGGGGCGTGCCGGTGCGGATGGTGTCCTCGATATCGGCCCAGTGCTCGAACAGGACCTCGTGCCAGAACAGTTCGGCGTCCACCGGGCCGGGTGTCACGGCGGTCGTGACTCCGTCCTCGTCGTGCCGCAGGTAGCCGAAGGTCACCAGGATGTTCACCAGGCTGCGCACCCCGGCCGGGTCACCGCCGATCGTGGTGGCCAGCTCCTCGACGGACAGCGGGCCGGCCTCCAGCGCGGTGAACACCCCGAGCCGGACACCGGCGATCATGGCCCGGTACCCGGCCGCGCCGAGCCGGTCCAGTACGGGAGCCGGGACACCGGAGGATTCTTCGGGCAAGGGCATGATCATCCACTTCCGGAAAGCGCGCCGGCACGGGTGAGGAAGTCCAGGTGCCTGCGCAGCATTCGCTCGTCGGCCGGGGGGAACCCCACCCCCGCCCCGGCCGCGGCGGCCCAGGTGCGGGAGCAGTCGAACCGCGGGTGCGGGCGGGGGTGTTCGGGCAGGGAGAAGGCGAGGGGGGCGAAGGGCCCGGCCGGGTCGGCGAGCATCCGCTCCCGCCATCGGTGGTACGGCACCACCTCGGCCGGGTGGCCGGCCGAGGTGAGGGCGGCGGCGACGGCGGCACGGGTGAGGCCGCCGTCACCGTGGTAGTGGTGGTCCCGGCCGAGGGGGTTCGGGGCCTGTGAGAGGGCGACGACCGCCGCGGCCACCGTGTCCACGGGCACCATGTCCAGCACCTCGGCGGTGTCCGGGACTGCCCGGGCGGCGACGCATCCGGTGAGCCAGCGGCTGAACGCCGAGCGCGGGTCGGCGGCGCCGGTGGCGGTGTCGCCGACGATGGCCGCGATGCGGTGGACCGAGACCGGCAGACCGTGGCCGCGGGCGGCGACGGCCATGGCGTCGGCCACCCATTTGCTGAGGTCGTAGCCGCTGGTGAGGCCGGTCGGGTCGCTGGGAGCGTCGGCCTCGGTGACGACGCGGCCGTCGTGGGCGTCACCGAGGAAGACGCCGAGGGTGGAGATCAGGTGCAGCGGGGCGCCGCTGTCGCCGGCCAGGCGCAGGATCGCGGCGGTGGCGTCGACGTGGGCGGGCTTGAGGGCGTCGTAGGAAGCGGCGAAGTGCGGCACGGCGGCGTTGTGGTAGATCGCGTCCACGGTCGTGAGGGTGTCGTGGTCCTCCGAGGACAGACCGAGGCCGGGTGCGGACAGGTCGCCGGGGACCGGGATCACGCGGTCGGTGACCGGCAGCCGATCGATCGAGCCCTGGCGGACGAGGCAGTGGATCCGCGCGTCGGTCCGGGCCAGGAGCTGGTCGAGGAGGTGGCGGCCGAGGAAGCCGGTGGCGCCAGTGAGCAGGATCCGGCGCGGCGTGCCGGCCAAGGGGATGCCGGGCGGGGGGACGGTGCGAAGGCGGATCC
>NZ_JAAXYC010000175.1 GCF_018619185.1 Streptomyces sp. McG3 | reverse complement strand
GGCCGGGTCCCGGGGGACTACTTGAGACCGATCTTGTCGCAGGCGGCCTTGTACTTGGCCGAGCAGATCTCGTCCAGCGTCCAGATGCCGTCCTTGATGACGGTGTCCTTGATGTTGTCCTTGGTCAGCGAGACGACCGGGACGAGGACCGTCGGGATGCCCTTCGCGGTGGCACTGTCCACCTTGGAGGTGGCGATGGAGTCGAGCTTCTCGCCCTTGGCGAGGGCGACGGCCATCTCCGCGGCGACGATGCCCTCGGCGGGGTAGGACTTGTAGACGCTCATGAACTGCTCACCGGTGACGATGCGCTGCACGCCCGCCAGTTCGGCGTCCTGGCCGGTGACCGGCGGGAGCGGCGACAGACCGGCGCCCTTGAGGGCGGTGATGATGCCGCCCGCCATGCCGTCGTTGGCGGAGTAGACGCCGTCGATCTTGTCCTTGCCGAGTGCGGTGATCGCCGCTTCCATGTTGGCGTTGGCGTTCTCCGGCTTCCACTCCTTGGTGTCGTACTCCTTGCCGTACTTCACCTTGCCGTCGAGGACCGACTTGGCGCCCTTCTTGAAGAGGGCGGCGTTCGGGTCGGTGATCGCGCCGTTCATCATCACGATCGTGCCGCCGTCGGCCTTGTCGCCCAGGGCCTCCAGCAGGGCGGTGCCCTGGGCCCGGCCGACCTCTTCGTTGTCGAAGGAGGTGTAGGCGTCGATGGGGCCCTCGGCGAGGCGGTCGAAGGCGACGACCGGAATGCCCTCGTCCTTGGCCTTCTTGACGCTGTTCGCGATCGCCTTGGCGTCCACCGCGCCCAGGATGAGCGCGTCGACCTTGTTGGTGATCATGGTGTCGACCTGCTGCGACTGCGTGTTCGCATCCTGCTTGGCGTTGGCGTAGACGACCTCCGCCTTGCCACCGGTGAGCTCGCTGATCTTCTTCTCGATGATCGGCCGGTCGAACTTCTCGTATCGGGCCGTCTGGTTCTCGGGGAGGAGCAGACCTATCTTCAGGTCGTCGCCCTTCTTCTCCGAGCCCTGTTCGGCCTTGTCGCCGGACTCCTTGGCACTCCCGCAAGCGGCCAGCGAGATCGCCATCGTGGTGGCGGCAACGGCAACGGCGGCACGACGCATACGCGTGTTCATTCTCGAACCTCCCTGACGAGGCCGCGACGTTGCGGCCGAGGTGGCTGGAAGTCAACTCGGCCCCAGCGCCAGCGTCAAGGAGTAAATCCTTAACGAGATGACAACGGTGCCATTCGTTATCTAAGTGAAGGCAGGAGTCGCCGCGGGGAGGGTGCTCTCCAAAAGGGTTGAATCCCCCATCTCGCTGAGCACCAGGGCGAGTGCGCCCAGCACCTCGGCGCGCCCGCCGAGCGCGCCGGGCAGCACCGAGAGCTGCCGGGCGGCGCTGGGGATCGCGTAACGCGACACGGAGTCCCGTATGGGCCCCAGGACCAGCTCCCCGGCCTCCGCCAGCGAGCCGCCGAGCACGACCCGGCTGGGGTTGAGCAGATTGCACAGGTTGGCCACGCCGCTGCCTATGTGGCGGCCCACGTCACCGATCACCCGGCGGCAGCCCGGATCGCCCTCCCGGGCGAGCTGGACCACCCGTTCCATGGTGAGCCCGGGGCCGTGGCTGGGCTGGAGCAGCGGCAGGACGTAACGGGCGGCCGTGAAGGTCTCCAGGCAGCCGCGGTTGCCGCAGCGGCACACCGGGCCCGACTCGTCGAGCGTGATGTGCCCGATCTCGCCGGCCGTGCCGCCGGGGCCCCGGTAGATGGTCCCGTCGATCACCAGACCGGCGCCGACGCCGCTGGCCACCTTGATGTACGCGAGGTCCTTGACCCCTCGCCCGCTCCCCCAGACCAGCTCGCCCAGCGCCCCGAGATTGGCGTCGTTGTCGACGTACACGGGCACGCCCAGGCGGCCGGCGAGCTCTTCCTTGGGGTTGATGCCCGTCCAGCCCGGCAGGATCGAGGTGGAGCCCAGCGTGCCGGACTCGACGTCGATGGGGCCCGGTACGCCGAGACCGATGCCGATCACCTTGTCCGGGCCGATCCCGGTGGCCTCGATCAGCCGCTTGACCAGCACTTCCGCCCGGTCGAAGCCCTCGGCGGACGAGGCGTCGACGTCCAGCGGCTCGGACTCCTCGGCGAGCACCTGGTGCGCGAGGTTGCCGACGGCGACGCGCAGGTGTGTATGGCCGAAGTCGACGCCGATGACGATGCCCGCGTCGCCGCTGAGCGAGACGCTGCGGGCCCGCCGGCCGCCCGCCGAGGTGGGAGTGACCTCGACCGTTCCGCCGTCCTTGAGCTCCCGGACGATATTGGAGACGGTGGCCGCGGAGAGCCCGGTGCTCCGGGCGATCTCCGCCTGGGTGAGCGATCCTGCCATCCGTACGGCGCGTACGACCCGCTCCAGATTGGCCCTGTGCAGCGATGTCTGCGACCCGGGAGTCTCCATCGACTCATCCACTCCTGCCCTTGGCGGGCGGTCCTGAAGACCGCCCCGGCCGGGGCCGCAGCGATGAGACCCCGGCTTCCTCCAACATGTGAACTCTAAGCTGACCGTTCGGGGGTGCCTCCCGTCAAGACCTGAGCACGCGCACACCCACAACGGCCCGGTGCCCCGGCGGAGGGATTCCGCCGGGGCACCGGGCCGTACGCGCGTCGCGGGCTACTTCAGGGCGCCCGCCGTCAGGCCGGAGACGACCTGGCGCTGGAAGATGATGTACGCCGCCAGCACCGGCAGCATCGCGATCACCAGACCGGCGAAGAGGCCGGAGTAGTCGCCCTTGTAGCCCTGGCTGGAGGCCAGCTCCACCAGGCCCTGGGCCAGTACCCGCTTGTCCGGGTCGGTGTTCAGCACCGTCGGCAGCATGTACTGGTTCCACTGCCCCAGGAAGTTGAAGATGCCGACGCTGATCAGGCCGGGCTTGGCCATCGGCAGCATGACCTGGAAGAACGTACGGGTGTGCGAGGCCCCGTCGATGATCGACGCCTCCGCCACCGAGGTCGGCAGCGTACGGAAGAACGAGGTCAGGAAGAACACGGTGAACGGCAGCGAGTACGCGATGTACACCAGGATCAGACCGTGGATCGTGTTCAGCAGCCCCATGTTGTCCATGACGTAGAACAACGGGACCAGCGCCAGCATGACGGGGAAGCTCATGCCGCCGACGAACAAGAAGTAAATGAACCGGTTGCCCGGGAACTCGAAGCGGGCGAGCACATAGGCGGCCATGGACCCGAGGACCAGGGTGCCCGTGAGCGACCCGCCCACCACCAGGATGGTGTTCAGGAAGTACTCGCTCATGTGGGCCTGGCTCCAGGCTCGGCCCCAGCTGTCGAAGTTCAGCGAACTGGGCAGCGACCACGGGGTGTTGAAGATGTCCGCGTCGGTCTTGAACGAGGACATCACCGCCCAGAACAGCGGCAGGACGACCATGATCGCCCACAGGATCAGCATCCCGTGCGAGAAGACGTTGAGGACCTGGCCCTCGCTCTTCTTCGCGGGGGCCGACGGGCCCTTGCCCACCGGCCCGGAGCGCTGGGCCGGAACCTTCGCCGCTCCGGCGTCGGCGGGGGACCCGGAGGGCCCGGAGGGAGGGGTGTCAGTGGTCTTCATCAGAACTCCAGCCGCTCGCGCCGGCCCACTCGCATGACGATGGCGGCGAACGCCAGCGTCACAATGAGCAGGGCGACACCGATCGTGGTCGCGTAGCCCGCCTGTCCGTCACGGAACGCCGACTGGTACACGTACAGCGGCAGGACGGTGGTCGAGTAGTCGGGCCCGCCGGGACCGACGCTCATGATGTGGACGATCGCGAAGCCCTCGGCTCCGAGCGCCAGGATGCCCATGTAGACCCAGCCGGACTGGACCGTGTCCCACAGCAGGGGCAGCGTGATCCGGAAGAAGGTCGTGAAGCGGCTCGCCCCGTCCAGCAGGGCGGCTTCGTAGAAGTCCTTGGGGATGGAGGCCATGCCCGCGGAGAACAGCACCACGAAGAAGCCGGTCGTGCACCAGACGAGGACCGCCATGACGACCCACAGGGCCAGCTGCGGATCGCCGAGCCAGGTCGGCACGTCGTCGAAGCCGACGGCCTTGAGCGTGCCGTTGATCATGCCCTGGGCCGGGTCGAAGGCGAACTGGAACAGGATGGCCACGATCGCGATCGAGAGCACCTGCGGGAAGAAGTACGCGATCTTGTAGAAGCCCGAGCCCCGTACGCCGGTGATGGCGGCGCCCTTGCGACGCCGGCCACCCACGTTGAGCATGAAGGCGAAGAAGAGTGCGAGCCCCAGCGTCACCAGCGGCAGCAGGATGGCCAGCATCACGCTGTGCTGCAGCGATTTCCAGAAGATGTCGTCGTCGAGCATCTTAGTGTAGTTGTCGAACCCGACCATCTTGAAGTCGGGACTCAGCCCCGTCCAGTCCGTGAACGAGTAGTAGATGGACTGGATGAAGGGCCAGATGACGAAGATGACGTACAACGCCATCGGGACCACCAAGAACCCTACTATGAACCGGTATTTACCGTGTTGCATCGTTACCGACTCCGACCTTCCCGTGCTGCCCGCCGCTGGTGACGCGTGGTCACTGGTGCTTGAAGTGCTTGATGGACTGGTCCTTGGCGGTCGCGTCGGCGAAGGCCTGGATCTTCTTGATGGTCTCGGCAGGCTTGGCGCGGCCGGCCATCATCTCGCCGATCGCGGCGACGCCGATCTGCTCCTTCTGGAGCTTCACGTACCAGTCCTGCAGGCGCGGGTTGACCACGTTGGTGCCGGCCTTCTCCAGCGCGGCGACACCCGACTTCAGGCCGTCGGACAGCTCGATGCCGTCCGTGCCGCCGTTGAAGGCGGAGAGCGACTTGGTGCTGGAGGTGAAGGACTTGGAGGAGGCCTCGCTGAG
This sequence comes from Streptomyces sp. McG3, assembly GCF_018619185.1. Lineage (GTDB taxonomy): Bacteria > Actinomycetota > Actinomycetes > Streptomycetales > Streptomycetaceae > Streptomyces. Next base: position 11,003 of record NZ_JAAXYC010000175.1, on the reverse strand, counting down.
CATGATGCGCAGCTGCTCCATGCCGCCCTCGGGGTTCTTCGCCTTGCTCGGCACGATGAACGGCTCGCCGCCGGACGCCCAGAGGGTGCCGAAGGGCAGCTTGTCCGAGGAGTCGAGGCTGGAGGGAGCGCCCACGGACAGCTTGAAGTCCTTGGGGATGATCGCCGCTTCCTCGTTCTCGACCCAGGAGCCGTTCGGGATGAACAGCGCCTTGCCGCGGGCCCACGCGCCCTGGGAACCGCGGTGGTCCAGGCCCGGGGTGCCATCGAGGATGTAGCCCTTGGCGACGAGCTCGTAGTACGCCTCGAAGGCCGCCTTGACCGCGGGGTGCTCCCAGGCCTTCGGCTCCAGGTTGTCGATGGCGTCGAGGACCTCGACGCCGCCGATCTTGCCGATGAAGGGGTACAGCGAGAAGGGGATGTAGTACGGGTGCTTGCCGGGGTAGGTCCAGCCGGCGATGTCCTGCTTCTTCGCCTTCGCGCAGAGCGCGAGCATGTCGTCCCAGGTCTCCGGGTACGCGGAGTCGAGCTTCTCCAGCGCGGTCTGCGAGTACCAGACGCCGTAGACCGTGTACGCGTAGTACATGATCCAGACCGGGTCGCCGTCGAACTGGCCCATCTCGACGATGCCCGGCCGCAGGGTGTCGCGGACCTTCTTGGCGGGGTCGTCGATGGAGGGGGCGTCGAGCAGCGGGGTCAGGTCGGTGAGCTGCTTCTTGCCGACCAGGACGCCCATGTCCATCTGCTGGGCACCGGAGTTGTCGATCAGGTCCGGCGGGGTACCACCGTTGAACCGCGGCTGAAGAACCGACTGGATCTTCTGCGTCGCGGAGAACTTGACCTTCGCATCGGGATAGGTCTTCTCGTAGACGGCCTTGGCGTCCTCGGCGTACTTCGTGCCGAAGCCACCGTCGAAGATGACGATCTCCAGCGGTGCGCTGCTGTTGACGGCCAGCGGGTTCTTCTCGGTCTTTTCGCCCTTTTCGACCTTGTCGTCGCTGCTGCTGTCGCCGCTCGCGCAGGCGGACAGGAAGCTCATCGTCGGAACAGCGATCAGGCCGAGTGCGGCAGAACGCTTGATCAGATCGCGACGGCCAAGGCCCTCATTGTTGTGGGCGGAGGTGGATCCCATGCTCAAGTCCTCGCCTTCTCCAGGACTCAGGCGGTGTACCGGTCACCCGTCGAAAATTCGCCTCATGCGAAGGGCCCCGCCACCGCGGTCAGTTGCGCTTGGGTTGTGCGGATATGCAGATGTACCGGACGGGCCGGTGCAGTGGGGATGCCGGAAGACCGTACAGCGAGGACACCTCCGGCGTCCTCGCAACCGTCCCTGTTTCCCCCGCGCGCACGTCCGCGTGAAGCGGCCGTGCAGGTGCCGACAGGTATAGTCCACTTGTCGCCAACTGAGCAAGATCGAATGCAGGTTTGGGCGGCAGTCTTTCCCGAGTTGAGACCTCACGGACACCTCGGCACCCCACGCCCTCTTCCCGCGGCGGCTATTTCCGCATTACGGCCGATTCGCCGAGGCGCCTCGCGGCAACACCCTTGACACGTCCCGCCACTTGCATCCCTACTGGACCTTGCATCCCGCTATGACAACGTTGTCCATGTATTTTCCCGGGGAGGAACGGCTCGGCATGCAGCCACCACGCGGCCTCAATCACGGATCCGACAAGGCCCCTCACGCGGTCCCCCGCCCGGCTCACCGCCGGAGACGGACCCCCACAGCAGCCGCCCTGGCGGCCTCCCTCGCCCTGGTGGTGATCGCCCCCGCGGTCGCCACCGCCCAGCCTTCCTCGCCGGACCGGAAGCCGTCCGGCGACCGCACCTTCAGCACCTCCTTCGAGGCGGACCAGAAGCAGCCGGACTGGCGCAGCACCGTCGAGGAGGGACCCGACGGCCAGAAGCGCTCCTCCGGCGTCGACGGGGGCTTCTCCTCCGGCATACCGGGCAATGTCACCGACCGGGTGACGGAGCTTCGCGCGAGCGCCGAGAACACCGCCGGCGGGGAGGTCAAGGAGAACCTCGTCGACGTCGAGCCGGGCTCCAAGTGGCTGGCGTTCAAGCCCACCGGCTGGGTCGAGTTCGATCTGGACGAACCCGTCAAGGTCGTGACGTACGCCCTCACCTCGGCCAACGACCACGCCGAGCGCGACCCGAAGGACTGGACGCTCAAGGGCTCCGCGGACGGCAAGGAGTGGACCGACCTCGACACCCGCACCGGCGAGACCTTCGCCAAGCGGCACGAGACGAAGAGTTACGACTTCCCGGGCGACACCGCCTACCGGCACTTCCGGCTGGAGATCACGAAGAACAACGGCGCGGCGGACGCCCTCCAGCTCGCCGACGTTCAGTTCTCGAACGGTGACACCTCCGCGCCGGTGCCCGACGAAATGCGCAGCCAGGTCGACCGCGGCCCCTCCGGATCCCCCACCGCGAAGTCCGGCGCGGGATTCACCGGAAAGAAGGCACTGCGTTACGCGGGCACCCACACGCCCGACGGACGCGCCTACTCGTACAACAAGATCTTCGACGTGAACACGGCCGTCACCAAGGACACCGAGCTGTCCTACCTGGTCTACCCGCAGATGGGCGAGACCGACCTGAACTATCCCGCCACGCACGTCGCGGTGGACCTGGCCTTCACCGACGGCACGTACCTGAGCGAGCTGAAGGCCACCGACAGCCACGGCGGGCTGCTCACCCCGCAGGGCCAGGCGGACGCCAAGCGCCTCTACGTCAACCAGTGGAACAAGGTCGCCGCCCGCCTCGGCACGGTCGCCGCGGGCAAGACGGTCGACCGGATCCTGGTGGCGTACGACTCCCCCAAGGGGAAGGCGAAGTTCCAGGGCTGGATCGACGACATCACGATCGCCCCGAAGAAGCCCGAGAAGCGCAAGGCGCATCTGTCGGACTACGCGCTGACGACCCGCGGTACCAACTCCAGCGGCGGCTTCTCGCGCGGCAACAACATTCCGGCCACGGCGGTCCCGCACGGCTTCAACTTCTGGACGCCGGTCACCAACGCCGGCACCACCAGCTGGCTGTACGACTACCACCGGGGCAACAACGCGGACAACCTCCCGACGCTCCAGGCCTTCGCCGCCAGCCATGAGCCGAGCCCCTGGATGGGAGACCGGCAGACCTTCCAGCTGATGCCGTCGGCCGCGAGCGGCACCCCGGACGCGTCCCGGACGGCCCGCGCGCTGCCGTTCCGGCACGAGAACGAGACGGCGAAGCCGCACTACTACGGCGTCACGTTCGAGAACGGCCTCAAGGCCGAAGTGACGCCGACCGACCACGCGGCCAGGATGCGGTTCACCTATCCGGGCAAGGACGCGAGCCTGGTCTTCGACAACGTCACGAACGACGGCGGCATCACGCTGGACCCGAAGACCGGCTCCTTCTCCGGCTACTCGGACGTCAAGAGCGGCCTGTCCACCGGCGCGACCCGGATGTTCGTGTACGGCGTCTTCGACGCGCCGGTCACCGACAGCGGCAAGCTGAAGGGCGGCGGGGGCGACGACGTCACCGGGTTCTTCCGCTTCGACGCGGGCAAGGACCGCACGGTCAACCTGCGGCTGGCCACGTCTCTGATCGGGGTCGACCAGGCGAAGCAGAACCTGGCCATGGAGATCCCGGAATCCACCTCCTTCGACCGGGTGCAGCGCAAGGCGCAGGGCGCCTGGGACGACATCCTGCGGACGGTCGAGGTCGAGGGCGCCAACGCGGACCAGCTGACGACGCTCTACTCCAGCCTGTACCGGCTCTACCTCTACCCGAACTCCGGCCACGAGAAGGTGAAGGGGAAGACCAGGTACGCCAGCCCCTTCTCCAAGGCGGTCGGTGAGAACACCCCGACGCGGACCGGCGCGAAGATCGTCGACGGCGAGGTGTACGTCAACAACGGCTTCTGGGACACCTACCGCACGACGTGGCCCGCCTACTCCTTCTTCTCCCCGAAGAAGGCCGGCGAGCTGGTGGACGGTTTCGTCCAGCACTACAAGGACGGCGGCTGGACCTCACGCTGGTCCTCCCCCGGCTACGCGGACCTGATGACCGGCACCAGCTCCGACGTGGCGTTCGCCGACGCGTACGTCAAGGGCGTGAAGTTCGACGCCGAGGCGGCGTACGACGCGGCGCTCAAGAACGCCACCGTGGCCCCGCCGTCCTCGGGCGTCGGCCGCAAGGGCCTGGAGACGTCGGTCTTCACCGGCTACGCGGACACCGAAACCCACGAGGGCCTGTCCTGGTCGCTGGAGGGTTACGTCAACGACTACGGCATCGCCCGGATGGGCCAGGAGCTGTACAAGAAGACGAAGAAGGCGCGGTACAAGGAAGAGTCCGAGTACTTCATGAACCGGGCGCAGAAGTACGTCAAGCTCTTCGACGACAAGGCCGGGTTCTTCCAGGGCAAGAAGCCGAACGGCGACTGGCGTCTGCCCTCCGGTGAGTACGACCCCCGCGTCTGGGGCTACGACTACACCGAGACCAACGGCTGGGGCTACGCCTTCACCGCTCCGCAGGACAGCCGGGGCCTGGCCAACCTGTACGGCGGCCGCGACGGTCTCGGCAAGAAGCTGGACACGTACTTCTCCACGCCGGAGACGGCGGGCCCGGAGTTCGTCGGCAGCTACGGCGGCGTCATCCACGAGATGACCGAGGCGCGTGACGTGCGGATGGGCCAGTACGGGCACAGCAACCAGGTCGCCCACCACGCCACGTACATGTACAACGCGGCCTCGCAGCCGTACAAGACGCAGGAGAAGGTCCGCGAGGTGCTGGGCCGGCTGTACGTCGGCAGCGAGATCGGGCAGGGCATCCACGGCGACGAGGACAACGGCGAGCAGTCGGCCTGGTTCCTCTTCTCCTCGCTCGGCTTCTACCCGCTGGTGATGGGCAGCGGGGAGTACGCGATCGGCTCGCCGCTCTTCAAGAAGGTCACCGTTCGCATGGACAACGGCCGCAAGCTGACCGTGAAGGCCCCGAAGAACAGCGACAAGAACATCTACGTGCAGGGCGTGAAGGTCAACGGCAAGAAGTGGACCTCCACGGCGCTCCCGCACGACGTGCTGGCCAAGGGCGGCACGCTGGAGTTCGACATGGGCCCGAAGCCGTCGGCGTGGGGCACGGGCAAGGACGCGGCCCCGGTCTCCGTCCAGAAGGACGACAAGGTCCCGACCCCCAAGGGCGACGCGCTGAAGGGCGACGGCGCGCTCTTCGACGACACCTCCGCCACCTCGGCGACGGTGGAGTCGGTGGAGCTGCCGGTGTCCTCGGCCACGAAGGGCGTCCAGTACACGCTGACGTCGGCCGCGGCCGACAAGGCCCCGACGGGCTGGACGCTCCAGGGGTCGGCGGACGGCGAGAAGTGGACGGACATCGACCGCCGCTCCGGCCAGTCGTTCGCCTGGGACAAGCAGACCCGGGTGTTCTCGGTGGAGAAGCCGGGCTCGTACACGGAGTACCGGCTGGTGCTGACGGGTTCGGCGACGCTCGCGGAGGTGGAGCTGCTCTCCTGACCCGTACGCGATGGGCGTCGGCGGCCGGTACCCCCGAGGGCGGGGTGCCGGCCGTCGGCGTTCACGTCTGCTGGAGGCTTTCCGGCAAGGCCACGTTGAGCGCGGCGACGACCGGCCGGCCGTGTTCGGTGCCGAGCCGGGAGAGGGCGCCGGTGGCGAGCTGGAAGAGCCGTCCCTCGGCCGGGGTCAGGCCGAGGTAGCGGGCGGTGAGGACGCGCAGGAAGTGCGAGTGCGCGACGAGAGCGATGTCCGCGCTCCCGATTCCGTCGGCGGCGGACCGGACGCCCGCGAGGACCTGGTCGGCCCGCTGCCCGATCTGCGCGGGGCTCTCGCCGGGGTGCTCCTCGGAGCCGGGGTCCACGCCGTCGGTCCACAGGTTCCAGAAGGGCCGGGTGCGGCGGATCGCCGGGGTGGTGATGCCCTCGTAGCCGCCGTAGTCCCACTCCCGCAGCTCGGGGGTGACCCGGGGATCGGGGAGCCCGGCCAGCTCGGCGGTGCGGCGGGCCCGGATCATCGGGCTGACGAGGGTGAGCCCGATGTTCCGGCCGGCCAGCAGCGGGACGAGCGCGCGGGCCTGCCGCTCCCCGACGTCGGTGAGCGGGAGGTCGGTGTAGCTCGTGTGCTGTCCGGAACGGGACCACTCGGTCTCGCCGTGCCGGATGAGGATCAGCTCGCCCATGGGTCCGTTCGCTTTCTGTACAGGTGGTGCCGGTGGTGCGGGTGGGGCCCCGTACCGTAAGTCCCTCACCTGATCCATTTCCCGTGGGGGGCCCGCATGTCCGACTACTTCCCGCCTCCGCCGCCCGAACAGCCGCAGCCGGAGCACCGGGCTCCGGTGGGTGCGGCGCCGCCTTCGCCGTGGGCGGCCCCCGCGGCGCCGCCGGGCAGGCAGCGTACGGGGCTGATCGTGACGCTCGCCGTGGGCGGCGGGCTGGTCGTGGCGGGGGCGATGGTGGCGCTCGTCTACGCGTTGATGGACTCGGTCTCGGACTCCATCGCGCTGCCGCCCGAGCGGTCGGACGCGCCCTACTCCGAACCGTACGAAGAGGAGCCGTACGAAGAGGAGCCGGTGGAGCCCGTCGCGCCCGGGCCGCCCGCCGAGGGGGACGTCACGGTCACGAAGTGCACGCGCGACTCCTTGATCGGCTGGCCGCACGCAGACCTGAAGATCGTGAACAGGTCCGGAAGTCCGGCGGCGTACATCGTGTCCATCACGTTCGTGGACGCGGACGGCGCTGTGGTGTCCGACGGCATCGCGACCACCGAGGAGGTCGCCCCCGGCGCGTCGGTCAGGGTAAGGGCCCAGGGGTCCGGCGAGGTGGCCGCGGGCACGAAGTGCCGGATCGGCGAAGTCGACCGGCATGCGCTGTGACGGCCCGTTGACCCGGCGGTACGCGGAAGGGCCGCACCCCGGGGGGAACCCGGGGTGCGGCCCTCACTGCTCGGTCCGGCCCGCCTACTTGCGGATCAGGCTGCGGAGCACGTACTGCAGGATGCCGCCGTTGCGGTAGTAGTCCGCCTCGCCGGGGGTGTCGATGCGCACGACGCCGTCGAACTCCACACCGGTGTCGGTGGTGACCTTGACCGTGCGCGGGGTGGTGCCGTTGTTCAGCTCGGTGACGCCGGCGAAGGAGAAGGTCTCCTCGCCGGTGAGGCCGAGGGTCTCGGCGGTCTGGCCCTCGGGGAACTGGAGCGGGAGGACGCCCATGCCGATGAGGTTCGAGCGGTGGATGCGCTCGTAGGACTCGGCGATGACGGCCTTGACGCCGAGGAGCGCGGTGCCCTTGGCGGCCCAGTCACGGGACGAACCGGAGCCGTACTCCTTGCCCGCGAGGATCGCGAGGGGGGTGCCGGCGGCCTGGTAGTTACGGGAGGCGTCGTAGATGAACGACACCGGGCCGTCGCCCTGCGTGAAGTCGCGGGTGTAGCCGCCCTCGGTGCCCGGCGCGATCTGGTTGCGCAGGCGGATGTTGGCGAACGTGCCGCGGATCATGACCTCGTGGTTACCACGGCGCGAGCCGTAGGAGTTGAAGTCACGACGCTCGATGCCGTGCTCGGTGAGGTACTTGCCGGCCGGGGTGTCGGCCTTGATGGCGCCGGCCGGGGAGATGTGGTCGGTGGTGACCGAGTCGCCGAGCTTGGCGAGCACCCGGGCGCCGGTGATGTCCTCGACCGGGGTCGTCTCCATCGTCATGCCCTCGAAGTACGGGGGCTTGCGCACGTAGGTGGACTCGGAGTCCCACTCGAAGGTGTTGCCGGTCGGGATCTCCAGCGCCTGCCACTGGGCGTCGCCCGCGAAGACGTCGGCGTAGGACTTGTTGAACATGTCCTCGCCGATGGAGTTCGCCACGACGTCGTTGACCTCGGCCTCGGAGGGCCAGATGTCGGTCAGGTAGACCGGCTTGCCGTCCTGGTCGACGCCGAGGGCGTCCTTGGTGATGTCGACCTTCATCGAACCGGCGATGGCGTACGCGACGACCAGCGGCGGGGACGCCAGGTAGTTCATCTTGACGTCGGGGTTGATCCGGCCCTCGAAGTTACGGTTGCCGGAGAGCACCGAGGTGACCGCGAGGTCGTTCTCGTTGACCGCCTTGGAGACCTCGTCCGGCAGCGGGCCGGAGTTGCCGATGCAGGTGGTGCAGCCGTAGCCGACGAGGTTGAAGCCGACCTTGTCGAGGTACGGGGTCAGACCCGCCTTGTCGAAGTAGTCGGTGACGACCTTCGAGCCCGGGGCGAGCGTGGTCTTGACCCACGGCTTGCGGGTCAGGCCCCTCTCGACCGCCTTCTTCGCCACGAGCGCGGCGGCGACCATGACGTAGGGGTTCGAGGTGTTGGTGCAGGAGGTGATCGCGGCGACGGTGACGGCACCGTGGTCGATCTCGTACGTCGAACCGTCGGGGGCCGTGACCGTGGTCGGCTTCGTCGGTACGCCGTTGGAGGCGGCCGGGGAGTCGGAGGCCGGGAAGGACTCCTTGCCCGCCTCCTCGTCGTCGGAGACGTAGTTGCGGACGTCGCGGGCGAACTGCTCCTTGGCGTTCGCAAGGACGATGCGGTCCTGCGGGCGCTTCGGGCCGGCGATGGAGGGGACGACCGTGGAGAGGTCGAGCTCCAGCTTCTCGGAGAAGTCCGGCTCGGCGGCCGGGTCCAGCCAGAGGCCCTGCTCCTTGGCGTACGCCTCGACGAGGGCGACCTGCTGCTCGTCGCGGCCGGTCAGACGGAGGTACTTCAGCGTCTCGTCGTCGATCGGGAAGATCGCGGCGGTGGAGCCGAACTCCGGCGACATGTTGCCGATGGTGGCGCGGTTGGCGAGCGAGGTGGCGGCGACGCCCTCACCGTAGAACTCGACGAACTTGCCGACGACGCCGTGCTTGCGGAGCATCTCGGTGATGGTCAGCACGAGGTCGGTGGCGGTGGTGCCGGCCGGGAGCTCGCCGGTCAGCTTGAAGCCGACGACGCGCGGGATGAGCATGGAGACCGGCTGGCCGAGCATCGCGGCCTCGGCCTCGATGCCGCCGACGCCCCAGCCCAGCACGCCGAGGCCGTTGACCATGGTGGTGTGCGAGTCGGTGCCGACGAGGGTGTCGGGGTACGCCTGGCCGCCCCGGACCATGACGGTGCGGGCCAGGTGCTCGATGTTCACCTGGTGGACGATGCCGGTGCCCGGGGGGACGACCTTGAACTCGTCGAAGGCGGTCTGGCCCCAGCGCAGGAACTGGTAGCGCTCCTTGTTGCGGCCGTACTCCAGCTCGACGTTCTGGCCGAAGGCTTCCTTGGTGCCGAACTTGTCGGCGATGACGGAGTGGTCGATGACCAGCTCGGCCGGGGCCAGCGGGTTGATCTTCGCCGGGTCCCCGCCGAGCTCCTTGACGGCCTCACGCATGGTGGCGAGGTCCACGACACACGGCACGCCGGTGAAGTCCTGCATGATCACGCGGGCCGGCGTGAACTGGATCTCCTGGCTGGGCTGCGCCTGGGAGTCCCAGCCGCCGATGGCCCGGATGTGGTCGGCGGTGATGTTCGCGCCGTCCTCGGTACGGAGCAGGTTCTCCAGCAGGACCTTCAGGCTGTACGGGAGGCGCGCGGAGCCCTCTACCTTGTCCAGCTTGAAGATCTCGTACGACTCGTCGCCCACGCGCAGCGTGCTGCGGGCGTCGAAGCTGTTCGCCGACACGACAGTCTCCTTCTTCAATGTGCGCGTATCTCCGCGCCGCGCCTCATTGGCAGTCGGCGCCGCGTTTGCCGTACACGGTCCCGACCATCCGCTAAGGTAAGGATTAGTTAGGTAACCCTTACCGGGCGGCGGCCGTGGTGCGCCTCGGCAGATATCTCGATGTCGAGATAACTCTAGTACATAGCCGCCGCCCGGTCATGCCCAGGTGCCCCACCACAGCGCGGGACGCGCCGGTACGGCAGGGCGGGGCGCTCGCATCACGCCCGTACGCGGGGACCGGGTGCTCAGATCACGCCCGTACGCAGAACACGGTCGAGTGCTGTCCGGCCCGCGGGTCCCCAGGTCGGCTTGCCGCCGGGAAGCCCCTGGTCCCCGTTCCGGCCCATGAGCATGAGGACCAGGCTCTTCATGGCGGCCAGCCCGCGGGCGCGCCGGATCATCGCCTCGTCCGCACGCTCGTACGCGTCGAAGAACCGCGAGGCGGCGCCCGCGGGGAGAACCACCCACGCGGCGGCGAGGTCCCATGCCGGGTCACCGGCGAACAGGTCACCGAAGTCGATCACGCCCGAGAGCGTCCCGTCCGACACGACGACGTTCGCGGGGTGGAGATCACCGTGCACCCACACCGGCGGCCCCTCCCACTCCGGGGCCGCGACGGCATCGGCCCAGACGGCCCGGACCTCGTCGGCGATGCCGTCGGGGGCGACGGCGTGGAAGAGGTGGTCGAATCCCTCCGTGTGCGCACGGGGATGACCGCCGCGGTCCGAACCGGCCGGCGCGTCGACGGGCGCCTCCACATGGAGGGCCCGGAGGAAGTCCGCCAGAGCACCGGCCGCATGGTCGCCGCGACTGATCGAGGTGCGGTCCAACGGCTCACCGGGGACCCACGTCATGATCGTCCAGGGCTTCGGGAAGCGTACGGACGGTTCGCCGGCCCGCACGGGGTTCGGGACGGGGAGCGGCAGGCGAGGAGCCAGGACCGGCAGCCACCGGCGCTCCTTGAGCTGCAGCTCAGGGGCGCGTTCGGTACGCGGCATACGGACGGCCAGCTCGTCCCCGAGGCGCCACTGCTGGTTGTCCCATCCGCCCTCGACCTCGCGGACGGCCAGCCGCGCGAGGTCCGGGTGCTGCTCCTGGAGCAGGCCGAGGACCAGGTCCGCCGTGATCTCGATCTCGAAGTCGGTCATGCGGAGCCACGGTAGTGCGGTGGACCCGCCGGACGGGCCCGGGCCCCTGTCCGCACGGACAGAGGCCGCACGGACAGGGGCCCGGGGGTGCCAGTCGAGACAGAAGCGGACGGGGCTCGGGGGG
>NZ_JAAXYC010000174.1 GCF_018619185.1 Streptomyces sp. McG3 | reverse complement strand
AATATAATTTGTTGCTCGGAGATGTATATAAGAGACAGGCGGGGAGCCGGACCCCGGCAGGGAGCCGAAGCCGCGGACGTCCTGCTCGGCCAGGCTCATCGCCTGCCCGGCCAGCGCGTCCGCCTGCCGCACCTCGGCCAGCGCCCCCTGCGCGTCCGCGGCCGACAGCTCCCGGGCCCGCTCCCACCGCCGCTGCGCCTCCGCGAGCCGGGTACGGGCCTGGCTGCCGACCGCACCCCGGTGGGTCGTGATGTAGTCGGCCGCCGCCCCGATCGCGGACCGGGCGGTGAGCATCGCCTGATCGAGGAGGGAGCGGGCCTTCGCCTCGCCCCGCTCCTGGTCCCGGGCCCCGGCCAGCGCCTCGTCCAGGGCCGCGTCCGCCTCCTCCACCCGGCGCAGCGCGTCGATCGGGTCGTACGGTCCCGCGGCCGTCGCGGCCCGGACATCACCGAGCACGGCCTCGGCGCGGGCGATGCGGCCGCGCAGATCGGCGGTCGACGCGCCCTCGGCGGTCCCTTCGAGCAGCCCGCCCGCGTCCGCGAGGTCGGTCTCCGTCTCGGTCAGCGCGGCGGGCAGCTTCCGCGCGGCCTCGCCCAGCTCCGCCGCCCGCCGGTCCACCGATTCCAGCAGCGTGCCCGCCTGGCCCACCGCGCCCTCGGCTCCCCGGATGTACACCGCGGCCCGGGAGTTCTCGCCGCCCTCGACCGCCGTGCCGGCCTGCTCCACGGCCGAGGCCGCGAAGACGAGCCGGTCCTTCGCCTGCTCGACGTCGGCCGCCACGGGGGCGGCGACGCCCTCCCCGTACCGTTCGCGCAGCCCGGCGACGCCCGACTCGGCTTCCGCGACCCGTCCGGCGAGGTCGCGGTGCGTGGCGTCCACGGCGGCCAGGGCCTCCGGAGCGGTACGTTCCAGGGCGCGCAGCCGGTCGAAGTCCTCGGAGACGGTGTCCAGGCCCTCGTTCGCCGCCGCGCAGCGGGTGAGGATCTCCTCCAGCATCCGGCGCCGGGTCGCGTCGTCCTCGGGGAAGGCGTCGTCGAGTTGCTGGCGCAACCGGAACGATCGCGTCAGCTCGTCCTTCGCCCGGGCGACCGCCTCGGTGAAGGGCTTCGCCGCCTCCTCGCCGAACTGGGCGGTGGCGAAGCCGAGTTCCTCCTCGCTGGTGCGCACCGCGTCGTCGGTGTCCACCAGCACCTCCTTCGCCTGCCCGTCCAGCTCCGGCAGCGGCGTAGGCGGCTCCGGCGCACCACTCGCTCCCGCGCCCCGGCCCCAGCCGGTGGCCGCCGGGGTGGTGCGGGTCGTCGTGCGCCGTTTGCGCCGGGCGTACGCGTAGGCGCCGACCGCGCCCACGCCCACCACGACGGCCGCCGGAAGGATGAAGTCGCGGGCGCCGGTGGAGTCGGAGCCGCCCGTTCCGGGGTCGGCGGGCCCCGGGGTGATGGCGGGGGCGGTCACCGGTCGTCCGGCCAGTACGGAGCCGTAGCCGTCGGCCGCGCCGATCGCGGCCCCCGCCCAGTCGTTCTCCCGCAGCGCGGGTTCGATCGCGGTGCCCGCCACGTCCCGCAGCTGTCCGTCGGTGAGCGGGGAGCCGGCGTCGACGGAGTAGGCGTACTGCCGGTCGTGGGTGGCGACGGAGAGCAGCACGTCGTCCTGGCCCAGGCCGTTGCGGTTGGCGGTCTCGTCGCTCCAGGTCTGTCCGGACCGGCCGGAGAAATCACGTACGTACACCACGAAGAGCTGGATGCGCTCATCGGCGTACAAGCGGTCGAGCGCGTCCTCCACCTGCCCCGTCCGGTCGCCCAGAGCCCCCACCCGGTCGGTGATCTGCCCGTCCCGGGACAGCTCGACGGGGTCGTCGGCGCGGGCGGTCGCGGCGGCGGGGAGCACCAGCCAGCACACGGCGGACAGCACGGCGAGGAGGCCGGCGGGCAGCACGGCGAGCAGGCCGGTGAGAGGCCTGGTGGGGGACCCGGCGGGAGGACCGGTGGACCGGCCGGGAAGCCGGGCGCTGCCGGGGGCGGTGCTCCGGGTCCGTGGCAGTCGAGGAGATGTCACCTTTGCGAGGCTATGTGCGCTTTTTCGCCCCCGCGACCCGGCGTTCCGCCGACCCGCGTCGGCTGTTCGCATGACAGGGCGGGGGAAAGGGACACCCCCGCGCGTGTACGGAGAGACGGCGGACGCCGACCGTCGTCAGATGGGGCGGACGTGGCGCGTTCCGGGCCCGGTGCCGGAGGCCGACGGTGCCGCGCCGGTGCGGCCCGGCACCCACGAGGGGCCCGAAGTCCGGAGGTGGCGTGTGACTGGCCTTCAGCTGTCGGTCGTCGTGCCGTGTTTCGACGAGGCCGAGGTGATCGAGGCCTTCCACGCCGCCCTGACCGGCGTCCTGGAACCCCTCGGGGACAGCTTCGAGATCTGTTACGTGGACGACGGCAGCCGGGACCGCACCCGCCTCCTGCTGAGCGCCCTCGCCGCGCGCGACCCACGGGTCCACTACACCGCCTTCAGCCGCAACTTCGGCAAGGAGGCCGCCATGCTCGCCGGCCTCCGTATGTCGCGGGGAGCGGCCGTGGTGATCATGGACGCCGACCTCCAGCACCCGCCGGAGCTGATCCCCCGCATGCTGGAACTGCACCGGCACGGCTACGACCAGGTCATCCCGCGCCGCGACCGCGCCGGCGAGGGCATGCTCCGCAGCACCCTGAGCCACACCTACTACGCGCTCGTCCGCCGCTGCATGGACGTGGAGCTCATCGACGGCTCGGGGGACTTCCGACTGCTGTCGAGGCGGGCCGTGGAGAGCGTCCTGTCCCTCCCGGAGAGCAACCGCTTCTCCAAGGGGATCTTCTCCTGGATCGGCTTCGACACGGTCACCTTCCGCTACCGCAACAGCGAGCGGGTGGCGGGCCGGTCGAAATGGGGCAGCAGGCGGCTGCTGAACTACGGCATCGACGGACTGCTCTCCTTCAACAACCGTCCGCTCCGCCTCGCCATCTACACCGGCTTCTGGGTCTTCGTCTCGGCCCTGGTCTACGCCCTGTGGACGGTCGTGGGCGTCGTCCTGCACGGCGCGGACACCCCCGGTTACGCCACCCTCCTCACCGCCGTCGTCGCCCTCAGCGGCATCCAGCTGGTGACGCTCGGGGTCATCGGCGAGTACGTGGGCCGCATCTACCACGAGGCGAAGCACCGCCCGCCCTACGTCGTGCGGGAGACCGACGCGACGCGGCGCGTGCTGTCGGACAGCCCACCGCGCCCGCAACTCACCGGAGGCCCGGGCGAACGGGCCGCCGCCACCGCCCCGGCCGGTCCCGTACCGTCCGCCAGTTCGGCAGCTTCATCCTCATCGGCTGCGTGAACACCGCCGTCTACCTTGGGATCTACGCCTCGCTGAACCGCTGGATCCCCTACCTGACGGCCCATGTCATCGGCTACGCGGTCAGCATCTTGTGCTCGTTCCTGCTCAACTCCTACGTCACCTGCCGGACGAGGCCGACCTGGCACGCGTTCGTCCGCTATCCCCTCTCCAGCCTGGTCAACCTGGTGGCGTCCGGGGCGCTGCTCTACGGGGCGGTGAGCGGTCTCGGGATGGACAAGAACCTCGCCGCGCTGGCGGCGGGCGTCCTCGTCACCCCCGTCTCGTTCCTGCTGGCCCGATGGGCGATCACCTCGGGCCAGCACAAGGCCGCCACGGCGGTGCAGCAGGCCGAACCGCTGTCCGGCCGTCCGGCGCCCGAACCGCTGCCCACCCGCACGTCCCAGGAGGGGTGACGTCCGCGATGTCCGACGACGTTCCCGTGACCGCCGCCCCGGAGAGACCGGGGGAGGGAGAGGGGACGTCGGACCCGGCCGGGCGCGCCGCCGACCGCCCGTGGACCGCCCTCTGGGTGAGCGCCCTCGCACTCCCGCCGCTCGCCCTGCTCGCCGCCGCCTCGTGGTTCGGGCGGTGGGTGAGGCCCGGTGCGGACGACTGGTGCTTCCTGCCCGCCGTACGGGACGACGGCATCACCGGCCTCGTGGGGAAGTTCTACTTCGACGACAACGGGCGGGTCGCCAACGCCCTCCTCGTCGGTGCGTACGCGAAGTTCCAGGTCGCGGGACACCAGTGGTTCCCCCTGATCAGCGGGGTTCTGGTGCTCGCGGTCCTCTGGGCGGTGGCCGTCCTGGCGCTGGGCCGGGCCGGGCTGCGCACCCCGCGCGGGCTGCCGCTCCTGCTCGCGGCCCTGACCACCGCGCTCTTCCTGTTCGTCACGCCGAACACGTACAAGACGTATCTCTGGCCCGCCGCGTCCGTCTCGCACACCCTGCCGCCCGTCCTGGCCTGCGCCGCCCTGATCCCGCTCCTGCTCGCCCGCTCCCGCCGGGGGCGGGCCCTCGCGCTCGCCGTCGCCGCGCTCATGGGCGCCTTCCTCGCCACGCTGTCCGAGGAGACGGCGATCGTCGTCGTGACGGTGCTCCTGGCCGCGCTCCTCCTGTCCGGCCGCGTCGTCCCCGCCCGGGAACGGGGCTTCGTCCGGCGCTGGTGCGCGGCGGGAATCGCCGGGACGGCGGCCGGTGCCGTTGTCCTCATCACCTCACCCGGCTCCACGCGCCGCAGGGACCGTTTCGGGGCGGAGACCACCTCCCTGCTCGCCCCCGACTCCCTCACCGCGTCGCTGCGCGCGTTCGCCGAGATCACCGTCACCGTGGCCACGACCTGGCAGTACGCCGGGGCGGTCGCGGCAGGCGTACTGCTGGGGCTGCTGTGCCGACGGGCGGACGGGGCACCGCCCCGCCCGCCCGCGCACTGGCCCCTGCTCACCGCCGCCGGAGCGCTCGCGCTTCTCGTCGCCGGCTACCTCTGCACGGTCATCGCCTACCCGGTGTTCCGCGACCGGGTCAGCGACCCGAGCGCCAACCGGCTGTGGAACGACTACCTCCTGCTGTACGTGATCCTGCTCGTCGGCGCGGGCGCCCTCCTCGGCCTGGGCCTGCGCCGCCTCACCCTCCGCACCGCCCCGGCGAAGGCGGTGTGCGCCGCGCTCTGCGTCCTGGTCTGCGTCGGCCCGGCCGTGTCGCTCGCCAACCTGGACACCGCGATGCGGGCCCGGGCCGAGAAGTGGGACGCCCAGGACCGCCGGCTCCGCGAGGGGGCGGCGGCCGGGAGGCTGGTCCTGCCGTACGAGCGCCTGGTGATCAGCAACATGCTGGAGCCGTTCAGCCAGGGCGGGCGTTCGTACTGGCCCGGAGGGTGCGTCGCCGACTTCTACGGGCTCGACCGGGTCACGGACGGGGCCCGGAACCGCTGATCCGTGAGGTGGAGGCCGTGACGGGCCGGGTCAGTCGTTCGCCACGGCCTGGCGGTCCTTCAGCGCACGTGCCTTCGCGTTCTCGATGTGCTCCCGCATCCGGTCGGCGGCCCCCTCGGCATCGCCCGCGACCAGGGCCTCGTGGACGGCCGCGTGATCGCGGGCGGGTGACTCCGCGTCGGACGATCCCAGCTCGGTGAAGAGCCGGAAGCGCTGGACGTGGCCGCTCAGCGAACGGTACGCCGACTCCAGGAAGGGATTGGCCGACTGCCGGGCGATCAGGAAGTGGAAGCGCTCGTCCGCCGACAGATAGGCCCGCAGTGACGTCGAGCCGTCCCCTGTCGCGCAGCGCCGCAACTCCTCGATGCTGTCGGCGACGTCCTGGAGGAACTCGGGGGTGGTCCGGCGGCCCGCCTCGTAGGTGAGGGTCGGCTCCAGCACCAGCCGGGCGTCCATCAGTTTGATCAGCTCGGTCTCGCTGAACAGCGGTGCCACCCGGTAGCCCTTGAGCGCCTCGCGGCGGACCAGGCCGGTGTGCTCGAGCCGGGCGAGCGCCTCCCGCAGAGGGGTCTGGCTGACGTTCAGCTCGCGGGACAGGGCACCGATATTGAGCGGCCGGCCCGGTGACCACAGCCCGTCCATGAACTGTCCGAGCAGCACTTCGTACATCTGATCGGCCAGGGGTTGCCGCTCGGACGGGCGCGTAGGCATGCAAGGTCTCCTTCGTCGCCCGATGGTAGCGCGCCCCCTCCTTCTCGATCGCCTGTTCAAGTAAATGCTATAGCGTTACTTAGAATCGTATACTATAGTCGCGATCTCATTGGTTGTGCGCCACCGCAGAACGCAGAGGATCCCCATGACGCAGCCCTCCGAAGAACGTGCGCCCCGTGTACTCGTGACAACGCCTTACCTCGAACCCGGCGGCCCGGTCGACCGCATCCTCCGCGACGCCGGCCTGGAGACGGTCTTCGCCCGGCGCGCCGACCGGGAGGCCGCCGGGACCACGCTGGCGGAATGCGTCGCCGACGTGGCGGGTGTCGTCGCCGGTACCGATCCCTTCTCCGCGGAGGTCATCGAAGCGGCACCCGGACTGAGGATCCTCAGCCGCTGCGGCGTCGGCCACGACAACATCGACATCGCGGCGGCGACCCGGCACGGCGTCGCGGTCACCATCACCCCGGGGACCAACCGCATGTCCGTCGCCGAACACGTCCTGGCGCTCATGCTGAACTGCGCCCGGCGCATCCCGCAGAACCTCACCGCGGTGCGGGAGGGCGGCTGGACGCAGGAGAGCGGCCGGGAACTGCACGGCACCACGCTCGGGATCGTCGGCCTCGGCTCCATCGGCAGGACCGTCGCCCGCGCGGCGCTCGCCCTCGGCATGCGGGTCATCGCCCATGACCCCTGGCAGGACGAGGACTTCCTGAAGGAGACCGGGGTCGAGGCGCGATCCCTCGACGACGTGCTGACCGAGGCGGACTTCCTCACCCTGCACCTCTCCCTGGACGCGACCACCCGGCACCTGATCGACGCGGCCGCCCTGCGCCGGATGAAGACCGACGCCTATCTGATCAACACCTCCCGGGGTGGAGTCGTGGACGAGGACGCGCTTGCCGACGCGGTCCGGGCGGGCCGGCTGGCGGGCGCCGCGCTGGACGTGACCGAGCATGAACCGCTGCCCGCCGACAGCAGGCTGCGCGGGCTCGACAGCGTCATCGTGACCGCGCACATCGCCGCCGCCACGGTCGAGGCCCGTGCCAGGTCCGGCGCGATGGCCGCCCGGCAGGTGATCGAGCTGCTCGCCGGGCGCACCCCGGACCACCTGGTCAACCCCGACAGCGTGAGCGTCGCCGCCGGCACCGGAGCACGCTGATGCGGGCGCCGAACGGGCTGCGCTTCGACGCCAACCTCAAGTGGCTGTTCACCGAAGTCCCCTTCGAGGAACGGTTCGACGCCGCCGCGGCGGCCGGCTTCACCGGCGTCGAGTACGCCGACCCCTACCCGTACCCGGCAGCCCGTCTGCGCCGACGCCTCGACGACGCGGGACTCCACCAGGTACTGATCAACGCGCCGACGGGCGAGCCCGGTTCGGCCGAGCGGGCGGGCGTGGCCTGTCTTCCCGGCCGGGCCGGCGGGTTCCGCGGGGACCTGGAGCGCGGCCTCGACTACGCGGCCGAGCTGGGCAGCGACTTCCTGCACGTGCTGGGCGGCATCCGGCCGCCCGACGTCAGCCACGACCGGGCCTTCGCCACGTTCGTCACCAACCTGGCCTGGGCCGTCGAACGGGCCCGGGGCACGGGGGTGTGCCTGGTCCTGGAAGCACAGAACGGCCGTGACGTGCCCGGGTTCCTGCTGGACACCCAGGCACGGGCCGCCGCCGTCGTCGAAGCCCTCGGCGGGGACGGGATCGGGCTGCTCCTGGACCTCTACCACGTACAGGTCCAGGAGGGCGACCTCGTCACGACCCTGCGCGAGCACCTGCCCCGGGTCCGGCACCTGCAGATCGCCGACCCGCCGGACCGGACGGAGCCGGGCAGCGGCGAGATCTCCTGGCAGCGGGTCTTCGGCACGCTCCTGGACGCCTCGTACCTGGGCTGGATCGGCTGCGAGTACCGCCCGGCGAACGGCACCGTGAACGGTCTTTCCTGGGTCGGCCGGCACTGCGGAGCAGCGGCGTCACCGGCGGAGGCGCGCCGATGAGCGGGGTAGCGGCGGGGCGTGCCCGCGCACCGAGGATCGCGCTGATCAGTGCCACACCCACCGCCGTCGCCCCGGCGGTCGCGGGACTGGCGAAGGAGTTCCCGGCGGCCGAGCCCTGGAACCTGCTGGACGACCGGCTGCTCGGCGACGCGCCGGAGAGCGGCCCGCTGCCGCAGGCTCTCGTGGACCGGATGGCCCGGCTGATCGGCCACGCCCTGGCCGGCGGGGCCGACGGAGTGCTGCTGACCTGTTCGCTCTACGGCTCGGTCACCGAGGCGGTCGAGACGCCGGTCCCGCTCCTGGCCCCCGACTCCGCCGCCTTCGAACAGGCCCTGGCGCTCTCCGAGGGACGGGGCCGGGTCCTCGTGCTCGCCTCCTTCGAGGCCGCGATGCGGGACTCGCTGACCCGCTTCTCCGCCGCCGCCGCGGCGGCTGGACGGGCGACGGAACCGGTCGGAGTGGTCGCACCCGACGCATTCGCCGCGGCCCGCGACGGCGACCTCTCCACGCTCCACGACGCGCTGCGGGACGCGTGCCTGCCACTCGTCACCGACGCGGACACGGTCCTGCTCGCCCAGTTCTCCCTGGCGCCCGCCGCCGCGTCCCTCTCCACCGCGCTGGGGGTGCCCGTCGTCTCCGGTCCGCACGCGGCGGCCGCCGCCCTGCGCACCGCCCTCACCGGGAGCCCGCTGTGACCCTCAGCCGAAACGCCCACCGCCCGACGGACCGGACCCGCGCTACCGCACCGCTCGGGGTCGTCGCCGACGACTTCACCGGCGCGACGGACGTCGCCGTGGCGCTGCGCCGCGCGGGACTGCGGACGCTGCTGTTCTTCGGTGTGCCTGACCGTACGGGGCAGGAGACGCACGAGCCCGACACGAGTCACCTGCCCGGACACGAGGCCCTGGTCGTCGCGTTGAAGAGCCGGATGGCGCCCCCGGCCGACGCGGTCGCCTCGTCCCTGGGCGCGCTGGACTGGCTGCGCGGACAGGGCGCGGGGCAGATCTACTTCAAGTTCTGCTCGACCTTCGACTCGACCGCGCGCGGCAACATCGGTCCGGTCCTGGACCGGCTGGCCGAGGCGACGGGCGCCGGTACGGTGCCGCTGACGCCGAGTTCGCCCGAGCACCTGCGGACCCAGTACCAGGGCTGTCTCTTCGTGGATGACGTACTGCTCGGGGAGTCGCACATGCGCGACCACCCGGTCACCCCCATGACGGACTCGTATCTGCCCAGGCTGCTACGGGCCCAGACCCGCGAGAAGGTCGCGCTGATCGGGCTCGGAACGGTCCGGGAGGGCGGGGCGGCGGTGCGTGAAGCGCTGGCGGCCGCCGGAGCGCGCGGCGCGCGCTACGTCCTGGCCGACGGCATCGACGAGAGCGATCTGCGCACGCTCGGGCGGGCCGCCCTCGGCTCACCTCTCGTCGCGGGCGCCGCCGGCCTGGCCGGCGGACTGGCGCACGCGTACGCCGAGGAGCGAACCGGCCGCACGCCCGGCGCCGGGCGGGACACGGGCGACGGCGAGCGGGAGGCCGCGGACGCCTCGGGTCCGCCGGGCGGACCGGCCGCCGTGCTGAGCGGCAGCTGCTCCCACCGCACCCTGGAACAGCTCGCGGTGCTCGCCGACGCGGGCCGGCCCGGCTACCGCCTCGACCCGGTGGCGACACCGGACGCCGTGGCGCTCGCCGACGCCGCCCTCGCCTGGTACGACACCCTGCCCGCGAACGGCGCCGCACCCGTCATCTACTCCTCGGCGGCCCCGGAAACGCTGCGCGAGACACAGCGTGCGCTGGGCGTGGAACGGTCTGCGGCCCTGCTGGAGGCGGCGACGGGGCGCATCGCGACAGGACTGGTCGAGCGGGGCGTGCGCAGACTGGTCGCGGCCGGGGGCGAGACCTCCGGCGCTGTCGTCGCCGCTCTCGGCGTCACCGGCGCGCACGTCGGGGCGGAAGCCGCGCGCGGGGTGCCGTGGATTCACCCCCTGGGCGAGCCCCCCTTGGCGCTGCTGCTCAAGTCGGGCAACTTCGGTGACCCCGGCCTTCTCCTCGACGCCTCCGCGCTCTCCGCGCCCTCCCCGGAACCGGCGGTCGGCACATGAGCGGGCGGGACGACGCAGCCGAACGGAGCCGCCTCGTCGCCACCGCGCGCGCGGTCGCCGCCCGTTCGCTGACGCACGGGAGCACGGGCAACGTCTCGGTGCGCGCCGGCGAGCACATTCTGGTGACGCCCACCGGTTCGAGCCTGGCCACCGTGCGTGCCGAGGAACTGTCCGTCATCGACGCCGACGGGCTCCACGTGTCCGGCGCCCCACCGTCCAAGGAGGCGTTCCTGCACGCCGCGGTGTACCGGGCCCGACCCGGCGCCGGCGCGGTGGTGCACACCCACTCCACGCACGCGGCGGCCGTCTCGTGCCTGGCCCTGGCCGACCGGCGGGACGCCCTGCCGCCGCTGACGGCCTATTACGCGATGCGCGTCGGCAGCCTCGCGCTGCTGCCGTACTTCGCCCCCGGCGACAGCCGGGCGGCCGACGCCGTCGAAGCGTCGGCCCGCGAGCACGCCGCGCTCCTGCTGAGCAACCACGGCCCGGTCGCCGCCGCTCCGGACCTCCGGCGCGCGCTGGAGATGGCCGAGGAGATAGAGGAGACGGCGAAGCTCTTCCTGCTGCTGCGCGGCGTCCCCACGCGGCCGCTGACCGCGGCCCAGCGTGCCGCGCTGCGCCCCGCCTCCCACTGACCCACCCCCCGAAGCATCCCGGGGAAACCGCACGGACGCGCCGGGACATTCTCCCGACAGCAGCCGTCGCCCCACCCTTGTGAAAGGACGAAGATGTCCGCGGACATACCGCACACCGTGTCGCTCTTCAGCGCCCTGGCGGTGAAGAAGGCCCTCGACGACGACGTTCTCGCGGCGTTCACCGCGAAGACCGCGACGGCCGTCGACACCGTCTACGACCCGACGAACGTGCTGTTGCGGAGGATCGGGGAGGGCGCCCGGCCGGAGGTCATGGTCGGAGTGACCGGGGCGTTCCCGGCTCTGTGCGAGGCAGGGGTGATCGACCCGTCCTCGGTGCGCGACATCGCCCGGGTCGGGATCGGCCTGGCCATGCCGCCCGGCGCCGAGCCGCCCGCCATCGACACGGTCGACGCACTGATCGCCACGCTCCGCTCGGCCCGTTCGGTCGCCTACTCCCGCACCGGGGCCAGCGGGGTCCACTTCGCCGGGCTGCTGGAGCGCCTCGGGATCGCGGACGAGGTGAACGCCCGCGCCACCGTCGTGGAGAAGGGCTTCACCGCGCTGGCGGTGGTCGACGGCCGCGCCGATCTGGCCGTACAGCAGATGAGCGAGCTGCTGTTCGTGCCCGAGGCCCAGGTGGTGGGACCGCTGCCGGACGGGGCCCAGCACTTCACCGAACTCTCGGCGGCCCTGGGCGCCGGGGCCGGCGAACGGGCCGGTGCGCTGCACGCCTTCCTCACCGGGAAGGAGGCGGGAGATGCCTACCGGAGAGCCGGACTGGAAGCGCCGCGACGGGGCTGAGCGGTACGCGGCCGAAGACCGGCCGACCGATCCCCGCCCCGCCTGCCCGGGGGGTTGTCGATGAACGCGATACTCGCACTGGTCGCCTTCATCGGGGCCATCATCGTGTGGAACGTGGCGGTCAAACGCAATATCGGCGAAGCCATGGTCATCGGCTTCCTGGTCAGTGCCGCGTTCGCCGGCACCGAAGCGCCGCGCGTCGCGTGGGAGAGCCTCGTGGAGGGGCTGACGTCGGAGATCACCTTCGCCGCCCTGGCCTTCGTCTTCGTCAGCGAACTGCTGACGAGAACGGGGCTCGTGCAGCGCATGATCGACATTCTCAGTTCGATGTTCGGCCGTCGCGAGGGCGGCTCCGTCTACGCGGCGACGGTCTCGGCCGGTCTCTTCGGCGCCGTCGCGCACAACGGCGCGGCGATCGTGGCGACCATCGGGTCCATCACCATTCCCTGGATGAAGCGCTCCAAGGCGAGCGGCGAGACCGCCGCACTGGTCCTCGCCGGCAACGCGGGCGTCGGCGCCACCTTCCCGTTCAGCGGCGCCTTCTTCATCCTGCTCGCGGCACCGACCGTCCTGCCGGTCCTGCGGGCGGAGGACGTGGTCGGCACGATCTTCGTGGTGGGCGCCTGGATGGTCGCGATGCGGCTGGTCATCGCCTACGTCATCGTCAAACGACGGGGCGTGGGCGCGATGGCGGCGGAGGACATCCACCCGCTCCGCCAGTCCTTCGCGGCCGGCTGGACCTCGCTGATCGTTCTGGCGGCCATCGCGGTGCCCATCGTGCTGACGGCGTCGCCGACCAGCGATCTCATCGGCGACCGGCTGGGGGGACTGGACGTCTCCGACGCCGTGCCCCTGCTGGTCTGGCTCCCGGTGGTCATGCTGCTCGCCGGACTGGTCGTCGAGCGGCGGGCGCTGCCGCGCGGCGCCGGGGCGTGGTGGACGCTGCTCTCGGAGATCAGCCCGAAACTCGGGTTGATCGGCGTCACGATGGTCTCGGCGTTCGCCGCCTCCAACGTGCTCAACACCCTGGGCATCGGCGAACAGCTCGCGCCCTACCTGGAGAGCCTGGAGGGCGTACCGCAGATCGTCGCGGCGCTCGTCGTCGGGCTGATCGTGGTGGTCGTCGCGGGTCCCCTCAACACGACGTCCACCCTCGCGGCCGTCGGGCCGGTCGCCTTCGCGGCGTTGACGGCGGCCGACGTCCCGCCGTACATCGCCTTCGCCGCCATCATCGTGTGGGCCTCGTCCGAGGGCTGCTCGCCTCCGGGCGCGGCTCCGCTGTACGTGGCCGCGGGCATCGCTTCGATCAATCCGGTGCGGATCTTCGTTCCGGTGACGCTCTACTACCTGCTGCCCTCCTACGCCATGGGCGTGCTGATGGTGCTCGGTGCCGTATGGATTCCCGGATGAGGAGTACGAGGATGTACAGGATCTGTCTGAACGCCTCCCGCGTTCTCGTCGCGCTGTTCCTGATCGGCGGAATCGTGGTGGTCCTGGGCCAGACGGTGGCCATCGCCGTCGGATCCGCCGGGTTGATGACGGGCTTCGGCACGGACGTCGCCGAGGTCGTCTGCGTCCTGGCCGGCCTGGCGGGCATCTTCGCCTTCCTGCTGCTCTACACGGAGGAGGGGAAGGAGCGGGCGGGCGAGTGGGCTGAATGAGGTGACGGGGGCAGCACGGCCGTGCTGCCCCCGTCGGTCGTTCCCGGCCTCGCTGCCCGGGGGCCATTCTGCGGGCGGCCCCCGGCAGGAACCGCCCGCCCGCCCGGCCGGGGTACGGGCGGGGCCGGATCCGCCCCGTGACGAGGGCTCAGGCGTAGGTGTAGAACGGCGTGTGGTCGAGCATGCTCTGCGGGGTCGTGTTCGGCCAGGGCGGCATGGTGTCGTTCAGATCGATCACATCGGCCGTCCCGCCGGCGGGGAGGTACTCGGCGCTCGTGGGGTGGAGCGCGTGCCAGTCGGCCCAGAGCTTGTCGACGAACGCGTGGTGCAGCCAGAACACCGGATCGTTCGGGGAGACGCTCGTCTCCATATGGCCCCAGACCCAGGTGTGCACCCGGTTGTGCATGCTCATGTATCCCGCGGAGCCCTCCAGCGCGGAGCGGAATCCCGCCGAGCCGTCGCGGAAGGGCGGGGAGTCGTAGGTGGGCATGGCGAGGGCGGCGTCGACATCGGACCGCGGCGGGAGCGTGGGAACGCGGTAGGCGAGATTGCGGGCGAGGAAAGCGCGGCTGTCGACCGAGACGTTGATCGTCCACTTGCCGCCGGAATGCGCGAAGGGCCCGTCCATCACCTGGTCGTCCAGGGGGCGTCCGGTGCCGCCGAGGAAGTCCGGGGCCCAGAGCGAGGAGCCGACGGTGTTGTCGGCGGTCCAGTCCCAGTAGGGGATCGAGACCGACGGGTCGATCTTCCGCAGTTCGTTCTCGAAGTCGATGAGGAACTTGCGGTGCCAGGGCAGGAACGACGGCCCGAAGTGACCCACGTACACGCCGGTGTTCATGTCTATCGAGAACCGCGTGCGGTGGGCGAGCACGAATTCGTCGTACACGCCTATGCGTTTGACTTCCAGTACCGCGTCGACAAAGGCCTTCTTCTCGGGGGCCGTGAGGCTCGCCTGGTTCTTCCGTACGGTCATGGCTGGCTGCTCCCGGGTCAGGCGGTGGGGTCGAACGGAACGACGACGGCGCCCTTGAGCGAGATGACCGCGGTACGGGCGGCCTCCAGCGGGGTCGCGAATCTCTCGTAGTGGTTGATCGTGCTGCTCCAGCCGCTCTTCCCGTGCCGCATCACGGGAAGTTCACGGCCGTCGATCAGGACGCGGTAGCCGGCGCCGTGTCCGGCGTGCCCGTGTGCGTGCGCGCTCGCGTGGGCCTCGGCGGGCGTGCCCCGGATGCGGCGGCCCTTGAAGACCTCGTCGAAGGAGCCGGGTTCTCCGGTGCGGCCGGCGGTGCCGGCTCCGCTTCTGGTCCCGGCCGGAACGGTGTCCGCGGAAGCGGAGGTGACGCCGACGAGCGCGCCGCCCGCGGCGACGCCGATGGCGGCCCCGAGGGCCTGACGGCGGGTGGGTCCGGGCATGACGGATGTACCCCCAAGTACACATGGCTGAGGCGTCCCACCAGGCTGTTCCGGGACCGCCGTGATCATGTGTACACGGGGGTGACTCTTCGCATAAGGAGGCGAAAAGGGGTTGGCTCTCATATGGACACGTATGCATGGTCATATGGGCGTCGCCGACCACTCGCGCCCCTCCGCTTCAGTGCTGGAGGGGCCGAGAGATGCAGGTCTTGCCGTGCATGTGCCCTGTCTGTGAAGGATCTTCGGTATCCGTCGCGCCGTCGGCCATCGGAACGATCATCTGCGCATGGCCGGAAGTTCTCCCTCCTCATGCTCGGTGGCCGGACGGATCGGCTCTCAGTACCCGTAGATCATCTTGTAGGCGACCTCCGGCAGGAACTGCCCGGCCACGGAGCCGGCGCCGACTCCGCAGTCGCCGTCGGACTCCCCGGGGGTCTTCAGCCACAGCAGCATCTCGGCCCCGCCGCCCGTCTGGCTGACCGTCCCCGTCCTGCGCCCGCCCGGGTTGCACCACGCGCCGTTGGAGCCGTTGCCGTTGCGGCTGGTGTCGACGACGTACGGCTTCGTGTAGCCGTAGGACGCCGACAGGGCCCCGTTGATGGCGTTGCCGTACGCGGAGTTCTCGCCGGTGCCGTAGTAGTTCGAGATGTTCAGCGAGAAGCCGTGCGCCTGCCGGGCTCCCGCGCCGTCGAGGTGCTGCGCCATCGTGGCCGCGCCGATCCAGGCCGGGTTGCCGGCGTCCAGGTACGTCCAGGTGTTGGGGGCGTGGGCGGTGAACCGGGCGAGCGCGTCCTTGAGCATCCCGTTGCGCTCGTCGATCTGGGCCTGGTTCAGGCAGCTGAAGTCGCCGAGGGAGTCGGGCTCGATGACCACCAGTGCGGGCCGGGAGCCGATGGCCGAGGCGAACGCGGAGATCCAGGTGCGGTACGCGCTCGGGGTGCCCGCGCCGCCGCCGGAGTGTCCGCCGCAGGCGTCGCGGCCGGGGATGTTGTACGCGATCAGGACGGGCAGCTTGTCGGCGGCGTCGGCGGCGCCCACGTAGGAGCCGACCGCTGCCCCGATGTCCCCGCTCCACGCCCCGAACCACCGGGCCATGGGCCGCGAGGCGATGTTGTCGCGGATGGCGGCGGCCCGCCCGTCGCCGGGGTTCGCCGCGGCCCAGGCCGCAGGCGTCGAGTTCGGGTCGGCGTAGAAACCGCTGGTCATGCCGATCGGGTCGGCCGACGGGGTGGTGGCGGCGGCCTGCTGCCCGGCGCCGAGGGGAAGCAGCAGACAGGCGAACGCCGATGCGGCGAGCGTGCGCAGGAGCTTTCTCATGCGTGCGGCCCTTCTGTGGGAGCGCTCCCAATCGACGACGGCGCGGAGGTGGGGAGGGGCGGGAGACGCGTGAATGG
>NZ_JAAXYC010000173.1 GCF_018619185.1 Streptomyces sp. McG3 | reverse complement strand
GGCGTAGGGGTGCCGTCTGCCCGGGGCGGGCGGGGTCCCGGGGCGCTGCCCCGGGACCCCGCTCCTCAAGCGCCGGAGGGGCTGGGTTCTCCGGGCCCGCGCGGATCGTGCCGGTGGAAAGGCGCCCTCGAACGCCGGGCGGGCTGGAAGTGACTACCGCCCGACCTCCTTCGTGACCAGCATCACCGCTTCCTCCACGTCGTCCGTCACGTGGAACAGCAGCAGGTCCTTCTCCGAGGCCTTGCCCTGGGCCACCACCGTGTCGCGGAGCCAGTCGATCAGGCCGCCCCAGTAGGCCGTGCCGAACAGGACGATCGGGAAGCGGGTGACCTTGCCGGTCTGGACGAGGGTGAGTGCCTCGAAGAGTTCGTCCAGGGTGCCGAGGCCGCCGGGCAGGACCACGAAGCCCTGGGCGTACTTCACGAACATCGTCTTGCGGACGAAGAAGTAGCGGAAGTTGACGCCGATGTCGACGTGCGGGTTGAGGCCCGACTCGAAGGGCAGTTCGATGCCGAGCCCGACCGAGACGCCCTTCGCCTCCCGGGCGCCCTTGTTGGCGGCCTCCATCGCGCCCGGACCGCCGCCGGTGATCACCGCGAAGCCCGCGTCGACCAGCGCCTTGCCGATCTGGACGCCGGCCTCGTACTCCGGTGATCCGTCCGGGGTGCGGGCCGAGCCGAAGACGCTGATCGCGCTCGGCAGTTCGGCGAGCGCGCCGAAGCCCTCGACGAACTCCGACTGGATGCGCATCACCCGCCAGGGGTCCGTGTGCACCCACTCGGAGTCGCCCTCGGAGTCCAGCAGCCGCTGGTCGGTCGTGCCGGGCTGGACCTGCTCCCTGCGGCGCAGGACCGGGCCCAGCCACTGTTCCCCGGGGCTGACCGCTCCCTCGGGAACCTCCGCACCCTCGGGGATCCGTGCGTCTTCGGCGTTGCCCATGTTCCGCTCCCTCCACCGACCCGCGTCGCGCTGGGTCGTGTCGTACTGCGTACGGCCAGCGTAGATCGGCGGAGGTTACGCGCGGGGGAATGCCGTGCGTCCGACGGTCAGACGGTCAGCCAGGAGCGCAGCCGGTTCTCGCAGTGGGTGATCTTCGCGACCGCCACGTGCTCGTCGCGCTTGTGGGCGTACATCGGGTCGCCGGGTCCGTAGTTCACCGCGGGGACGCCGAGCGCGCCGAAGCGGGAGACGTCGGTCCAGCCGAACTTGGGCCGGGCGGTGCCGCCGACGGCGGTCATGAACGCCTGGGCCGCGGGGTGCGAGAGGCCGGGCATGGCCGCGCCGGAGTGGTCGTCGACGACGATCTCGGCCACGCCGCAGTCGGCGAAGACCTCGCGGACGTGGGCGATGGCCTCCTCCTCGGTGCGGTCCGGGGCGTAGCGGTAGTTGACGACGACGGTGCAGGCGTCCGGGATGACGTTGGTGGCGACGCCGCCCTCGATGCCGACGGCGTTGAGGCCCTCGTGGTATTCGAGGCCGTCGATGACCGGGCGGCGGGGCTCGTACGCGGCGAGCTTCGCCAGGATCGGGGCGGCGGCGTGGACGGCGTTGGAGCCCATCCAGCTGCGCGCGGAGTGGGCCCGCTCCCCCGTCGTCCGCAGATGGACCCGGAGCGTGCCCTGGCAGCCGCCCTCGACCTCGCCGTCGGAGGGCTCCAGCAGGACGGCGAAGTCCCCGGCGAGCCACTCGGGGTGGGCGTCGGCGATGTGACCGAGGCCGTTGAGGTGCGCGGCGACCTCTTCGTTGTCGTAGAAGATGAACGTCAGGTCGCGGTTGGGCTCGGGGACCGTCGCGGCGATCCGGAGCTGGACGGCGACGCCGGACTTCATGTCGGAGGTCCCGCAGCCCCAGAGGATCCCGTTCCCGTCGAGGCGGGAGGGGACGTTGTCGGCGATCGGCACGGTGTCGATGTGCCCGGCGAGGACGACGCGCTCGGGGCGGCCCAGGTCCGTGCGGGCGACGACGTTGTTGCCGTGGCGGTCGACGGTGAGGTGGGGCAGGGCGCGCAGGGCCGATTCGATCGCGTCGGCGAGGGCCTTCTCCTCCCCGCTGACCGAAGGGAAGTCGACGAGCCGGGCGGTGAGCGCCGGTCCGTCCAGGGTGAGGTCAAGGGTGCTGTCGGCCATGGACCCGACCCTAAGCGACTTGGGTATCGGCCCGGGCCGGGCCCTCCAGTACGGTGGGCTCGTGCCCCGGACAGCCAGCCCCGCCCGTCGCCGCCGCCTCATCCGATTCGCGGCGGCCTTCGCCGTGCTCGGCGCCCTGGGCGGCTATCTGGCCGTGCAGTACGACTCGTCCGGCTCGAAGAACCCGCCCCGCTGCGTCGTGCAGGCCTCCGACGGCGACGGCGGGACGTCACACACGTACGAGATGAGCCTGGCGCAGGCGGTGAACGCGGCGACGATCTCCGCGGTGGGCACCACCCGGGGCATGCCCGAGCGGGCGGTGACGATCGCGCTGGCGACCGCGCTCCAGGAGTCCACGCTCCGCAACATCGACTACGGGGACCGGGACTCGCTGGGGCTGTTCCAGCAGCGCCCGTCGCAGGGCTGGGGCACGCCGGCGCAGCTCATGGACCCGGTCTACTCCTCCGGTGAGTTCTACGACCACCTCGCCGAGGTCCCGGGCTACTCGCGGCTGCCGTTGACCGTGGCCGCGCAGCGGGTGCAGCGCAGTGGATTCCCGCAGGCGTACGCGAAGCACGAGCCGGACGCCGCGCTGCTGGCCGCCGCGCTGACCGGGCGCAGGCCGGCCTCGCTGAACTGCACCCCGTCGACGGCCACGGCGGACGGCCCGGGGGACGCCGCACGGGTGCGGACCGAGCTGGTGCGCGCCTTCGGCAAGGACGTGCTGCCCGGCGCGGTGGCCGCGGGCGCCTCCGCGGCGTCGACGGTCTCGGTGCCGGTCCCGGCGGCCGCGGCGCGGTCCGAGGACAAGGGCGCTCCGCAGCGCGGCTGGGAGCTGGCGCACTGGGCCGTGGCCCAGTCCGAGGCCCTGCGGATCGAGCGCGTGAGCTACGCGGACCGGGTCTGGGACGCCGGGTCGGGCTGGCGGACAGAACGCGCGAAGGGTAAGGAAACGGGCACGACGGCGGTCAGGATCCAGGTCGCTCAGTAGTACGCCCCGTCACCCGTACGGACCCTGGGGGCCATGGCCCCGGACGTTTTCCGCGCGACTCCGCGCAACCTCGGGAACCTGCTCCGATTCCCTTGCCGCCCAAGGGAAGTGACGGTTCATCGGGCTGCGGCGGTATGGATCTTTTGCCCGGGTTCTTCCGCTGCGGATAATCGGACGCATTACTCAGTCTTTACCTTCGTCCACCGCAACCTCCCCCTCCCCCGAAGCGGTTGTCAGTGCGTCCGATCACCGGACAGACAGATTCGTGCACCACCCGCTGAAGGAGCATCATGTCCCTCCCCCTGACCCGTCGGATCGCTCGTGCCGCGCTGCTGATCGCCGCAGGCGCGGCCCCCGTGGTCGGTGCGGCCGGCGCCGCGAGCGCCGCAGATCTCCCGGCGACCCCGGACCTGGGCGGACTGACCGCGCTGGACGGCGCCGGTCTCGGCGACACCGTGGACAGCGCAGTCCAGCAGGGCACCCAGGCGGCCGGCGACACCGGCGGCCGCCTCGTCGGCACGGCGCTCCCGGCCGCGGGCAAGACCGTCGGCACGTCCGCCGGGGTGGCCATCCCGGCCGCCCAGGAGACCGCAGGCCAGGCCGCGGGCAACGCGGGCCAGGCCGTGGGCGGCGTGGCCGAGGCCGCCGGCGGCGGTCTGCCCACCGACGCGCTCGGTGGTGGCCTGCCCACCGACTCCCTGACCAAGGGCGGCCTCCCGCTGGGTGGTCTGCCGATCGGCGGCTGATCCGCCGCAGCACCAGGAACGCGCCGGGGGCCTCGGGAGTGCGCACTCCCGAGGCCCCCGGCGCGTTGTGTCGCCGTGCGGCGGCGACTCGGTGCGGGTCCGGCGGATCAGGGCCGGACCGGCCCCGAGTCAGGACAGGCGCTTGACCGCCGCCGCCACCCGCTCGTCGGTCGCGGTGAACGCCACCCGGACGAAACGCGCGCCCGCCGGGCCGTAGAAGTCGCCGGGCGCCACCAGGATGCCGAGCTCCGCGAGGTACGCCACGGTCTCCCAGCACGGCTCGTCGCGGGTCGCCCACAGGTAGAGGCTCGCCTCGCTGTGCTCGATCCGGAAGCCGTGCGCCTCCAGCGCCGCGCGCAGGGCGAGGCGCCGGTCCGCGTAGCGGGCGCGCTGCTCGGACACGTGCACGTCGTCGCCGAGCGCGGCGACGGCCGCGGCCTGGACGGGGGCGGGCGTCATCATCCCGCCGTGCTTGCGGATGAGCAGCAGCTCGCCCAGGACGGCCGCGTCGCCCGCGATGAACGCGGCCCGGTATCCGGCCAGGTTGGAGCGCTTGGAGAGCGAGTGGACGGCGACGATGCCGTCGTAGTGGCCGCCGCAGACGTCCGGGTGGAGCACCGATACCGGCTCGGCGTCCCAGCCCAGCTCCAGGTAGCACTCGTCGCTGAAGACCAGCACGCCGTGCTCGCGCGCCCAGGCGACGATCCGGGTCAGCTCGTCCTTGGACAGCACCTGGCCGGTCGGGTTGGAGGGCGAGTTGAGCCAGAGCAGCTTCAGCCCCGCCGGGTCCAGCTCGGTCGGGTCGTCGTAGACGACGGGCTCCGCTCCGCAGAGCCGGGCGCCGACCTCGTACGTCGGGTAGGCGAGCCGGGGGTAGGCCACCTTGTCGCCCGCTCCGAGCCCGAGCTGCGTCGGCAGCCAGGCAACCAACTCCTTGGATCCGACGACCGGCAGCACGTTGGCGTGGGTAACGCCGACCGCGCCGAGGCGGCGCTCCACCCAGCCGGTGAGGGCGTCCCGCAGGGCCTCGGTGCCCCACACCGTCGGATAGCCGGGGCTGTCCGCGGCGGCGACGAGCGCCCGCTGGACGAGCTCGGGGACCGGGTCGACCGGGGTGCCGACGGACAGGTCCACGATGCCGTCCGGGTGGGCCTGGGCCGTCGAATTGTGGGGCGCGAGCCTGTCCCAGGGGAAGACCGGGAGGCGGGAGGAGACTGCGGACACGGTGCTCTGCTTTCTCGGGTGTTCTCGTGCGGGCGGCGGAAACGGACGCGCGGTGACGGGCCCGCGGTACGGGGACCCGCTGACGGCCCCGGCGCTGCCGGGTCCCGGTGGCGGTCCCGGAGGTTCGGGAAACGCCTCGGCCCCGCACGGTGACAAGCCGTACGGGACCGGGCCGCGCGCGTGGTGCCGCCGCTTACTGGTTCTGCGGCGGCAGTCCGGCGATGAACGCGTGGTCGCGCTCGATGAGACCGAGCTTCGAAGCACCGCCCGGAGAGCCGAGGTCGTCGAAGAACTCGACGTTCGCCTTGTAGTAGTCCTTCCACTCCTCCGGAGTGTCGTCCTCGTAGAAGATCGCCTCGACCGGGCAGACCGGCTCACAGGCTCCGCAGTCGACGCATTCGTCCGGGTGGATGTACAAGGACCGCTGGCCCTCGTAGATGCAGTCGACGGGGCACTCTTCGATGCAGGCCTTGTCCTTCACGTCGACACAAGGCTGCGCGATGACGTAGGTCACGCTGTCGTTCCTCCTCGGTAGGGCGTTGGCTCTCGCGCGGGAGCGCGGCGTCGTCGATGCCCGCCTCTAGTATCTCCGTTCTCGGGCACGATCCGAACAGGAGGGGCGGACAGAGCTGTGGAATTCACCATCGGCGGACGGCTGGAAGTCAGCATCACACCCGCTGACGTGGGCAAACGCGTGTCCGTTCGACGCCGGACGGACGGCGGGGGCACGGGCGCGCAGTTCACCGACGTGGTCGGGGTGCTCACATCATGGAACAACGATGTGCTCTCGATCACACGAAAGAGCGGGGAATCCGTCCACATCGTGGAATCGTCCTTGGTCGCGGGCAAGGTCGTTCCCGCCGCCCCGGCCCGCCGTCGTGGTCCCGCCGCCTCCTTCGGGGAACTGGCCTCCGTCACCGCGCGCGCCTGGCAGCCCGTGGAGAGCGAAGCGCTGGGCGACTGGCGGCTGCGCGCCGCCGGGGGCTTCACCCGGCGCGCCAACTCGGCGCTGCCGCTCGGCGATCCGGGGCTGCCGGTCGGCGAGGCGCTCGGACGGGTCCGGGACTGGTACGAGGAGCGGGGCCTGCCCGCGTACGTCCAGACGGCGACCGGGGCCGAGGGCGCACAGGAGCTGCTGTGCGCGGAGTTGGAGCGGCACGGCTGGCGGCGCGAGGTCTCGGCGGAGGTGCGGATCGCCGCGCTGGCGCCGGTCGGTGACCTTCGGGCGGAGGTGCGGGCGGTCCGGCTGACCCGCGAACCGGACGCGGCCTGGCTCGCCCGCTACCAGCGTTTCTCGTCCCCCGGCCCCCATGTACGGCGGGTGCTGGGCAGCGGCCCTTCGGTCTGGTTCGCCACGGTGCCGGGGGACGCGGACGCGGATCCGGCCGCCCCGCCGGCCGCGATCGGGCGGTGTGTCGTGGACGGCCGGTGGGCGGGGTTCATGGCCGTCGAGGTCGCTCCGGAGCAGCGGCGGCGCGGTCTCGCCACCACGGTGATGGCCGCGCTGGCGCGGCGGGCACTGGACGAGGGCGCTTCGGCGGCCTGGCTCCAGGTCGAGGAGGACAATGAGGGGGCGCGGGCGCTGTACGACGGCATGGGCTTCGCGGCCCACCACCGCTACCACCACTACCGCTCGGCGTGACGGGCGCCGGGGGCCCCGCGCCGGGCCCCCGGCGGATCGACGTACATGAGCAGGGACAGGAACATGGGTCGCATATGAGCGCGCTGGATTCCGGAACGGCCGAGCGGCGGCGGCAGTTCGCCGAGGAGGCCCGGTCCGAGCGGCCGGACCTCGCCCTCCTCTGTCTGCTGCTGGGCGCGGAGGCCGGACCGGTGGGCCCGTCCGAGGTCCGCCCGGTGACTCCGGGGGAGGCCGTCCCCGACCCGTACGGCATCGACGCCGCGCAGATGGAGCTGGACCGGCTGGCGGGACTGCTGCCGTACGGCTCCCGCTCCCCCGCCGCCTGGGCCTCGGCGCTGGCCGGACTGCTGGGCGGACGCTGCGGTTTCGGCGGCTCCTCCGTCGACTACCAGCGGCTGGACTCCTCGCTGCTCCAGCAGGTGCTGCGCCGCCGCAGGGGCCTGCCGATCCTGTTGTCGGTCGTCTGGATCGAGGTCGCCAGGAGGGCGGGCGCACCGGTGTACGGGGTGGCGCTGCCCGGTCATTTCGTGGTCGGTTTCGGCGATCGGGAGCACCCGGTGCTGGCCGATCCGTTCGCCGGGGGCGCGCCGCTGACCGGTCAGGACGCGGAGTTGCTGGTCACGGGGGTCACGGGGGCGGCCCTTGAGCCGTCGATGATGACGCCCGCGCGGCCGTTGGAGATCGTGCTGCGTATCCTGAACAACGTCCGGGCGTGGGCGGCGGCCCGGCCCGAGCGCACGGATGTGGCCCTGTGGGCGGTGGAGCTGTCGCTGCTCCTGCCCTCGCATCCGGCCAGGCTCCGCTTCGAGCGCGCCCAGCTCCTGGTCCAGCGCGGTGAATTCCTGCGCGGGGCGGCGGAGATGGAGGAGTACGCGGAGATCCTCGACGGAATCGAGCCGACGACGGCCGAGAACGTCCGGCGCAAGGCCCACGCCGCGCGCGCCCTGCTGAACTGAATCCGGCCGTCCTGCGGGACTGCGGCGGGAATCCGCCCGTCGCCGGTCTTTCCCGTGCCCGTGGGGTGGCGAGACGGATTGGTCCGTGAGCGATGTGCGCTCCCGTTTTACATCCGAACGCCCCCTCCCGCGCCCAACGGGGGCGGTATTCGGCCCGTTTGTCGGCGTACGCGAATGCCCATGCGCTCAACTGGATACCCGTCACCGGATGCGTACAGCCCGTCGCGTTCCGCGTCGGGCGGGGCCGGAAGAGAAAAGCTGAGGGCATATTGATGACTACCGTGCTGCTGGTCCACACCGTGCCGTTGTGGCGCGCGTCGCTGGCGTCGCTCCTCGGCACGGGGCGGGGCATAGAGGTCCGCACCGCCGAACACGGTGCGATAGGCGCCGCGCTGAGCGGGCCGGGTCCCGATGTGCTCCTCACCGACCTCGACTGTCCGGGCGCACTGGACGTCCTCGACGAGGTGAAGACGGTGACCGCACCGCACGGCGGACCGTGTCCGCTCGCCGTGCTCACCCGCAGCGACCGGCCGAGCGGTCTGCGGCGGGCGTACGAGGCGGGGGCGCTGGGCTACATCGACAAGTACCGCCCGGTGGACGACCTGTCCGAGGTGATGCACAAACTGGCGGACGGGGGACGGCATATCGACGAGTCGCTGGCTTTCAGTCTCCTGCAGGTGGCCGACATGCCGTTATCGCCGCGGGAATTGAGTGTGCTCTCGATGGCCGAGGGGGGTGACACCGTGGCCGGGATCGCCGGTCGGCTGCACCTGACGCCGGGGACGGTCCGCAACTATCTGGCCGCGGCCATACGGAAGTCCGGGGCGCGCAATCGGCTGGACGCGATCAGACGGGCGAAGGAGGCGGGGTGGATCTGACACCGCGCTCCTTCCCTCGCTCGTCCGTCGGCTCCCAGAGGCCGGCCAGGTCCTGGTAGAGGGCGCAGGAGCCCAGGAGTTCACCGTGGGTGCCGCACTGGGTGCGCGGGCCGTCCATCACCAGGGTCCGTCCGGCGCGGCGGGCCGAGCTGAGCCGGTGGGCGACGACGACGAGCGCGCCCGGCAGCGCCCCGAACGCCAGCTCGGCGCGGGTCTCGGCGGCCGGGTCGAGCCGGCTGGTCGCCTCGTCGAGGATCAGCAGCGGCGGGGCGGCGAGGTAGGCCCGGCCCAGGGCGATCAGCTGCCGTTCGCCCTGGGAGAGCCGGTCCGGTTCGACGGCCGCGTCGAGGGAGCCGAGCCGGGAGAGCAGCGCCTCCAGGCCGAGCGCGTCCGCCATGGCCGCGATCTCCCGGTCGCGGGCGTCGGGGTGGAGGTAGCGGAGGTTGTCCCGCAGCGAGCCGCTGAACACATAGGCGTGCTGGGGCAGCAGGACGCGTACGTATGTGGCGTCGGCCGGCCGCACCGGCCGCCCCCGCCACCGCACCGCTCCCCCGGTGGGCCGCTCGGTCCCGGCGAGCACCGCGGCCAGGGTCGACTTGCCGCTGCCGCTCGGGCCGACGACCGCGAGGTGTTCCCCCGCCCCGATCGTCAGGGAGAGCCGGTCCAGCACGGGCTGGGCGCCGGGCCCGTACGCGAAGCTGACCTCGTGGAGCTCGGCGACCGGGGTCCCGCGCGGCGGCGGGGCTGCCTCCCGGGCGGGCGGCGGCGGGTCGTCGGCGGGCGGCGGCGGCGCGTCGGTGAACCGGTCGAGGACCACGACGAGCCGGCCCCCGGCGGTGCCCAGCATGGTCATCAGCGCCTGGACGGCGGGGGCGAGCGCCTGGGTGAGGTAGGTCAGCGCGCCGACCAGCGCGCCCGGCGTGAGCCCGTTGCGCAGCAGCCAGGGCGCGCCCAGGAGCAGCAGGAGCGGCGGGAACCGGCCACATACGGCGAGGGCCAGCACCCGTACGCCCGACCAGCGGGCCAGCGAACGGGAGGCGGCGAGCTGCGACTCGGCGAGGGTCCGGGACTCGGCCACCGTCCGCTCGGCGGACCCGGCGGCGGCGATGTCGCGTACGGAGGCGGCGAGCAGGCCCGCGTGGGCGGCGTACGCCTCGTCGGCGGCGAGGTAGTCGCGCTGGCGGGCGGCCATCGGCGGAAGGGTGCCGAGGAACAGGGCGGACCCGAGGACCAGCGGGGGCAGGACGATCAGGAGGAGGGCGGGAGAGAGGGCCAGCAGGCCGGTGACGGCCCCGGCCGCCGTGAAGACGAACGAGCGCAGCGTCAGGACGAGTCCGGCCCAGCCGTCGCGGGCGATCTCACTCTGATGGGTGACCTGCGAGAGGGACCGGGTGCTGACGTCGCCGGCCCGGTCGAGCGCGCCGGACAGCGCCCGGGACACGGCGCGCCGGACGAGTCCGTCGCGCAGCGGCTCCACCAGGTCCGCGAGCCGGCCGAACACTCCGCGGGCGGCGGGCACGGACGGCAGCACGGCGACCGCGGCGACGGCCAGCCAGAGGAGGCCGGTCGGTGGGCGTCCGGCGAGGAAGCCGTCGTCGAGCGCGCGGGCGACCCCGAATCCGCCGAGGAAGGTCTGGGCGAACTCCAGCAGGGACCAGCCGGCCAGCCGCAGGATCACACCGGTCCTGGCCCGCAGGAAGGGCCGGGCCTCGCGGCCGACCCGCCGCAGAGACGTGTCGCGCCGGGGGCGTGCGCCGTGCTGCCCGTCGCGCCGGGGGCTTAGTCCGTGCTGCTGCTCGTCGAGCCGGGGGCGTGCCGTGTCCTGTGCGTCGCGCTGAGGGTGAACTGCGTGCTGCTCGGCGCGCCGGGGGTGAGCCTCATGGCGCCCGTCGCGCCCGGGGTGCGCCTCATGGCGCCCGTCGCGCTCGGGGTGCGCCTCATGCTGCTCGTCGCGTCCGGGGTGTGCTTTGTCTGCCTTCACCGGGCCTCCGCTCCGGCGGCCGGCGTCACGGGCGTACGGCTCGCGGGGGCGGCGCCCCCGGCGGGGGCGTCCGTGCGGAAGACCGCCCGGTAGTCCGGGTCCGCCCAGAGTTCGTCGTGGCGGCCCGTCGCGCGGATCCGCCCGTCCTCCAGCCAGGCGACCCGGTCCGCCCGCGCGGCCGAGGACAGCCGGTGGGCGACGATGACCCGGGTGCAGCGTCCGGCCCGCGCGTCGAGGGCGCGCCGGACGTGGTGCTCGGTCACGGTGTCGAGGCTGGACAGCGCGTCGTCGAG
Organism: Streptomyces sp. McG3; assembly: GCF_018619185.1. Taxonomy (GTDB): domain Bacteria; phylum Actinomycetota; class Actinomycetes; order Streptomycetales; family Streptomycetaceae; genus Streptomyces. The sequence continues at coordinate 5,268 of NZ_JAAXYC010000173.1, read as the reverse complement.
GATCAGCAGCCGGCCCGGATGGGCGAACGCGCGTGCCAGGCCGAGCCGTTGGCGCTCGCCGCCGGAGAGCGGGGCGTCGGCGAGCGGGGTGGCGTAGCCGTACGGAAGCAGGGAGACGAACCCGTCGGCGCGGGCCGCGCGGGCGGCTTCCCGTACGGCCGCGGGCGAGGCGGTCCAGGGGCCGTGGGCGATCGTCTCCTCGACGGTGGACCCGGGGAGGGCGGGGCGGGCGAAGGCGTACGCGACCTCGCGGCGCAGCCGGGCCGGTTCCATGCCGTCCATCGGGACGCCGTCCAGCAGCACGCTGCCGGTGTCCGGGTCGAGCAGCCGCCCGGCGACCGCGGCGAGCACCGACTTGCCGGAACCGGAGCGCCCGACGACGGCCAGGGAGGTACCGCCGGGGACGGTCAGGTGGACGCCGGTCAACAGCGGGCCGCCGTCCTGTTCGACGCCGACGTCCCGGAGTTCGAGGTGGCCGGGCGCGTCGGGCGCCGGGCCCAGGCCGCGGTGCGACAGCGGTGCGAGGGTGAGCAGGGGCTCCAGGCTCCGGGCGGCGGCGCGGCTGCGGGCGAGGGCGCCGAGCGCGCCGGTCAGGGCGCCGATGCCGACGGCGAGGCTCGCGTAGCGGGAGGCGGCGACCAGGTCGCCGACGCCGATCGCGCCCGCGCCGAGCCGGAGGCCGGCGACCGCGAGGACCAGCAGCATGAGCAGGGGCAGCAGGAGGCCGCTGGTGCCGACGGCCCGCCCGTACACGGACCAGGTGCGCCTGCCGTGTTCGGCGAGCGCGGTCAGGGGTTCCAGGACGCGGCGGTGCTCGCGTGCGCCGGTGCGGGCGGCGCGGATGGTGTCGGCGCCGTCGAGGGCCTCGGTGAGCCGGTGGGCGATGAGCGACTGGGCGCGCTGGTAGTCGGCCCCGGCGTCGGCGGTCCGGCGGGTGAAGGCGCGCAGCAGTGCGACGAGGAGGGGGGCGCCGAGGAGGAGGGCGGCGGCGGTCCAGACGTCGATGAGGAGGAGGCCGACGATCGCGCCGAGCGGCAGCAGGACGCCGGAGACGGCTCCGGCGGCGGTGACGGGCGCGGACGCGGCGTCGGCGGTGCGGGCGGTGAGCCGGGCGGTGAGGTCGCCGGTGGGCAGGGCGAGGGCACGGCGGGGTTCGGCGGCCAGGATCCGGGCGGAGGTGCGGGTGCGCAGGGACGCGGTGAGACGGGCGGTGGTGCTCGTGCCGGTCACGGCGGCCGTCGCGTCGAACCCGGTCTCGGCGAGGGTCAGGGCCACGCAGAGCAGCAGTCCCGACCAGGGCACGGGGCCGCCGGCGACGAGCCGGTCGACGGTGTGGCCGAGGGCGGCGGGCAGGGCGAGGGCGGCGAGCGCCCCGCCGGTGGAGCAGAGGAGGAGCCCGAGAAGGGCCGCCGGGTGCTGCCGGGCGAGCCGCCGGGCGCCGGACTCCGTGCCCGGGCGTGGGTGCAACCGCACGGGTCGCCCTTTCTGGGTGCACGTGGGCCGGCCGGCCCACCGGTGCGGAACACCGATGGGCCGGCCGGAGCGGGTCACGGGGTGCAGAGGACCACGCTGAGCGAGCTGAACTCACAGACCAGCAGCGAGACCTGGCTGCCGGTGGCGAGCTCGCCGAAGGAGTCCTCGGCCGGGGTCTCCATTGCCTGAAGGTCGAGAAGCGCCATGATGTGTCCTTTCGGGGACGGTAGTGGTGCTGAAAGGTGGTGCTACGACGACCCCTGGCGGGGCCGGTTCATGGGGCCGCTCGCGCGGCCGGGGCCCGTCGCCGGAGCGGCGGGCAGGAAGGGAAGTCCGGTGGAGCCGCCGAACGCGGCGCCCAGGGCGAGGAGAGCGCCGGCGGTCCCGGTGGCCAGGTCCATCGACAGGCGCATCAACTGCTCGCCCGGGAAGGCGATTCCGCCTCCGTACGGGAGGGCGTGGCTGCGCAGCAGGTCGGTGTGGCGGGCGATCGCGCGCTGCCGGCCGGTCTCGTCGCACAGCGGGGTGGCCGCGAGGTGCAGCAGGAGGCCGGCGGAGCCCCGGAGCAGTCCGGGCTGGACGTAGAAGGCGGAGAGCGCGGCGGGCAGGAGAGCACGGCCGGCCGCTTCGAGCGCGGGGTCCGGGCGGTGGGCCAGGTAGGCGTCGATGACGGCCGCGATGCCGGCGCTGCCCGAACCGAGGTACGGCATCAGCCGCTTGCCCTCGACGACGAGGAGTTCGCCGTCGTCGCCGGTCCGGCAGCGTTCCAGGTCGCGGTGGAGGGCGGTGGCCGCCAGGTCGAGCAGGGCGGGGTCCCCGGTGGTCGCGTACCGGCGCACCAGGAGCAGGGCGATGCCGCTCGCGCCGTGCAGCAGTCCGGTGCGGGGCGACGGCGGACCGTCGGCGAGCGCGCGGACGGCGAGGGCGGTGCAGCGGGCGGCCGCGGCGGACAGCGCCGGGGCGTCGGTGGCGGAGGCGGTGCGGGCCAGGTCGTCGAGGGCGAGGCCGATGCCCGCGTACCCGTTGTGGAGGCCGGGCGCGAGGCCCTCCAGGGGCTGGTCGAGGATGATCCGGAGGAGGTCGGCGGCCTCGGCGGTGCGGCCGATCCGGTGCAGGGTCCAGGCGATGCCGGTGAGCCCGTCGTAGAAGCCCAGGGGGCTGCCGGACGCCGGGTCCTTGGCGTGCCGCAGGAGCCGGTCCTCGGCCTCCTCGCACCGCGGGGCGCCGGTCTCGTGGAGGGCGTAGAGCACTCCGGCCGTCCCGTACGCGAAGGACTGGCCGCCGGTGGCCGTGGCGAACTGGGCGATGTCCCCGGGGAAACACCGGTCCTCGCGCTCCGGTGTGCAGGACGCGGTGATGGCCCGGACCATGGCGTCACGGCTGCGCGGCCAGTCGCCGAGGTCGGGGTCGGCGACGGGAGCGGGCCGGGGGGCGGGCTTCCCCGTCTGGCGCAGGATCTCCGCGACCGCGGGCCGCAGTGTGTCCGCGGCGACCGGGAAGACGCGGGCGATGTCCCGGGCGAGACCGGAGGCCTTGGTGCGGTCGATGCCGAACAAGGTGGTGAGCGGCAGGTACAGGGCGAGCCGCAGACAGGCCAGCGCGTAGCGGTCGATGTCGGCGCCGCGCCGGTCGGGCGGGGCGACGAAGGCCGGGTTGGCGACGATCTGGCGGCGGCGTTCGGCGGCCGGGGAGGCTGCCTCGAAGTCGAGCAGGACGATGCGCGCGTTCTCCTCGTCGACCATGACGTTGCTCATGTGCAGGTCGCTGATGACGATGCCCCGGTCGTGCACCGCCTCGACGGCGCGCTCGACCTGTCCGTACAACTCCTCCGCCCAGGCCGCGTGTTCGGCGAGCAGTTCGGGGGACGGGTGCTGCCGGGCGAGCGGGAAACGGCGGGCGAAGACGGTGTTGAGGGTGGTGCCGGGGATGTACTGGAGGACCAGGAAGTGGTGGTCGCCGACCTCGAACACGTCCCGGACGGCGGGCACGCAGTCCAGTCCGGCCAGTTGCTCCAGGGCGGTCCGTTCGCGCTCCAGCCGGGCCACGGCGTCCGCCCCGTCGGCGGCCAGACCGGCGTACGGCCGCGCCTCCTTGAGGACGACCTGCTCGCCGGTGCGGGTGTCGCGGCCGAGGTAGACCCCGCCGCCGTTGGAGAAGTGCAGCGCCTTCTCCACGGTGTACGGGAGGTCGGCGAGGCCCACGGCGGCGCGGGCCTCGAGGTGCGGCATCAGGAAGCCGGGCGGGGTCACCCAGGAGGGGACACGGAAGGACGGGCCGCGGTCGTCCGGGACGAGCCGGCCCCGCGGATCGGCGACGGCGGGCACGGGCCGCCCGTCCGGACCGGAGCAGAAGCGGGCGGCGAACGCCCCGTACCGGGTGTGCACGGGCCCGTTCCCGCACCGCAGGTCGCTCAGGATGTACGGGCCGTGCTCGCCCTCCAGCAGCCGCATGAGGGCGGTGCACACCTCGGGGAACGCCTCGTCGGACGGCGGGTAGACGGTGATGAACTTCCCGCTGCCGGCCCGGTCCGCGTACTTGGCGTTCCGCAGGGCCAGTAGCCCTGCGTTGGGCACGCACTTGAAGGCCAGCCGGTGTTCAAGACAGTGGGCGACGACCCGGTCCAGCACGGAGACGGCGTTGTCGAGGGCGGCCGAGACGTGGATCTTCCAGCCCTGGGGCGGCAGTCGCAGCCCGTCGGGACTGTAGGCGAGCCAGTCGCCGCGCCGGGTGCGCGTCCACCCGTCGGGTACGGCGCCACGGAGCGGCGCGTAGAACGAGCGCTCCTCGTCGGCGGCTCCGTCCGGTCCGAGGGAGCGGTGGGGTGCGTCGTAGAAGCGGCGGTCCGCCTGGCAGTACGCGGCGTACTCCGGATTCACGCACGGTCCCCTCGCTCGGTTCTTTCGTGGCGAGAGAGAAATTGTCACAACGATGAGCGGTGCCCATAGTCACTGTTGTCACGACTCGTACATGCGCGCCAACCATGCGGAGCGCACCGCGTACTGATGGGTATTCGATTGCCGCCCAGCCGGGGGCCGGTGCGGGCCGGGGGCGCGTGGGGGCGCGCATGGAGCGCACTCGCATTCTCCTCAGCCCGCGCCGCGCACCAGGACGTCCCCCGCATCCGTGCGGAAATAGAGCACGGAGCGGCCCGCGCGACGGCGGCGGACCAGTCCGGCGTCCAGCAGGACCCGCAGATGGCGGCCCACCGAGCCCAGCCCCTGGCCGGTCAGCGCGACGAGCTGCGTCGTACTGAGCGGGGAGGCGAGCAGCAGCAGGACGGCCGCCCGCGCCGGACCGATCAGCGCGCCCAGGGCGGCGGGCACCGGATCGCTCCCGGCCTCGGAGAGCGCGCCGGAGCACGGGTACACCAGCCCGTACCGACGGGGAATGTCCCAGCAGACCCAGGACTGGTACGGGGTCACGGGGACGAACAGCAGTTGGGCGCCGCCCAGTTCGCGGGGCGGGTTGTCGTGGGTGTTGATCTGGAGCCGGCTGCCGCCCAGCCAGCGGACCCCGGGGCGCATGCCGTTCACCGCTTCGGCCCAGCCACCACGGCCCAACTGGGCGGAACGGGCGACCACATCGGCCTCCAGGATCCGCCGCCGCCTCGGCCAGTCGGGCATCACGGTGTGCGTCCAGACCCACTCCACGGCGTCGGCGGCGCGCTCGGCCAGGTCGTCCCGGTCCAGCGCGGCGGGCAGCGGCCCGCTCCCCGCTTCGGCCAGTTCGGCGCGGGCCCGGCCGGGCGGGGTGGTCCGGACCGGAGCCAGCTCGTCGGCGAAGGAGGGCGGGGCC
>NZ_JAAXYC010000172.1 GCF_018619185.1 Streptomyces sp. McG3 | reverse complement strand
GGCCAGCAGGGGGGTGCCGGGGACCTGGTGGCCGCCGCTGGCGAGCATGCGGACCTCGCCCCGGTCGCTGATCTCGGCGCGCACGATCCCCGTCTCGTCCTCGTACACCGGGAATCCGCCGGCCCCCAGCCGGTCGGTGAGCCGCACGCGGACCACGTCGTCCGCGGCGCCGGACAGCTGGAAGATGAGCTCGTAACGCTCGGTGTGCACCATGTGGTCCATGACGGCCTCCGGGCCGGGCGCGGAGAATACGGCCCTGCCGCCATTGTTTCGCACCCCGGCGTCGGCCGCCCGGGGAGCAACGGCCAACGGGCGGACCCGCCCGGTCGATCGGGTGACTCCCCGGTAGGACAACATGACCGGTGGCCCGGGGGGCTAGGCATGCGTGCATGAGACTTGAGCCTCGACGAATGAACAGTGCCTCTTCCCGTCCTCGCACCCTCAAGACGGTCGGCGCCCTCGGTATGGCCGCCGCCACGGCCGTTCTGATGACCGGATGCGGTCAGAGCTCGGACAGCGCGACGAGCGCGGCCACCTCCGAAGCCGCGAAGGTCGTCCCGCAGAAGCAGACGACGTCGCCCTCGGCCAGTGCCCAGCTGACCGAGGACCAGCAGGAGCGGAAGAAGGTGCTCGACGCCACGAAGGTCACCTTCGACGACGCCGCCACCACCGCCGCCGGCGAGGTGGCCGGCGGCAAGCTGGTCGATCTGGACCTGGAGGGTGTGGACGACGACGACAACGACCAGAGCCCCAGCCCGACGGGATCCGGCAGCCCCACGGGTTCCGCCAGCCCGACCGGCTCCGCGAGCCCGAGCGGAACCGGCACGTCCAGCCCCAGCGCGAGCCCGGGCTCCGAGGGCCCGGTCTGGGTCGCGGAGGTCGCGGAGAAGGACGGCACGGTCCACACCGTCCGGATCAACGCGGTCGACGGCAAGGTGATCGAGGCCCGTGTCGACGCGGATCAGGACGCGGACGACAAGAAGCAGACGGCCGACCGGCTCGCCCAGGCCACCCAGACCCCGCAGCAGGCCGCGAAGGTCGCCACCGAGAAGAAGAAGGGGACGGTCACCTCCGTCGGCCTCGACGACAACGAGGGCGACGGAGTCGTCTGGCAGGTTGACGTGGTCGGCTCGGACTGGAAGAAGACGACCTTCGACGTGGACGCCAAGAACGACACCATCGTCCGCGAGGAGACCGACAACGACTGACCGCCGCCCCGCCTGACCCGAGAAGGGGTACGCCGGCTGCCCGGCGTACCCCTTCCCGTCTTCTAGCGCGCGGTTCCCGGCTTCCGGCGGTCGAGCAGTCGGCAGACGAAGTCTTCCTGGAGCTCGCGGAGCGTGGCCAGCAGCCGGGGGTTCGTCGAGCTGTTCACCTGGGAGGTGAGGGACACGGTCAGCGACCGCTTGCCGTCCTTGGTCCCCGCGGCGAACTGCGTGTAGCCGGGGAAGTTGCCGGTGTGGCCGTACACGGTGCCGCAGCGCGTCGTGTACGAGAACACCGCGAGGCCGGCCCGGTTGCGCCCCGGGCCGGCCGGTTCGGAGCTGCCCTCTACGAAGGACAGCTGCTGCCGTCGGACCTCGGGGCCGAGGCCCAGCCCCCCGGCGTAGCCGCGGATGAAGGCTCCCAGGTCCCGGGGGGTGGAGACGATGCCGCCCGACGCCCACACGCCGGACGCGCCGAGCACCGTGCTGACGTCCTCGGGTGCGTCCGGCGGTTCCACCGCGTAGCCGTGCAGATAGGGCTCGGGCAGCCGGTAGCCCTGCGGGAGGCTGGTGTCGCGCAGGCCGAGCGGCCGGTACACGAGCTCGGCGAGGAGCTTCTCGTACCGTTGTCCCGTAGCCGCCTCGGCCATCAGCGCCACCGCGATGTTGTCGGAGTTGGAGTAGCGGTACGCCGAGCCCGGCTCGAACCGCAGTGGGTCCCCGGCGACGTAGTCCAGCAGCCGACGGGAGTCGAAACGCCGGCGCGGGTCGGCCGTCAGCTCGGCGATGAAAGTCGGGGCCTCGGTGTAGTCGGGCAACCCACTGGTGTGGTTCAGGAGTTGGCGGAGCGTCACCCGGTGCCAGGCGGCGGGGAGCCGGGGCAGCTGTCGGCCGAGGGTGTCGTCCAGGCGGAGTGCGCCCCGCTCGGCCAGCTGCAGGGCGACCGAGCCGCTGAAGGCCTTCGCCGTGCTGGCGATCCGCATGTGGTCGGTGGTCCCGGGCGGACGCGCGGTGCCGAGCTGCGACGTACCCGCCCGGTACACCTCGCTCCGGCCGCCCGTCGTGAGGACGGCGATGGCGCCGGGCGGCCCTCCCGGAGTGTCCACGATCGCCTGGAGCCCCCGCCGCAGCTCGGGGTCGACCGGGCCGTCGCCGCCGTCCCCGCCCGCGTGGGCCGGGCCGGACATCAGCCCGGCGAGCGATGCGGCCGCCAGGGCCGCGACGACGGCTCTTCGCCGCCGGGACCGGCCGCGGGGGCGGGGGAGCGGGGCGTCAGGACGAGAACGTACGGGCACGGGGGTCTCCTGAAGGCGGTGGGCGTCGTGCGGAGCGGTGGGGTCCGCTCCCGCGAGCCCCAGCATCGGGCGGCCGGACCGGGCTTGCCCCCGAGGTGGACCATCCGGCCGATCACCGCCACACCGCCGGCGTCGGACGGCACACCGTCACCCGCCCGCTCCGCGCCGCCGCTCTCTCCGGCGGGTGCCGTTCAGTGGGCCGGGGGAGCGCCCCCGCTCAGATCGAGGACGTACCGCCGCCCGGGACGGTCGCCGAACATGACGTCCTCCAGCGGCTCGAAGCCGGAGCGCGCCAGCACCGCGCGGGATCCCGTGTTGTCCAGCGTCGTCTCCGCGCGCAGCGCGGTGAGGCCGTACTCCCGGACCGCCAGGACGCAGACCTGCTGGACCGCCCAGGTGGCCAGCCCGCGCCCCGCGGCCTTCTCGGCTATCCGGTAGCCCAGCTCGGCCGAACCCTCCCGCACCCCGAGGAGGTTGATCCGGCCCAGGATGCCGCCGTCCTCGTCCTCAATGAGGTGGAAATGGTGCAGCCCCGCGTCCTGCTCGGCGAGCAGTTCCTTGTGGCGTTCGGTGAACGCGGCGAAGTAGCCGTCGCCCCGGTCGGTGATGGAGGCGGCGAAGTAGGCCCGGTTCTCCCGCTCGAAGGCGAGCAGGGCCTCGGCATGGTCGGGACGGAGCCGGCTGATGGACGTCATACGGGGATGCTAAGTGGTGTCACGTCGGGGTGTCCGGCGTCTTCCGTCCGGGGCCTCGCTTCCGGGGGCCGGCGTCCCCGCCCGGAGACCGGGCGGCGGGGCCGGTGCGGCGGGCGGTTCCGGCTATCCGGGATGTCCGCGCTCCAGTGCGTGGGCCAGGCCGCGTTCCGCGTCGTCGGCGGAGGCGCGCCGGTAGGCCCGCTCGTACGCCGAGTCGCCCGCGACCTGCCGGGCCCTGAGCTCCCACTGCTCGCGGATCGCCCCGAGCTCCGGGGTGCCCCGGTGCGGGTGGCCGATCATGCGCCAGTACGTGTGCCCGGTACCGGAGGCACGGGCCGCGGCCACTCCGTTCCCCTGCGCGGCGATGGATCCGGCGAGCAGATCGAGGCCGAGCGCTATGCCGAGGCTGTCGTGGAGCTCGTGCTTGCTCGCGAGCATCGCGCGCGCGTGGCTCTCGGCATGACGGGGGCGGCCCTGGAGAAGGTGGATGAGCGCGAGTTGGTGATCGGCGTACGCCCGTGCCCAGTGCTCGCCGAACCGCAGGCTGATCCGCTGGAGCCGCATGGCCTCCTCGTACGCCTCGTCGAGCCGGCCGAGCGCGGAAAGGGCGAACAGGCGTATCACCCGGCAGCGCAGCTGCGAGGGGGCGTCGGCGGGGTCGCCGTCGTGGTGGCTCAGCGCCTGGTCGCTGACGGCGTAGGCGGTGAGCGGTTGGCCCATCATCAGATACGTGAAGCTCATGGAGTGGGCCGCGAGCAGCACCGCCTCCGGGGCCTCGTCGCGGTGTGCGGCGTGCCGGCACTCCTCGCCGGTGCGCCGGGCCGCCTCGTGGTCGCCCTGCAGGGTCAGCGTGATGCCCAGGGCCCACAGCGCCCGGGTGCGGTGAGGGCCGGCGGAGAGCGGCAGGGCGAGCACCCGTTCCAGATACGTCCGGGCCTGGTGCAGATGGCCGCAGCAGCTCCAGAAGAGGCCCGCGCACCCGGCCATCTCCATCGCCATCTCCGGGTCCTCGGCCAGCAGATGGTCCAGGGCCGCGCACAGGTCCGCGTGGCTGTCGGCGATCCGGTGGTACCAGAGGACCTGCGACGGCCCGAGCCAGCCCCCGTACGCCTGGACGGCGACATGGGCGAAGTGCCGGGCGTGCCGGTCCGCGAGGAGCGCGTCCTCCGCCAGCTCGGCCAGCCACATCGCCCCGTACTCGCGCAGGGTGTCCAGCATGTGGTAGCCGTTCCCCGTCCGCCGGAGCACGGACTGGTCGGCCAGACGTTCCAGGGCCGGGGCGATGGCCCCGGCGTCCAGCGGTCCGCCCGCGCACACCGCCTCCGCGTCCGGAGTGGTGATGACGCCGCGGAAGACGGAGAGCCGCGCCCACAACAGCCGTTCCAGCGGTGCGCAGAGCTCGTGGCTCCAGCCGATGGTCGTGCGCAGGGCCCGGTGGCGGCGGGGCCAGACGGTGTCGTCGGTGAGCTCCTCCATCCGGGAGGCCAGCCGTCCGGTGATCTCCAGCGCGCTGCTCTCGCGGAGCTGGGCGCAGGCCAGTTCGACGGCGAGCGGTATGCCGTCGAGCCGACGGCAGATCTCGGCGACGGCGGCCGCGCTTTCGGGGTCGTCGAGCGAGAGGGCCGGGGCGACGGCGGCCGCGCGCTCGTGGAAGAGCCGGACGGCCTCGTCACCGTCGTCGCCCGCGGAGAGCGGGGGCACCTCGACGCGTTTCTCGTCCGCCGCGCCCAGCGGCTCCCTGCTGGTGGTCAGGACCGTCAGCCCCGGCGCCGAGGCGAGCAGTTCGGCCACGAGCTGCCCGCAGGGGCCGACGATCCGCTCGCAGCAGTCGAGAACGAGGAGCACCCGCCGACCGGACAGCCATTCACCGAGCGCGGCCACGGGCCGGCGGGGGCTGTGGTCCAGAAGTCCGACGCCGTCGCAGACCGTGGTGGCGAGCAGTTGCTCGTCGTGCAGATGGGAGAGATCGGCCCACCAGACGCCGTCGGCGTAGTGGTCCCGGGCACGCTCGGCGGTGCGCAGGGCGAGCCTGCTCTTGCCGACCCCGCCGGGACCGGTGAGCGTGACCAGCCGATGCTCTCGAAGTGCCCGTTCGACGCTGACCAGTTCGTTGTCGCGTCCGACGAAGCTGGTCGTCACGACGGGGAGGTTGCCCATCACGGGGACATCCTGCCTCGCCGCGGCCCATCGCCTCCGTTCATAGCGAAAAGCAGTCAGAAACGGCCGACAACGCATCCTGCCCGATCGGCAAGTCACCCCGATCGAAAGGGCAGGGTGTGCCCGCGCCCCAACGCCCCGCTCCGGTGCTGCGAAGACGGCGAGGACGGCGAGGCGCTGACCGCTGACGGAACGGCGGCGGACGAAACGGCGGCCGGGAGGCTCTGTCGTACCCCTGCGCTACGTTGCTGGCATGACGCAATTCGTACTGGTGGCAGGGGCCTGGCTCGGCTCGTGGGCGTGGCGCGATGTGGAGCCCGGCCTGCGCGCGGCCGGCCACGGGGTCCACCCGCTGACCCTTTCGGGCCTCGCCGACAGACAGGACGCGGCGGCCGGGCGGCAGACCCACGTCCAGGACATCGTCGACGCGGTCGAGTGTCCGGACCTGCGTGACGTGGTGCTGGTCGGCCACAGCTACGCGGGCATTCCGGTCGGGCAGGCCGCCGAGCGGATCGGCGACCGGCTCGCCCGCGTGGTGTTCGTCGACTCCAACGTTCCGGCCGACGGCGAGTCCTTCGTCTCCGGCTGGCCGGACGGCCGGGCCGGCGTCGAGGCCGCCATCGCCGCCAACGGGGGCTTCTGGCCGCCGCCGGCCGCCGCCGACTGTGCGGACCAGGGCCTCACCGAGGATCAGCTCGCCCGGTTCCTCGGCGGCACGACACCCCACCCCGGCGCCACGCTCACCGATCCCGCCGTTCTGGCCCGTCCCCTCGGCCTGCTGCCCGCGACGTACGTCAAGTGCCTGCTCGACTGGCCCGAGCCGAGCCCCGAGGTGGCCGAGCTGCTGGCGGGCGAGCGGTGGCGGCTGGTCACGATGGACACCGGCCACTGGCCGATGTTCTCGCAGCCGGCCGAGCTCGCCCGCATCCTGCTGGACGCCGCGGGAACGGACGCCCCACGATGACGGCCTCACCCCGCCCGGAGCGGCGCTCCCCGGACGAAGCGGCCACGGAGCACCCGGAGATCACCTTCATCGGGTGCGCGCGCTGCGGCACCCTGATCGCGGGTCTCGACGGGCGGTACGCCTGCTCGGGCTGCGGCTGGGTCAACGAGTGGACCGAGGGCCACCGGCCCCTGCCCGAGGCCCGGCGGCGGCGCTCGGCCGACACGGCCTAGACAACGTCCCGGCCTCCTGGAGCACGTGCAGCCCCCGCGCCCCGCCTCCCGGTCCCACCCCGCGCCTTCCGGCGCTCTCCCACACCCTTGAGGAGTGCACGACATGCCCGACCCGCACGACGCCGACGCGATCCGCACGGCCCTGGCCGAGATCGCCTCACTGCTCGCCCCTGCGCACCCCGCCGTGGCCGAGGAGGCGCTGCGCGCCCACGACAGCCCGCACGAGTACGTGGGCGCCTTCGGGGACCGCCTGGCGGGTCGGGGGATCGACGAGCCGGTGGACGACCTCGCCTGGATCGCGCTGATCGACGCGCTCGACGCACACGGTCTGCTCGCGGAGTTCGACTGGAAGGAGGACGCGCAGGAGATCCGGGACCGCTTGCGGCAGCTGGAATCGAGGCCCTCCGTGGCCCCGTGGGTGCTCTTCGAGGCCGACGAGACGCTCCTGCCGACCGAGAAGTTCCTGCACGCCTGCGGCCGCCGTTACCGGGAGATCGGTGCGGCGCTGGCCGTCCTCGACATCGGGTCCGACTGCTATCCGGTGGTGGGCCTGCGGGCGGCCCGTGCCGACGAGCTGACCGCGCTGGCCGCCCGCGCGGGCTTTTCCGTGCAGCACCTCGGCGTCGGCCGTCGCGGGCGGTGACGGAGTCGCCGCCCGCGCCCTTTTGGGGGCGGGGCGGGGCGCTGTTCCAGCAGGTGCGGCGGGGTCCGTGCGCCGGAATGGAATCGCGACCGCCGCCGCCCACCACGTACACTCGCCCCCGCCTCCGCCGACCGGCAGGGGCTTTTCGCACCAGACCGCCGGGGAAAGAAACCGTATGAGTTCCGCAGACAGCACCGAAGCACCGATCTACGCCGGCCTCGTGGAGGAGCACGGCGACGTGCCCGCCGAAGTACGCAGAGTGGCCGAGGAGGTCCTGCGCGAGGCCGACCGCGCCATCGACTTCGGCACGGTGCGGACGGCCGCAGCCGCCCGCTAGGTGCCCGCAGGCCGGAACCCCCGGCCACAGCCGCCCCGTGGCGGCCATGTCCATCACAGGACGATAAACGTCCTGCAACTATTGCCATATTCTTGCGTTCGTGACGCGATGGTTCGCTGAAGAGCCGTCGTCAGTGAAAGCGGGTGAGGCTGCGGTAGGCCGGGCGTCCGAACATCGCGCCCGATGCCACCGCGGCCCCCGGCCACCCCGTCGCGACCGCCCGACGGCCGTGCTTCGGTGAGCGGTCCACGCAGCCGCGTGGAGAGCGCTCCCAGCCGGCCGTCGAGGGTGGCCCCCTTCCGTGCTCCACCCACGGTTCCGTCGTCGCTGGAAGCCCCCGACAGGCAAAGACTGTTAGAAATTTACGGCAGCATCAAGGAATGTTGCGCGTATGTGGTGGCGCATGCGCTCGGCCTGCCGAATCGGCCCGAGGTTCGACAGAACGCCGTCACCGGCTGGCCGTGGGTCTGCGGGCGCTCCGGTCGCGCTCGCCGAGGGCGGGGGCCTGCTCATCTTCCCCCACGGGGTCCGGAGCGCGCCAGGGGTGTCCGGAATCCCGCCGAGCGCAGCTCTTGCTGGTCCGTCAGGGCCAGAAGGGCGTGATGTAGTCGTAATCTTGCAAATTTGGATCGGAATATTGCGTACCTCTGCCTGCCGTTCTATCGTGACGCTCCGATCAAGGCAGTGCTTGGGCGTCACCCCAGAGGAGCCGTAATGAAGCCCCGCAAACTTGCGATCTTCCTGACCACAGGTCTCGTCATGAGCCTCGCTGCCTGCGGCGGCGACTCGGAGTCCGACGCGGGAGGAGACGTGGCCATCACCGTGGCGTGTCAGCCGGCGAAGACCGCACCGAAGCAGCGTGAGGCGTGGAACGACGACGTCGTCGCGTTCGAGAAGGCGCATCCGGGTGTCAAGGTCAAGAGCACCGACCAGCAGCCGTGCTTCGACCCCAAGACCTTTGCCGCGAAGCTGGCCGGCGGTCAGATGGAGACGGTGTTCATGGTGCCGGTCACCAACTACGCCGACGTGATCTCCAAGAAGCAGGCGAAGGACATCACGGGCGTCACCGACCTCGTGAAGAACTACGGCGACATCAAGCAGGACGTCAAGGACATGGTCACCAAGGACGGCAAGAGCTACGGCGTCCCCAACGTGAGCTACAGCGTCGGCCTGGTCTACAACCGCAAGCTGTTCAAGGACGCCGGTCTCGACCCCGACGCCCCGCCGCAGACGTGGGACGAGGTCAGGGCGGCGGCGAAGAAGATCGCCGCCCTCGGTGACGGCTACGTCGGTTACGGCGAGTACGGCGGCGGCAACGTCGGCGGCTGGCACTTCGCGCAGTCCATCTTCAGCCGGGGCGGCGAGATGGCCGTCGACGGCAGGGCCGCGTTCAACAGCCCGGAGGGCAAGGCCGTGCTCCAGACGCTGCACGACATGCGCTGGAAGGACGACAGCGTCGGCAAGAAGGTGCTGATCGGCTGGGAGACGCTGATGCAGCAGATGGCCGCCGGCAAGACGGGCATGATGCTCGGAGCCCCCGATGTCGTCACCGACGTGGTCCAGAAGTTCCAGGGGAACAAGGACGACTACGGCATCACCGGCATCCCCGAGGGCCAGGCGTCGCTGACCGGCGGCGAGGCCTACATGGTCAATCCGAAGGCGAACGCCGCCGAGACAGAGGCGGCCATGCAGTGGATCGACTTCCAGTTCAACACCCCGGGCAAGGGCCGACACGACTACGCCCGCGGCAAGGCCAACGCCGAGGCCGTCGGTGTGCCCAACAACGACTACATGGGTGACTCCCCGACCGGTCAGAGAATCGCGGACGACCGGGAGGCGAACGCCGTCCTGCCGGTCGAGTACTACGAGCCCTACGTGAACACCTCCAAGGGCGTCGAGCTCAAGCTGGAGCCGGCGAAGGCCCAGGAGCTCTACGCGGTGCTCGACGTGCCCATGTCCGCGGTCCTCACCCGGGAGAACGCGGACATAGACAAACTGCTCAAGGACGCCGAGTCCAAGGCCAACGGAATTCTGGCCAGGGGCTGACGGCAACTGTCCCGGGTGCCGCTCAGGAGGGGAGGGCGGCACCCGAGCAGGGTCGGCGGGAGAGGCGGGAACGGGAGATCACCATGGAAACACTCACCATCGAACCGAAGCGGCCGTCCAAGCCGCGTCGCAGGCCGGCGGCACAGCGGAAACGGACAGTTCAGGCCAACATCACCGCGTACGGCTTCCTGTGTGCGGCGCTGTTCTGCTTCGCCATGTTCGCCTGGTGGCCGATCATCAGGCAGGTCGTCCTCTCCTTCCAGGAGACCAACCTCGTCGACGAGCCCACCTGGGTGGGCCTGGACAACTTCCGCACGGTGGTGGACGACCCGGCCTTCGGCCAGGCCTGGAAGAACACCGTCGTCTTCACTCTGCTCGCCCTGGTCTGCGGCTATGTGATCCCCTTCGCGGTGGCGATCGTGCTCAATGAACTGCGGCACGCCCGCGGCTACTTGCGCTTCGTGGTCTATCTGCCGGTGATGCTGCCGCCGATCGTCTCGGTGCTGCTCTTCCGCTGGTTCTACGATCCCGGACCGGGCCTCTTCAACCAGATCCTGGACTTCGCCGGGCTGCCGGCACTGTCCTGGCTCGACTCCTCGAGCACCGCACTGATCTCCCTCGTGATCGTCTCCACCTGGATGAACATGGGGTCCGGCGTCCTGATCTACCTCGCCGCCCTGCAGAACATCCCCGGGGATCTGTACGAGGCCGCGGAGCTGGACGGAGCCGGGATCTTCAAGCGGATCTGGAACGTCACCGTCCCGCAGACCCGCCTGATCCTGCTCCTGATGCTGATGCTGCAGATCGTCGCCACGATGCAGGTGTTCATCGAGCCGTACATGCTCACCGGCGGCGGACCGGAGAACGCGACGGTCACCGTCGCGTACCTCATGTACCAGTACGCCTTCGTGTACGGCGGCAATTACGGGGCCGGCAGCGCGCTCGGCCTGATGCTCATGCTCGTTCTCCTTGCGGTCGCCGCGGTGCAGCTCCGGCTGACCCGTGACGAGAAGAGGTAGTCCCGTGGCCAACACAGTCCACACAACAGCCCACTCCGGTACGGCGGGGGAGACCCGGAAGGTGACACCGCCGCCGACCCCCGGCAGACCCGAGCGGCGCCGCGCCGCCTGGGCCGACGGTCACGCCCGGACCATCGTCTCGCCCCTGGAGCTCAAGACCCGCTGGGGCAGCCGCATCTACTGGACGGTCCTCGTGGCCATCCTGCTCGTCTTCACCCTGGTCTTCGTCTTTCCGCTGTACTGGATGGTCACCGGGGCGATGAAGTCGGGTGAGGAGATAGCCCAGATGCCGCCCACGCTCTGGCCCCAGAACCCCGACTTCTCGGTGTTCTCCGACGCCTGGGAGCTCTTCGACATCGGGCTGCTCCTGAAGAACACCCTCTTCTACGCGGTCGGCGCCTGGCTCTTCGCCCTCGCCGTCGATGTCACCGCCGCCTACGCGCTGTCCAAGCTGCGCCCGATGTTCGGCAATGTGATCCTCGGGGCGATGCTGGCCACCTTGATGATCCCACCGATCGTCGTGATGATTCCGGCCTACATCACGGTCACCGATGTGCCGATCTTCGGCTGGCAGCTGCTCAACACGCCCTGGGCGATCTGGTTCCCGGTGGCCGCCAACGGCTTCAACATCTTCCTGCTCAAACGGTTCTTCGACTCGATACCCGATGAGATCCTCGAAGCGGCCGAGATCGACGGCGTACCCCCGTGGCGAGTCCTGGTCTCGATCATCCTGCCGATCTCGCGGCCCATCCTCGGTGTGGTCTCCATCTTCACCGTCGTCCTGGTCTTCAAGGACTTCGTCTGGCCGCTGCTCGTCCTGCCCGACAGCGAGAAGATGACGATCAGCGTGGGACTTTCGCAGACCGCGGGAGCCGTCACACAGAACCAGATCATGGCGGGTCTGGTGATCGCGAGCATCCCGATGATCATCGTGTTCTTCTTCTTCCAGCGAAGCATCATGGCCGGACTCACCGCCGGGAGTCTCAAGGGCTGATCCGCATCCTCACCGCCTTTTCGCTCCACCATCGACATGCTCTCCGCCGCCGGTCACTTCATCAACGCCCCGCTGCGACCGGCGGCGGAGTCCCCACCTGCCCGAAAGGACCCTGACGTGGCAGCCGTGCCCCCCTCCCGAACCGATACATGGTGGCGAGACGCCGTCATCTACCAGATCTACCCCCGCAGCTTCGCGGACGGGGACGGCGACGGCACCGGGGACCTCGCGGGGGTCCGCGCGAATCTGCCGTATCTCGCCGCACTCGGCGTGGACGCCGTCTGGTTCACCCCGTGGTATTCGTCGCCGCTCGTCGACGGAGGATACGACGTGGCCGACTACCGCACCATCGACCCGGCCTTCGGCACCCTCGAGGAAGCCGAGAAACTGATCGTGGAAGCCGCCGAGTGCGGTATCAGGGCCATCGTCGACATCGTCCCCAACCACATCTCCGACCAGCACGTCTGGTTCCGTGCCGCCCTCGAAGCCGGCCCCGGCAGCCCGGAGCGCGAGCTCTTCCACTTCCGTCCGGGGCGCGGCGAGAACGGTGAACTGCCCCCGAACAACTGGCCCTCCCAGTTCTCCGGCGACACCTGGACCCGGGTCCCCGACGGCGAGTGGTACCTGCACCTGTTCGCCCCCGAACAGCCCGACCTCAACTGGTCCCACCCCGCCGTCCGCCGCGAACACGAGGACGTCCTGCGGTTCTGGTTCGAGCGCGGCGTCGCCGGCGTCCGCATCGACTCCGCGGCCCTGCTCACCAAGCACCCCGACCTGCCCGACTTCACCGAGGGCGTCGACCCGCACCCGTACATCGACCAGGACGAGATCCACGACATCTACCGCTCCTGGCGGGTGATAGCCGACGAGTACGACGGCGTGTTCGTCGGCGAGGTCTGGCTCCCCGATTCCGAGCGCTTCGCCCGCTATCTGCGCCCCGACGAACTGCACACCGCCTTCAACTTCAACTTCCTCGCCTGCCCCTGGGACCCCGGACGCCTGCGCCGTGCCATCGACGACACCCTCGCCGAGCACGCCCCCGTCCAGGCCCCGGCCACCTGGGTCCTGTGCAACCACGACGTGACCCGCACGGTCACCCGCTACGGCCGCACGGACACCGCCTTCGACTTCGCCACGAAGGCCTTCGGCACCCCCGCCGACCTGGAGCTCGGGACCCGCCGCGCCCGCGCCGCGGCGCTGCTGACGCTCGCCCTGCCCGGCTCGGTCTACCTCTACCAGGGCGAGGAGCTGGGCCTGCCCGAGGCGGACATCCCCCTCGACCGCATCGAGGACCCGATGCACTTCCGCTCCGGCGGCACCGACCCCGGCCGCGACGGCTGCCGCGTCCCGCTGCCCTGGGCGGCGGCCGAACCGTACGGCGGCTTCGGCTCCACCACTGAGCCCTGGCTGCCACAGCCCGCCGACTGGCCGGCGTACGCCGTCGACCGGCAGGACGCCGATCCCGCCTCGATGCTCAGCCTGTACCGCGCGGCGCTGCGGCTGCGCCGCGAGACCTCCGGCTTCGGCGACGGCCCGATGACCTGGCTGCCCGCAGAGGACGGGGTGCTCGCCTTCGCCCGTACCGACGGCCTGGTGTGCGTGGTGAACCTTCGCGGCCGCAGCGTAGAACTGCCCGTACACGAAGAGATGTTGCTGGCGAGCGGTCCGCTGGACGCCGATGGCCGGCTGCCGTCCGATACGGCGGTGTGGCTGCGGCGCTGACCACGAGCGCTGAGACAGGAGGGGGCGGCGCGGGGCGGATTCCCGGCCGCCCCCGACCGCGTACCGGGCACCACCACCCCGCCGAAGCGGGCGTGTCCGCCCATGCTGGACGCGAGCGCGTGGCCGAGCAGCCGTCCGTCCCGCACCAGCCCCGCGCCGGTCTCGTCGCAGTGCAACAAGGCAGTCCGCGGTGCGCGGACGGTTCTTCGCCCGGGGATCCCGGTCCGGGTCGATCGACCCAGGGGGCCTGAGTACCCGCACTCAGGCCCCACGCCCCGGCCGCCGCGACGATGAGGGTGTGGCGGGCGAAGCCGGGAGAGGCGGACCCCGCATCGCCGTCACCACGACGGCCCCGCCCGCCGAACCCCGGGAGAACCGTGCTCAGCCGCATCGCCGCCGCCGTCGTCCCCTCGCTCGGACGCCTCACGGTCACGTCCGACCACGCCACGGCCCCGGCCGCCGGCAGCATCATCGTCGCCAACCACACCTCCCTGGCCGACCCGGGCATCGTCCTCGCCGCACTGCTGCGCCTCGGCGTCGAACCCGTCGTCATGGCCACCGCGGGGCTGTGGCGCATACCGGTCCTCGGCCGTCTCCTGGAACGCGGCGGCCACGTGCCCGTGCACCGGAACACCCACCGGGCCGCGGCCGCTCTCGACGCGGCGGCCGTCGCGCTCAGGGACGGCCGTCACCTGCTCATCTACGGCGAAGGGCGGCTGCCCTGCCGCGACGATGCGGCGGAGGCTCCGCCGGAGAGCTTCCGCAGCGGTCTCGCCCGTCTCGCTCACGCGTCCGGCGCGCCCGTGGTGCCGCTCGGCCAGGCGGGAGCCCGCCGGGTGACCTCGGGCCGGTGCGTCAAGCAGATCTCCGGACTCCTCACCGCCCCGGCCCGCCGCCCCCGGCTCCACGTCCACGTCGGCGCCCCCCTGCGTCTCCCGCCGGATGTCGGGGCGGCGACCGCCACGGCCCGCGAAGCCGTCACCGCCGCCTGGCGCACCGCCGCGCACCACCTCGGCGAACCCGCGGCGCTCACCGGACGCTGAACGGTCGAGTGATCAGAGGGCGCGGCTCAAGGGCCTTCGTCTGGATCATGCCGGGCTCGCGGGGTCCGGCACGAGCTCCCCCAGGCTCTCGGCTCCGCTCGAACAGGGAGGGGCCCCTCCGGCGTTGTCGTCACTCACCATGGCTCCGCAGTGACTCCCCCTCCGCCTCGCACTTGCCCGCACCGGACCCCGTTCCCTGATCCGAGCTGACCCCAAGGCCCTACCCGGCCTCCCGCGCCACCCGCTCCAGGCGCTGCCGGTACTCCTCCCACCAGGCGCGGTCGCCCGGCGGCATGTTGTCGGTGCCGGACCGCAGTCCGACCGTCCCGTCGACGAGCTCCCGGACGATGTCGGCGTGGCCGGCGTGCCGCTGGAGGTCGGCGATCACATGGATCAGGATCTGGTGCAGCGTCACGCGGCTCCGCTCGCCGGGCCACCACCGGACGTTCCCGACCGCGTCGAGCGGCAGCTCGGCGATCGTGGCGTCCGCGTGCTCCGCCACCCGGCGGTAGAGGGCGAGGATGTCCTCGCGCGACTCCTCGGCGGTCGCCCACATGTCCTGGTTCGCCTCGGCGTCGTCCCCGTAGGCGGGCGGCGTCTCGGCGAACGGCCGCCGGAACGTCTCGCCGAAGTAGCCGAGCTCCACCCCGGCGGCGTGTTTGACCAGCCCGAGGAGATTGGTGCCGGTCGGCGTCAGAGGGCGTCGGACGTCGTACTCGGAGAGTCCTTCGAGCTTCCAGAGCAGAGTGTCGCGAGCGGCCTGCAGATAGTGCTGGAGGTCAGCCTTCGGCTGCGAGTCGGTCATGTGGGCAGTCTGCCGGCGGGCACTGACACACGGTCCTCGTCCGGGGGCTGCCGGGGCGTGCGCACCGCAGCACCGCACCGTTCCGGGGCGCGGCCCGGGTGGCGGCGGCGACCCCGGCGGCGTAGGTATGGAGGCGTGCCGCTCCGGAGGACGCCTGACGCCACGGAGCGCACCGGCCTGCGACGGCCGGTGACCAGCAGGCCCACCCGCCGGACCGGCGTCCGCGTCCGGCGGCTCACCACCGGGGACGAGGAGACGGATCCCGATGACCGCGGCAGAGCAGAGCACCCCGGTGCACGGGATTCCGTGCTGGGTCAGTCTCATGACCCGGGACCTGCGGGCCACCCAGGACTTCTACGGGGCCGTCCTCGGGTGGACCTTCCGCTCCGGCACCCTCGGCGAGGGCTTCACCGTCGCCCACCTCGACGCCCTGCCGGTCGCCGGGATCGGCCGGATCGCCCCCGGTCTGCCCACCGCCGCCTCCTGGACCCCGTACTTCGCCGTCGAGGACGTCGACGCCACAGCGGCCCGGATCCGGGAACGGGGCGGCACCATCGCCGTCGGCCCGATCCGGCTGGGCCCCGGGCGGGGGGCCGTGGCCGCCGACCGGGAAGGGGCCGGATTCGGCTTCTGGGAAGGCCGCACCCCGCCCTGGTCGTTCGGCCGCGACCACCCGCCCGCCTCCCTCGAACTGCGGACGAGCCACGCCTTCGACTGCGCCATCTTCTACGCCGAGGTGTTCGGCTGGGCCTCCGAGGAACCCGGGGGCTGCGAGGTCGGCTACGCGTACCAACAGGACGTTGTCGTCGTACGGCAGGGCGGCCGCACCGTGGCCACCCTGCGCGGAGGCGGCGACGCCTCGTCCCCCGACCCCCGGCTGCGCCCGCGCTGGCACATCCGCTTCCCGGTCGCGGACCTGGAAGCGGCCACCGCGGCGGCCCGCGCGGCGGGCGGTACGGCGGGACCGCCGGTGGACTCGCCCGCCGACGGAACCGAAGCGGTGATCAGGGACCCCGACGGCGGCATCTTCACCGTCTGCGCCCATCCGCCGGACACCCCCTGAGC
>NZ_JAAXYC010000171.1 GCF_018619185.1 Streptomyces sp. McG3 | reverse complement strand
GTGCTGACCCCGCCCGCGCCGTCGACGGCGCGGGCGGGGTCAGCACAGCGGCCATGATCAGCTGCCTCCGAGCCGGAACACGGAACCCGCGGTCCGCGCGAGCACGCACGCGTCCTGCCACAGCGACCAGGTCTCGATGTAGCGGTTGTCGAAGCGGGCCCGCTCCTCGATGGAGGTGTCACCGCGCAACCCGTTCACCTGGGCGAGACCCGTGATGCCCACGGGCATCCGGTGGCGGGCCTGATACCCGGGATGGGCGCGGCTGAACTGTGCTACGAAGAAAGGGCGTTCGGGGCGCGGGCCGACCATGCTCATATCGCCCCGCAGGACGTTCCACAGCTGCGGCAACTCGTCGAGGGAGGTCCGGCGCAGCACGCGGCCGACCCGGCTCATCCGCCCGTCGGACGCGACGTTCCAGCGGGTGGCCGACTCCTGGACGTCGGCGGGCCGCAGCGTACGGAACTTCAGCAGCACGAAGGGGCGTCCGTGCCGGCCGACGCGTTCCTGACGGAAGATCACGCCCGGCCCGTCGGAGAGCCGCACGGCCAGGGCGCAGGCCGCCATCACCGGGGCCGCCAGCAGCAGCCCGACCGCGGCCAGGGCGGCGTCCACCGCCCGCTTCGCCCCGTGGCCGAGAGGACGGTTCGTCCCGTCGTGCAGCGGCTGGACGGTGAAGCCCCACAGATGATCGGGGCGGCCTTCCGCAGGGGGCCCCGCGACGGCGCCGGGACCGGTGACCAGCCACACCCGGCAGCCGTGACCGGTGAGCAGAGTGAAGAGAGCGGCACCGTCCGGGGTGGACTCGGGCGGGGCCGTGAACACCGCGTGCCGCACGCTGTTCTGGACGACGGCCCGCCCCACCTCCTGGGGCGAGGCCAGGACCGGCAGCGGCACGGAGTCGGAACCCGTCGGCTGCTTCTCGTCCCCGGACACCGGGGGCGCGACCAGACCGACCGGCCGCAGTCCGTAGGCGGGGTGGTCGTACAGGGCGGCCGTCACCTGACGGGCCGGCGGTCCCTGGCCCACGACCAGCGTGGACAGCGGGCGGCGGACGGCGGCCCGCCGCAGTACCCCGTACACGGCCGCGCGTCCAGCGCAGGTCAGCACGGTCTGCGTGGCGGCCCCGTACGCGAGCACCGCCCAGCCGATCGCCTGCTGCGGCGCCCAGACGGCCAGCACCTCCATGGTCACGTACCACTGGAGGAGGGTGAGGCCGAGGAGGGCGGGGAGTTCGGAGAGGACCGAGGGGGACAGCCGCATCGCGTACAGGCGACGTCGAGCGAGGAGCAGCACCTGCGCCACCGCCTGGACGGCCACCAGCATCCAGGGCCACGGGACCGGGACGACCAGGGCGAACGTCACGGCCGGGGCCAGGGCGTCCGCGCACAGGAGCGGCGCGAGACGGCCGTACCGGACGGTCCTGCGCTCGCCGGGCTGCGTCCGGGTGCCGCCGCCTCTTCGCGGTGGATGAACCGTGTGAGCCTGTACGGCTGTTGCCTGACCAGCGCCGGGAACCGGTGTGCTCTCCATCGTCATCGCTCGGTGCGCTTCCTCGTGGGGCCGGACATGCCGACCAGTTCCTGGTAGAGACCGGCGACCGCCCCCGCGGTCCGTCGGACGTCGAAGGCCGTCCGGGTGTGGCGCAGGGCCCGGTGGGCCAGCGCATCGCGCAGCGCCGGGTCGGCGAGCAGTGCGGTCAGCGCCGCGGCCAGTGCCTCCGGATCCTCCGGAGGCACCAGACAGTGGTCCTCGTGGCCGGGCGGCAGGCTCTCCCGAGCCCCGTTCACGTCGGTCATCACGACGGGGCGCCCGCAGGCCATGGCCTCCAGCGGGGCCAGCGCCATGCCCTCCCAGCGGGAGGGCAGCACGAGGACGTCCGCCGCGTGGATCCACGGCCGCACGTCCTCGCAGGCCCCGGTGAACAGCACGCCCGGCGGGGCCGACGCCTCCAGTCCGTCCCGGTCGGGCCCGTCCCCCACCAGCACCAGACGGGCCCCGTCCACCGGCATCCGGTGCCAGGCCCGCAGCAGCACGTCCTGCCCCTTCTGCCGGGTCAGCCGGCCGACGCAGACGACCAGCGGGGTGTCCGCGCCCGCGCCCTCCAGTAAGGGCAGCGAGGCGCGGGCCTCCGCACGGTCCCCGCCTCCGCAGGGACGGAAACGGTCGAGGTCGATGCCGTTGTGGATGACCGACCAGCGGGCGGCGATGCCCGCCTCCTGTCCGGTGCGGCGTTCGGACTCGCTGACGCACAGGATGTGATCGGCCCAGCGCGCGCCGAACCGCTCCCAGCCGAGCGCGAGTTCCGCGGTGCGCCCGCCGACCGCCTCGAACGACCAGGCGTGCGGCTGGAACACGGTGGGGATCCGGCCGCGTACCGCGATCCGGCCGGCCAGTCCCGCCTTGGCGCTGTGGGCGTGCACCACGTCCGGGCGGCTCACGCGGACGATCCGCCGCGCGGCGGCCACCTCACCGGCCAGCCGGGGCCCGGGGGCACGGGTGACGGACCAGCCGTGGACCTCGGCGCCCGCGGCCGCCGCCCCGAGGGCCAGCGGGCTCCCGGGCGGGCAGGCCACCACGGGGCGCAGCCCGGACCCGGCCTGGGCCCTGACGAGATCGGTGACGACCCGGGCCACTCCGCCGTCCACGGGCTGAACCAGATGAAGGACCGTCAATGGGCTTTCTTCAGTACGACGCATGTGCAGCACGCACGGCTCTCTTCGCTCAATCCGGTGAGTAAGACCCGCCGGCGATGGGGGGTGGCGGCGTCGCCGGGCCGGGTGCACGCACCCAGCCCCGCTCCTTCTTCCACCCCCCATTGCCGGCGGGTCTAAGCCGAAATGCACTTTGGCAGAGTTGTGGCGAAATCGTGCGCGTGACTCGCTCATACGACCACAGGGGGATGACGCGGGAATGAGGGCCGTTCGGGTGGTCGCGCAGCAGATCGGCGCATGACCGCGGGCCTGTTACTGGCAGCCGGTGAAGGGCTTGCCGAGAGTCCCCGTACGGAATGGCGGAGGTATTCCGTACGTATCCCGCCGTTTATATCGTCAGCCTTTTTCCGGCATGGCGTACTGCGCCGATCGCCGCACCGGATGGCGGCACCATCTATCGGGGGCTAGTGCCTTCTCGTGGTGGCGGACGGAGTGGCGAAAGAGACGTGTCCGGCGCGCGCCACGATGTCCACCTCGTCGCCCAGAGCCCATTCCGCGACCCGTGACGCCATCGCCGCCGGCACCACGTCACTGATGTCCGGCGCGGCCGGAATGTCGTACGTGGCGTGGGCGTCATGGGGCAGGACGACCCGGTAGCCGAGCTCCAGGGCCCGGCGGGCGGTGGCGAGTACGCACATCTCCGACATCACCCCGCACACGGCGAGCGCCCGGACGCCCGCCGCTCTCAGCTCCGCCTCCAGCGACGTCTCCTCGAAACCGTCGTCCTCGCTCTTGCGGATCACCGTCTCGGCCGGCCCGGTGCGCACGGGCAGGTGCAGCTCCCACCCGGGCGTCCCCGGCTCGTCGGGCTCTCCGGCGGGGCCGTCGTTCTGCAGATGGACGACGAGCGCCCCGGCCTCCCTGGCCCGCCCGATCAGATCCGTCACCCGGTCCAGCAGCCGGGGCGCGTCGGGCACGGCGGTGTCCCCCGCGACGAACGCCGACTGGACGTCGACGACGAGCAACGCCGTGACGGGAGCGGGAAGAGCGGTCATGCCGGGGGAGTCCTCACGTCGTCACGTCGTCGCGGCCGGTGCGTGCGCGAAGGCCCGCCCGGAGCCCATCGTGCCGTACGCGGGGCCGTGGCCGCCCGCCGATTTCCGGCAGGCGGCCACGGGTCAGCCGGTGCGGTCCACGAGGTACGGGATCAGCGTGAGCAGATCCCCGCGCGCACCCTCCGCCAGCGGAACCCGGTCCAGACAGACGCGGGCCGCGGCCAGGTGCTCGTGCGCCTCGGCGACCGCGGCCCGCCGCCCGCCGGCCTCGTCGATCAGCTCGGCCGCACGGCGCGCCGCCAGGTCGTCGAGCGGCCCGGCCGAGGTGAGCAGCGCGTCGAGACGCCGGGCCGCCGGGTGGTCGGCGGACAGGGCCGCGAGCACCGGGTACGTCTTCTTGAGCCGCCGCAGATCGCTGTGCACCGGCTTGCCGGTCACCTGCGGATCGCCCCAGATCCCGAGCAGGTCGTCCACCGCCTGGAACGCCACCCCCACATGCCGCCCCGCCAGGTCCAGCGCCTCGACGGTGCTCGCCGGGGCGCCGGCCAGCACCGCGCCCAGGGCGGCGGCGCACCCCAGCAGGGAGCCCGTCTTGTGGGTGGCCATCGACCGGTACTCGTGCGGCAGGACGGCCCCGGGCCCGGTCCACGGCCGGGACTCGAAGAGCAGGTCCTGCGCCTGGCCGTTCACCAGATCGCCCAGCGCGCGCGCCAGTTGCCGGACCGCCGCCGCGCCGCCGGGGCCCGGGGCCTCCGCCAGCGTGGAGACGGCCAGCGCGAACAGCGCGTCCCCCGCGAGGACCGCCGGGCCGGTGCCGTACGCCTTCCACAGCGTCGGCCGGCGACGACGGGTCTCGTCCCCGTCCATGATGTCGTCGTGGATCAGGGAGAAGGTGTGGATCAGCTCGACGGCCACCGCGCCGAGCACCGCGTCCGCCCCGCTGCCGCCCGCGGCCTCCGCGCCGAGCACCGCGAGCGCCTGGCGGACCCCCTTGCCCTGGGATCCGGGCGACGGCTCGCCGCCGGTGCCGCTCCAGCCCAGCGAGAAGGCGGCCGTCTCCGCGTGCCAGGGGTGCAGCCGCCCCACCGACTCGACCAGGGCCGGGCGCACCAGTTCGCGGCAGCGGTCCAGTATCTGCGGAGCGCTCGCCCGGCTGGTCGTGGAGAGCGTCATCGGCGGCCGTC
This sequence comes from Streptomyces sp. McG3, assembly GCF_018619185.1. GTDB lineage: Bacteria > Actinomycetota > Actinomycetes > Streptomycetales > Streptomycetaceae > Streptomyces. The sequence goes on along the minus strand of NZ_JAAXYC010000171.1, from coordinate 11,482 downwards.
CCGCTCGTCCGCGGAGGCCGGTTCCACGCCGAGTTCGGCGTAGGCCTTCTCGACCATCTCCTGGGCGTTGAGCAGCCCGATCCGGCTCAGCCTGCCGCGCAGTTCGTCCAGCTCGGCGGCGGTGGCGTCGCGGTCCCGGCCCAGCCTGGCCCGCGCCTTGACCAGGCCGAGCGAGGCGAGCGCCTCGCCCCGCGGCTCGTCCATCGCGCGGAACTCGCCGAGCGCCTGCTCGTAGACCCCCCGCGCCTCTTCGTACCGCCCGGCGCGGAAGAGCACGTTGGCCCGCATCTTGTGGTTGTAGGCGAGGGCGCTGGAGAGGTTCATCTCGCGGCAGGTGACCTCGGCCTCGGAGAGCAGATCGAGTGCGCGCCCGGTCGCCCCGTCCCGGAGGGAGACGATGTCGGCGATGCCGCGCAGGGCCCAGGCCCGGCCGCGCCGGTCGTCCGCGTTCCCCGCCAGGACGGCCGCCTCCTCGAACATCTCCAACGCGGTGTCCAGCGAGCCGGTGTTGCGGTGGATCTGCGCGATGCCCTCCAGCGCCCAGACGGTGTGCCGGGCCTCACCCCGGGCACGGGCCTCGGTCAGCAGTTGTTCGTGCAGCGTCGCGACGGTCGCGTAGTCGCCCTGGATCCGTCCGGTCTCGGCGAGACCGGCCAGCGAATAGCCCCGGGCGACCACGTCCCCGCCCCGCTTGCCCAGCTCCGCGGCGAGGCCGAGCAGCCGGAACGCGAGGCGCAGCGAACCGCGTTGGCGCGCCAGCGTGCCGCCGCTCCACAGCGCCCACGCCATCGCCCCGGTGTTCCCGGCCGTGCGCGCGGCCCGGTAGCTGGCCTTCCAGGCCCGGTCGGCCTCGGCGACCTGCCCGAGCCTGCGGTGCGCCTCGGCCACGGCCAGGCCCGAACGCGCCACCTCCTCCTGTGATCCGGAGAGCTCGGCCTGCTTCAGGTGGCGAACTCCCTCGGCCAGTACGTCGGTGAGGGAGGCGTTCACCGACATCTTGGTGAGCGCTCCCTGGTACTCGGGCGCCAGTGCCTTGGTCTGCATGGGGGCCTTCCGCGCAGTGCCGGGCCCCGCGCCGCGCGGACTATACCCTCCATGTATACGCGGGGGGTATAGTCCGGCGGTCGTGCAGGCCCGGATCTTGTGGGGGTTGGGCACCGCACGTCACACGCGGCGCACCGTCCTGTCGTGGATCAAGACGGCGGCCGGGCGCGGAGGGTTGCTCGGGAAGCCCAGGTCGTTCCGCATTCGCGCCACGGGCCGCCTCCTCACGTCCTCCCCGTGCGCCGCAGCCGGTGGCGTACCGCCCGCCGGGCCACCGGGCCGAGCTCGTCCAGCACCCCGGCCAGCTCGGTGAGCTGCTCCAGCGCGGCGAAGGCGCTCCCGGCCCCCGCGGGGTCGACTCCCTCGTACAGCTCCAGGCCCACGAACGACCCGGTCACGGCGCGTGCCAGGCCCACCGGGTCGGTGAACTCGCCCAGCGGCGAGTCCGCCAGGATCCGGGTGAGGACCTTCTCGATCTCGGCGGTCCACAGGTCGAGCCCGGCGGCCGTCGCGGGCGCCAGCCGGGGCTGGGTCTGCGCTCCCGCGAGCACCTGGGCGAGAAAGGCGACATGGCCGCCCGCCCGCTCCTCCTCGTGCAGCTCGCGCCCGCACTTCAGCAGCTCGGCGAGGGTCGTGACAGTGGCGAGCCGGTCGCGGTGACGGGCCACCCGCTGCTCCGCCCCGTACCGGCAGGCCGCCGCCAGCAGCTCGTCGACCGAGCCGAAGTGATAGAACACCAGCGCCTGGTTGACCCCGGCCGAGGCCGCCACCGAGCGGGCCGACGTCTTGGCGATCCCCTGTTCGGCGAGGGTGCGCAGCGCGCCCTGAAGGAGCTTCGTCCGGGTGTCCGCCCCCGCCGCGCTCCCCGTCACGCCCGCGCCTCTTCGCGGACCGGGCGCAGGCCCGCCCGCACGCCGTGGCGCAGGGCGTCGACATAGCGGGCACGGAACGTTCCCTCGTACCCGAACAGGGGGCCGAAGTGGCGGTTGGTCACCGCGACCCGGATGCGGAAGCGGCCCGTGGCGTCGTCGAAGGACTCGCGGACCTCGGCGTCGCCGCCGATCAGCCGGGGGACCCGCACGTCGACAGGCCCCTCGCGGAAGCGGTGCTCCCCGGAGCGGATGAGCAGCGAACCGTCGGGCTCCGCGGTGAGCCGCAGGTCGGTGGCCAGGTGCTGGTGGGTGCCGAGGTAGTCCAGCACGCAGGACCGCTCGGGGCTGTGCACCATCGTGGCGTCGAAGCGGCGCTCCCCGCCCGGCAGGGCGAACGTCCGGACGAAGGTCACGGTCTCCCGGCCGTGGGCGTCGGTGTACGGCACGTTCTCGATGGTGAACGGGACGTCGCGGCCGGTCCTCGGCACCAGGATGTTGCGGGTCGCGCCGAGCGCGAGGAACGGCTTCACGAACGCCCGGCCGTGCCAGATCCGGTCCATGGAACCGCGCCCGACGCACGCCTCCCCGCTCTCCAGACCGACCGAGAAGCGCCGTCGCAGCTGGGGATGGAGCCGCTCGAAGTCGGCTCCCATCGCCCGGGCGAAGATCGAGGTCACGGGCGCTCCAGGCGGGCGAGGAGGGACGGGGCGACGGCGGGACGGCCGGGCGGTCTGCGCAGGCAGCGCCGGGCGGCGGGCGTGCGGGGAGACGGCGGTACCAGCAGCGCGGCCAGCGCGGCCGGCAGCACGGCCGCCGGGCCGAAGGGGAGGGCGGCCGCCACGGCGAGGACCCGTACCAGGACCTCCGCCAGCGCGTACGCCAGCGACCGGGCCGGGCTGATGTCCCGCTCGCACCACAGCCGCAGCCGGTCGAAGGACCAGGCGGTCGCCCAGCCCATCAGGGGCCGGAACACCAACCGGTCGGCGACCGCGCCGAAGCGGCCCCAGCGGGTCCGGTAGTCGTAGCCGGTCAGAAAGCGGATGCCGTCGGCGGTGGGAACGTAACGCCAGTACCCGCTGCCCTCGGCCAACGGCGAAAGCCACTCCGAGGAGGCGAAGCGCAGCGCCGAGACCCGCTCGCCGTCCGCCCGCTGCCGCTCGCCCGCGCTCGTCCCGGTCCCCGCGACGGTGAGGAAGGGCAGCACCCGGGTCGCGTACCGGAAGCGCTGGGCGGAACCGGCCGGACCGGGCAGGTGGCTGATCTCGGTGAAGCGCAGATCCCACCGCTGATGCTGGGCGGGCTCCTGCGTCCGCCGCCACAGGCGTTCCGGATCCGCGCGGATCAACGCCTCTATGTACAGGCCCATGTGCGCCCCCGGGTCGGCCACGAGGGGTTTGAGCGACTGCTCAACCCTCTCCGTTCGCCAGGACGCTACCAGAAGGAGTTGAGCAGTCGCTCAAACCCCTCGAACGGCGGCCCCCGGCGCGCGACGCAACCGCTGCCGCGCTCGAATGGACGGGTGACGGCGCCCCCGGACGACTGCCTCGCCCGTAACGAGTGGATCTGCGGGGCCTACCTCTCCAGCCGCCGCGAGATCCTGATGGACGCGGTGCTGCAGCACCTCCAGCTCACGGCCGCGTCGGTGGCCATCGCGCTCCTCCTCGCCGTCCCCCTGGCGGTGGCCGCCCGCCGGTGGCGCTGGGCGGCCGGCCCGGTGCTGGGGCTGACGACGATCCTGTACACGATCCCCTCGCTCGCGATGTTCTCGCTGCTGCTGCCGCTGTACGGACTCTCCGCCGCGCTGGTGATCGCGGGCCTCGTCCTCTACTCCCTGACGCTGCTCGTCCGCAACATCCTGGCCGGGCTCCGGGCCGTCCCCGAGGAGACCCGGCAGGCCGCACGCGGCATGGGCTACGGGCCGCTGCGCCTGCTGATCGCCGTGGAGCTCCCGCTCGCCCTGCCCGCCGCGATGGCCGGGCTGCGCATCGCCACCGTCTCCGCCGTCTCCCTGGTCACCATCGGGGCGATCGTCGGCCACGGGGGACTCGGCAACCTCATCTACTCCGGCATGAACACCTACTTCAAGGCCCAGGTGCTCACCGCCTCCGTCCTGTGCGTCGTCATCGCCGTCGCCGCCGACCTGCTGCTCCTGGGAGCGGGACGGCTGCTGACCCCCTGGACCCGGAGGCGGGCGTGAACACACCCAGCAAGGGGGTGCAGGGGTGAACACCCTCTCCGACACCTGGTCCTGGCTCACCACCGCCGCCCACTGGTCCGGCCCCGACGGCATGGGGAACCGGCTCGGCGAACACCTCTACCTCACCGTCGTCTGTCTGCTCATCAGCTGTCTGATCGCCCTCCCCGTCGCCCTCGTCCTGGGCCACCTCGGCAAGGGCGGCGCGCTCGCCGTCAACCTCTCCAACATCGGCCGGGCCGTGCCCACCTTCGCCGTACTGGTCCTGCTGCTGCTCACCCCCATCGGGACGCACGGGCAGTGGTCGACGGTCATCGCCCTCGTGCTCTTCGCCGTGCCGCCGCTCCTCACCAACGCCTACGTCGGAATGCGCGAGGTCGACCGGGACGTCGTCCGGGCCGCCCGGGGCATGGGCATGACCGGCAGCCAGCTGCTGCTGGGTGTGGAGCTGCCGCTCGCCCTCCCGCTGATCCTCACCGGCGTGCGGATCGCCGCCGTCCAACTGGTGGCCACCGCCACCATCGCGGCGCTCGCCGGCGGCGGGGGACTGGGCCGGATCATCACCGCGGGCTTCAACCTCGCCTCCACCCCGCAGGTGGTGGCCGGGGCGATCCTGGTGGCCGTCTTCGCCCTCCTCGTCGAGAGCCTCTTCGAGGCGGGGCAGCGTCTCGCCCCCCGGCGCGACCGGGAGGCCGCGTGAGCCGCGCCCGCCGGGCCCTGGCCGCGCTGGCCCTCCTCGCCGCCACGGCCTGTACCGCCGGCCCGGCGCTGGAGAACCAGGGCGAGGTCACCGCACCGCCCGGCGACAGCGAGCACCTCACCGTCGGATCGGCCGGCTTCACCGAGAGCGATCTGCTGGCCCAGCTGTACGCGCTGCTCCTGGAGCACGCCGGGTACTCCGCCGACATCATCTCCGTGACCAACCGCGAGATCTACGAACCAGCCCTGGAGAACGGCCAGATCGACGTGGTGGCGGAGTACGCGGCGACCTTCGCCGACTGGCTGAACGCCAAGGCCAACGGGGCCGACGCGCCCCCGGTCGGATCGCCCGACCTCGCCACCACCATGAAGGAGCTGCGTTCGCTCGCCGTCCCGCGCGGACTCACCGTGCTCGACCCCGGCCGGGCCGTCGACCAGAACGCCTTCGCCGTCACCGCCGCGTACGCGAAGGAACACGGACTGAAGACCCTCAGCGACGTGGGCGCCGCGAAGCTGCCCGTACGGCTGGCGGCGGGCGACGAATGCGCCCAGCGGCCCTACTGCGCCCCCGGTCTGCGCAGGACGTACGGCATCGACGTCGTCGCCGTCGACCCGAAGGGTGTCGGCACCACCCAGGCCAAGCAGGCGGTGCAGAGCGGTCAGGACCAGATGGTCCTGACCACCACGACCGACGCCACGCTGGACCAGTTCGGACTCGTCCTGCTGGAGGACGACAAGAAGCTTCAGAACGCCGACTACGTGGTCCCCGTCGTCAACCGCGCACGCGCCGGGAGCACCGGGGTGCGCGACGCCCTCGACCGGCTCAACACCGTGCTGACCACCGCCGACCTGGCCTCGATGAACGAGCGGGTCGACAGCTGGCGCAGGCTGCCCGAGGACGTCGCGCGCACCTACCTGGAGTCGAAGAGGCTCCTCCCGGAGGGCTGAGAGGCAGCCCGACAGCTCAGGAGGCGGGCGGTGCCGGGGGCCAGGGCACACCGGCCAGCAGGGGAAGGACGTGCTCCTCCTCGTAGTCGAGGTGGGCGGTCAGCTCCTGGGTCATCCGGGCCAGTTCGGTGCGGAAGCGGTCCGGATCCGCGATGGCGACGTCGGCCAGCAGGGCCGCGAGCGCCGACTGGACGGCCGCGATGCTCCGGTGCTCCTCCCGCAGCCGGTCGAAGACGTGTCCCAGCTGGGGGTGGTAGCCCTCCATCGTCGGGAACATGTGCCCGTCCTCGGCCGTGTGGTGGAACTCCAGGGCCTGGCAGAACGCCAGACAGCGCTGCCGGATCTGGAGCCCGAGACCGGGCGCGGGCGCCGCGCCCCCGTCCCCGTGGGCGGCCCGCGCGGCGAAGTGCGCCTCCGTCTCGTCGTGCACGTGGCGCAGTTGGCCGCGCAGCCAGGTGTGCACCTCCACCAGCTTGTCGGCGAGCGAGGCGATCACGGGGGCCGTCGCCTCGGGCTCGGGCCGTTCCAGGACCACGACCGGCAGCAGCCGGTCCGTCGCGTCCTGGTAGTCCGCGTACCCGGGCGCTTCGGCGACGACCCGGGCGAAGAGTTCGTCGCGCCGCGCCCCTTCGGCCGGTACGGCGAGGGAGTCGAACTCCTCGTCCCCCAACTCGACCCGCACGGTGGGACGGGCGAGGAGATTGCGGTACCAGTCGGGGTGGAGCGGTGCGCCGAGGTTGGAGCCGACGACGAGCAGCCGCCGGCCGTCGCGGACGTATCCGAGTGGTGTGGTGTGGGGCTTGCCGGAGCGGGCTCCCGTGGTGGTGAGCAGAAGGAGGTCGGCGCCCTCGAAGGGACCGCCGACCTTCCCCGCGTTGGCGCGGAACTCGGTGATGACGGAGTGCTGGAAGGCATGGGGCATGGAGGTTCTGGGTCTCCCGGAAGGAAAGCGGGCGGCGAAGGCCCGGCGTCGCGGAGTGCCCGCGGCGAAGCGTTCGGAGGCTCGAAGTGCTCAGGGGCAGGGGGCGATGGGTGGACTCACGGCGTCATCCCTGCGAAGAAGGTGCTGGCTTGACCGCCGGCCGGCCCAGATCTCTTTGGCCGACGTCACGCTGCACGTGCACATCACAACCCGGGCGGTGCGGGTCTGTCAACGCGGGGACGGGCAGCGCCGGAAAAGGCGTTGCCCGTCGTCCGGACGGCTGCGACGCTTCCGGTCATGCCCGCTGAACAAGAGACCCTTACTCCGCCGTCGCAGACCCCTCGCGCCCACCGGGTCGACGCGCTCTTCTCACACGGCCGCCTGATCGCGATCCCGCGCAAGGAGGCCCGGCGGGAGCAGTTGCTCGTGCACCTCGCCGACACGCTGTTCGAGCGGGAGCGCTCGTACAGTGAGCGCGAGGTGAACGAGGCGCTCCGCACCGTCCACGAGGACTGCTCCGCGCTGCGCCGCTACCTCGTCGTGGCGGGGCTGCTGGTCCGGGCCCGGGACGGCAGCAGCTACCGCCGCGGACGCTGACCGCTGAACCGGGTCAGTTGAGGGTGTCGGGGTCGGGACCGGTGCGCATGCCCCGGTCCAGGGCGGCGATCGCGTCCATGTCCTCGGCCGACAGCTCGAAGTCGAAGACGTCGATGTTCTGCCGGATCCGCTCGGGCGTGACCGACTTCGGGATCACCACGTTGCCGAGCTGGAGGTGCCAGCGCAGGACCACCTGAGCCGAGGACTTGCCGTGCCGCTCGGCGATGGAGACCAGTGCGGCCTCATTGAGCAGGGCGCCCTGGGCCAGCGGGCTCCAGGCCTCGGTGGCGATGCCGTGCTCGGCGTGGAAGGCGCGCAGCTCGGCCTGCTGAAGACCCGGGTGCAGCTCGATCTGGTTGACGGCCGGGACGAGCGTGCCCGTCTCCAGCAGCCGGCTCAGGTGGGCGGGCTGGAAGTTGGAGACCCCGGCCGCGCGGATCCGGCCGTCGGCGGCCAGCTTCTCCAGGGCGCGCCAGCTCTCCGGGTACAGGTCGTGCGCGGGGGTCGGCCAGTGGATCAGGTAGAGGTCGACGTGGTCGAGGCCGAGCTTGGCCAGGCTCGCGTCGAAGGCCGCGAGCGTCGCGTCGTAGCCCTGGTCGGCGTTCCACAGCTTGGTGGTGACGAAGAGCTCCTCGCGGGGGATCCCGGAGGCGGCCAGCGCCCGGCCCACGCCGACCTCGTTGCCGTAGACCGCCGCGGTGTCGATGGACCGGTAGCCGGCCTCCAGCGCGGCGGAGACGGCGGCGGTGGTCTCGTCGTCGGGCACCTGGAAGACGCCGAAGCCGAGCTGGGGGACGGTCACGCCGTTGTTGAGCGTGACGGTGGGGACGGTGGACATATGAAGGCCTTCCAGTAGAGCGGTGCAGCGGTGTGCCGCGTACGCGTCGTCCGCCGGAATCTCTGGCGTACGACGTTTACTGGCGTCCACAATAATTGCGCACGCGGGTTATGTGCAAACGCGGGCAAGGTGCGCCGGGTCACCCCCGCCCTAGGCGTCCGCCACGGAATCGAACTCCACCTCCTCACGGCCGACCCCCTGCGCGTCGGCGTCCACCGACCGGCGCAGCGCCTCGTGCAGCTTGGCGGGGGTCAGCACGCCGAGGAACCGGGCCCCGTCCAGCACCGCCACCCACCCCGCGTCGCGCTGGAGCATCTCGCTGAACGCCTGCTTCAACGGGGCGCCCACCGGCACCCACGCGTCCATCCGGCGGGCGAGGGAGCCCACCGTCCCCTCCGCCCCGGCCGACCGCAGCGCGTCCGCCGACACCCAGCCGTGCAGCTCGCCCGCGCCGTTCAGGACCACCGCCCAGCGGGCCCCCGCAGCCGCCAGCCGGGCAGCCGCGATCCCGGCGTGCTCCTCCAGCCGGGCCACCGGCGGCTCCTCCAGGTCCTCCGGCTCGATCGCGGTGACCGACAGCCGCTTCAGCCCCCGGTCGGAGCCCACGAACCGGGCCACGTACGGGGTCGCCGGGGTGCCGAGCACGGCGGCCGGGGTGTCGAACTGCTCGATGCGTCCCTCCCCGTACACCGCGATCCGGTCGCCCATCCGCACCGCCTCCTCGATGTCGTGGGTCACCAGGAGCACCGTCTTGCGCAGCCGCTGCTGGAGCGCCAGGAACTCGTTCTGCAAACGCTCCCGCACCACCGGGTCCACCGCGCCGAACGGCTCGTCCATCAGCAGCACCGGCGGATCCGCCGCGAGCGCCCGCGCCACGCCCACCCGCTGGCGCTGCCCGCCGGAGAGCTGCGCCGGATAGCGCGAGCCGTACGTCCTCGGGTCCAGGCCCACCAGGTCCAGCAGCTCCGCCGCCCGCTCCCGGGCCCGTGCGCGCTTCCAGCCGACCAGCGCCGGAACGGTCGCGGTGTTGTCCAGGACGGTCCGGTGCGGGAAGAGGCCCACCTGCTGGATCACGTAGCCGATCCGCCGGCGCAGCTTCACCGGGTCGATCCCGGCGATGTCCTCGCCGTCCACGAGGATCCGGCCCGAGGTCGGCTCGATCAGCCGGTTCACCATCATCATCGTGGTCGTCTTGCCGCAGCCGGACGGTCCCACCAGGGTCACCAGCTCGCCCTCCGCCACCTCGAAGGACAGCCCGTCGACCGCCGTCGTCCCGTCCGGATAGACCTTGCCGACCTGCTCGAACCGGATCATGTCTGAACGCTAAGAGCGCCCCGGCCGCACCGCACACGGGCCGGGACCGTCCGGGGCATCGCCCGACGACCCCTTCGCCGGACCGGTGCGGCCATGTGCTGAACTGGCCCTTTCGCCCGGATCAGTCCGCACCCCCGGCTTCAGGAGTTCCCGTGATCAGTTACCGGCAGCCCGGCGTCGTCCTCACCGACCGCCGCTTCACCGTGCCCCTGGACCACAGCGACCCCGGCGGCGAGCAGATCGAGGTCTACGGCCGGGAAGCGGTCGCCACCTCCCGGGCCGGCGAGGAGCTGCCCTGGCTGGTCTACCTGGAGGGCGGCCCCGGCTTCGGCGCGCGCCGGTTCGTCGGCACGGAGGCCTGGCTCGGCCGTGCCCTGCGCGAGTTCCGGGTACTCCTCCTGGACCAGCGCGGCACCGGACTGTCCACCCCGGCCAACCGGCAGACCCTTCCGCTGCGCGGCGGCCCGCGTGAACAGGCCGAGTACCTCGCCCACTTCCGCTCCGACTCCATCGTCCGCGACTGCGAGCTGATCCGGCCGCGGCTCACCGGCGGAGCGCCCTGGACGGTCCTCGGCCAGTCCTTCGGCGGTTTCTGCGCCGTCCGCTATCTCTCCTCGGCCCCCGAGGGCCTCGCGGCGGTCCTGATCACCGGCGGACTGCCCTCGCTGGACGCGCACGCGGACGACGTCTACCGGGCCGCGTACCCCCGTGTCGAACGCAAGGTCGCCGCCCACTACGCCCGCTACCCCCAGGACGTCGAGCGCGCCCGCGCGATCGCCGCGTACCTCGCCGAGCACCGGCCCGAGAGCGCCGGACACCGGCTGACGCCCGAGGGCTTCCAGTCGCTCGGCATCATGCTCGGCTCGGGCAGCGGCAGCCACCAGCTCCACTACCTGCTGGAGAACGCGTTCGTCCGCACCCCGGGCGCCACCGAACTCTCCGACGCCTTCCAGGAAGCCATGCGCACGGCCGCCTCCTTTGCCGGGCACCCGCTGTACGCCCTGCTCCACGAGGCCATCTACGGGCAGGGCGAGCGCCCCACCGCCTGGGCCGCCGAGCGGGTCCGGGCCGAGTTCCCGCGGTTCGACGCGGCGACGGCGCTGGCGGGCGACGGCCCGGTCCTCTTCACCGGCGAGACCATTCACCCCTGGCACTTCGACGTCGACCCGGCCCTGCGCCCGCTGCGCGAGACCGCCGAACTCCTCGCGCAGCGCACCGACTGGCCCGTGCTGTACGACCCCGAGCGGCTCGCCGCCAACGAGGTCCCGGTCGCCGCGGCCGTCTACCACGACGACATGTACGTCGACACCGCGGACGCGCTGCGCACGGCGGCGGCGATCCGGGGGCTGCGGACCTGGGTGACGGACGAGTACGAGCACGACGGCGTGCGCGCGGGCGGGCCCCGCGTGCTGGACCGCCTGCTGGCGCTGGTCCGCGACGAGGCCTGACCGACCGCGCCCCGCGCGCCCGGCCCGGGGCCGGGCGCGGACCGGCCGGCCCCGTCGGATCAGCGCTGGAGATCCTCCAGCGTGGCGTCCAGGTCGCCGGCGGCGCGCGGGGCCCGGTTGTGCGGCAGCTTGGAGAGCACCGCGGCCATCCCGCACGTGTTGCTGACCGCCGAGTACACCAGGCCCGTGCCGACGCCCGCGGACAGCCAGCGCGCCGCCGGGAAGCGGATGCCGGCCACCAGCCCCGCCACCACCAGCGAGCCGGCCGCGAGCCGCACCTGACGCTCCATGGGCCAGGTGGTGCGCGCGCCCTCGGGCCGGTCCAGGCCGCGGCCGTCACCCTCCCAGGCCGACGTGCCGCCGGTCAGGGTCACGGCCTCGATGTCCGCTCCCGCGAGGATCTCGCAGGCCCGCGTCGACCGGACCCCGGAAGCGCAGACCACCAGCAGCGAACCGCGAGCGGAGGCGGACTTGAGCGCGGGCAGCGCGTCCGGCAGCTTGTCGAGCGGGATGTTCAGGGCGCCGGGAACGTGTCCGGCGGCGTACTCGCCCGGAGCCCGCACGTCGATGACGGTGAACTCCTCCAGACGGGCTGCGGCCTGGGCG
>NZ_JAAXYC010000170.1 GCF_018619185.1 Streptomyces sp. McG3 | reverse complement strand
GCCGGGACGTCAGGAGCCGCGGGGGCCACCGGGTCGGCGGGGACCGGGGGAGGCTTCGGGAGGCGGACCTGCAAGGTCATCTCGGAGTCCGGGTCGGCTCCGGACCCGTCTTCGGCTCCGGACCCGTCTTCGGTCCTGCCCCCGGCTTCGGTCCCGGTCCCGGTCTCCGAGACCGGCTGCCGCGCGTCCTGCTCCTGCTCCTGCTCCTGCTCCTGCTCCTGCTCCTGCTCCTGCTCCTGCTCCTGCTCCTGCTCCTGCGACGGTACGGCGTCGGCTGACGGGTCCTCGTCGGGCGCCGTGTCCTCGGCTGCCGCGTTCTCGCGGATCGTCCGCTCGGCGGCGACGATCAGCGGGTCGACGGCGGGCAGGGGCTCGGCGACCGCCTCGGGGGTGCTCTCCGCTTCCGGGTCCGACGCCGCCCCGGGCTCCGGGGTCGGCGCCGTGGCCGACGACGGCTCCGCTTCGGCGGGCGTACCGGGCGTGGACGCCGAGGACGGGAGCGGTGAACGGCTGGGCAGGGCGTTGGAGTTCGCCTCCGCCACCGAGCCCGGCAGGTTGAGCGTGGGCGCGTCACCGGGAAGCTGCACGGCGGGCGGCGAGGAGGCCGGCAGCGAGTTGGGCAGCAGGGCGCTCGGCAGAACGACGACGGCCGTCACACCACTCCCCTTCTGCTCGCGCAGCTGGACCCGCACACCGTGCCGGGCGGCCAGCAAGGACGTGACCTGGAGGCCGAGTCCGGCCCCGGTCATGTCGATGTGCCGCTCCCCCGGCTCGAACGAGGCCGGGTCGGCCAGCCTGGCATTGAGCTCGCCCATCCGGACCGTCGACATGCCGATGCCCGCGTCCGACACGGAGAGCATCACCTCGCCGCTCTCCAGCAGCCAGCCCGACAGCTCGACATGGGAGTCGGGCGGCGAGAAGGAGGTCGCGTTCTCCAGGAGTTCGGCGAGGAGGTGGCTGAGGTCGTCGGCGGCGAACCCGGCGATCTGGGCGTGCGGCGGCAGCGACTGGATGGTGACCCGCTCGTACCGCTCGATCTCGCTGACGGCCGCGCGCGCCACGTCGACCAGCGGGATCGGCCCGGCGTGGCCGTGGCCGTGCTCGGCGCCGGCGAGGACGAGCATGTTCTCGCTGTGACGGCGCATGACCGTGGCCATGTGGTCCAGCTTGAACAGGGTGGCCAGGCGCTCCGGGTCCTGCTCGCGCTCCTCCAGGCCTTCGATGACGCCGAGCTGCCGCTCGACCAGTCCGAGGGTGCGCAGGGAGAGGTTGACGAAGGTGTGGTTGACCGTGTTCCGCAGCTGCTCCAGCTGGGTGGCCAGCTCGGTGGCCCGCGTCTGGAGTTCGGCCCGCTGGGTGACGAGGGTCTCGCGGCCCGCGATCAGCTTGGACCGTTCGCCGGTGAGGCTCTCGACGCGTCCGCCGAGGTCCCGGTGGAGCGTGGTGAGCCCGCCGTGCAGGGAGTTCATCGACCGGACGACCTGGGCGAACTCGTCGTTACGGCCGGTGTAGCGCACCGGCTCGGCGCTCTCGGGGTCCTCGGCGAGGCGCGCGGCGCCGATGCGCAGGACGGCGAGCGGCTGGGTGAGGGTGCGGGCGACGGCGGTGGAGACGCCGACGGCGAGCAGGAAGCAGCCGCCGAGCAGGGCGATGCCCAGTTCCAGGGCGGTGACGTCGTCGTCGCGGAGGCCCTCCAGGTGCTGGACCTGGCCGGTGGTCAGGGCCGACTCGACGCTGCGCATCCGGTCGACGCGGGCGGAGAGTGCGGCCTCCAGCTTCTTGGGGCTGATCCCGCGCTCCGCCTCCGACAGCTCGGGGCGGTCGGTGAGGCGGGTGAGGTACTTCTCCGCGTTGTTGACCTCGGAACCGGTGACGGTGGCGGACAGCTTGTCGCGGGCCTCCGGGTCCGCCGCCTGGTCGAAGTCGGCCAGCGCGGCCAGCTCCCGGACGCGGGCCTGCTGGGCGGCGGCGCTCAGCTCGTCGCGTTCGCGGTCGGCCCGGGCGTCGCCCTCGTCCTGGGTCGCCACGGGGAGCCCGGTGAAGGGGTCCGTCCGCGTGGTCGGCTCGGAGCTCGGCAGGGCGAGCGCGGCGAGGAGGAGTCCGCGGGTCGCGGAGGCCTGTTCGGCCGCGCCGCCGAGGGTCAGCGGGGCCCGGGTGGCGTCGGCGGCGCGCGGCGGGGTCTTCTCCGCCAGTTCGGCGGCGATGCCGTGCAGCTTGGCGATGACGTCGGAGTACGCCTGGTGCGCCTCCAGGGCCGAGCCCTTGCCGGTCAGCGCTTCACGGCGCAGCGAGGGGACCGTCGAGAGGTCGCGGCGCAGGGCCGCGGAGGCCGCCTCGTGGATCTCGTCGATCTGCTGGTCGACGCGGGTGGTGCGGGCGGTGCGGTTCTTCGCGCCGTCGTCATCCTTCTCGTCGCGGCCGTCGGCGATGTACGCGGTGACGGCGTCGCGCTCGTCGGCGAGGGAGTGCCCGAGAGTGACCGCCTGCTGGTTCAGCTCGGCGAGGGTGACCAACCGCTGGGACTCGGTCAGATCGGCGGAGGCCCCGAGCACGGCGGGGGCGCCCGCCGCTATGACGATGACGCCGACGACCGCGACTCCGGCGACCAGTCGGCTGCGCACCCGCACGGTCCGCTTGCCCGCGCCGGGTGCCGGAGGCGTCGCCCCGGAACCGTCGCGCGTCGTGCCCTTGCTCCGCGGCCGCTTCTTCTGCACCGGTGCTCGCAATCTTGACTCGTCCACCCTTGAAGCAGAGGTGACGCACGGTCACATGGAAGGGCGCCCCGCTCCTGGTACGGCTTCCGACCATTCCAGCGCTTTTGAGAGGGGGGCGCGCATCAACCGCTCCGCCACTCGAAGGAGTGAACAGCACTCTTGAGTTGGCGAACAAGTCTCCCCTGGTGCGCCCCTGACCATGCGTGGACCGTGGGGTGGAACTTCCGCTCCGCCTTTGGCAGGATGCCCGCCCGCATCGGTCCGGAGCCGCCCCTTCCGCCCCGCGCGCCCGCGTTGACCTGCTGGTACAGGCCATTTCCGGTCGCGTGCGGAGAAGGTGAAGGGCTCGTGCAGACTGACGGTATGCGCATCGAACTCGCCACCGCGCCCGGCAGCCCCGAACGCCCCAACGAGGACTGGGCCTCCGGGGCCCTTCCCGCGTCCGGCCAGGGCGGTGTGCTGGTCCTGCTCGACGGCGTCACCCCGCCACCGGGGGACGACGGTTGTGTGCACTCGGTCCCGTGGTTCACCGCACGACTGGGCGGCGCACTGGTGGAACTGTCCGGTTCCCGCCCCGACCTGACGCTGACCGAGGTCCTGGCCGAGGCCATCTCCCGTACAGCCGACACGCATCGCGTCACCTGTGACCTTTCTCACGTGCGTACGCCTCAGACGACCGTGGTTCTGGCGCGTTGGGACGAACGCGCGATCGAGCACCTGGTGCTCTCCGACTCGGCCCTGTTGCTGGAGTCCCCCGACGGCACGGTCCGGGCGGTCCTCGACGACCGTCTGGACCGGCTGCCGCCGGGTTCGCTCGCCTCGAACGAGATCGCCGATTCCACGGTGCGCAACAAGGAGGGCGGCTTCTTCACCGCCGCCGCCGATCCGTCGGTGGCCGCGCGCGCGGTGACGGGCAGCACCCCGGCGGCCGGCGTCCGGGCCCTCGCCGCGCTCACGGACGGCGCGACCCGCTGGACGGAGGTGTTCGGCGAGGGCGACTGGACGGACGCGCTGGGGCTGCTGCGGAAGGCCGGGCCACAGGGCCTGATCGACCGGGTGCGGGAGCTGGAGGACGCCGACGTGGCGGCCGGGCGCGTACGGCTGCGACGCGGCAAGGCGCACGACGACGCCACCGCGCTCCTGGTGGAGCTGGGCTGAGCACCGCGGACGGCGGGCGGCTCAGCTCTCGGCGCGGGCGTTCAGCTGGTGCAGGAGCCGGGCCAGCTCGGCGACCTCGGCCCGGTCCCAGTCGGCCAGCTTGCGCACGTAGCGCCCCCGGCGGGCGTCCCGGACACTGCGGAAGCGGGCCAGGCCGTCGTCGGTGAGGTGGACGAGCCAGGCGCGCCCGTCGGCCGGGTCGGGCTCGCGGGCCACCAGCCCGAGGTTCTCCAGGGAGTGCAACTGGCGGCTCATGGTGGCCTTGCCGACGCCGAAGTAGGCGGCCAGTTCGGTGGCCCGCTGGCGGCCCGCCGCCTCCAGGCGGACGAGCAGGCCGTAGGCGGCGGGCTCCAGTTCGGGGTGGACCTCCCGGGCCATGTCGCCCGAGGTGGCGCGCGCCCGGCGCAGGAACACGGCCAGCTCCCGCTCCAGTGCCAGAAATTCGTGGTCCACACCGCTTCCGTCCGTCGCGCCCGGCTCCGGCCCGCTGTCGTTCCCGCGCACGTCAGTACCCCTCGTACGGTTTCCTGCCGATGAAAGTTCTTCCGCGACCGGTCAACGCCGCAGTTCGGCCAGTATTTCGCAGGAGCAGACCAACGGCGGCAGCCTGGCCCCCTTCCGCACCCCGGGCCTACGTGCGTGGCGTCATCGACGAAGAGGGTCATGACATGGGCACACGACCGTCGGCGAGCCGCCCGCCGGCTGGGGCTTCCACACGATGGGGCCGTACAACCCCGACCGGCCCGACAGTCAGCGACCACGGCCGCTTCAACGGCGCCCTCGACCGCGCACAGGCGCTGGCCGACGGCTGATCCCGCACCGACCGACCACCCCACCGCCGCGGCGACCGCGCCCCAGGTCACCGGGGCTTCTCGCTGCCCGACCCCCTCTATTCACTCCGTGTATACACGCTATGTATAGTCCTCTGCGTACCGCACGCCTGTGCGGGATTTCCCGCACAGAGGAGTGATGTGTCGTGCCCAGAAAGATGCCGCTGTCCAAGACGGGGTTGACCGCGGTGCTGGTGACGGCGCTCACACTGACGTTGGGCGGCTGCTCCATGGACACCACGGCACCGGGCTCGGCACGGGGGGAGGCGGCCTCCGACGCCAAGGGGTCGTTCGGGCCGGTGGACTGCCGCAAGGCCAAGTGCATCGCCCTGACCTTCGACGCGGGTCCGGGCAAGGACACCCCGAGGCTGCTGGACATCCTCAAGGAGAAGAAGGTGCACGCCACCTTCTTCCTGCTGGGCAAGCACCACGTCATCAAGCACCCCGACACCGTGCGGCGCATCGAGGACGAGGGCCACGAGGTCGCCAACCACACCTGGACGCACAAGGTGCTGACCGACCAGGAGCCGGACGCGATACGCGCCGAGCTGGAGAAGACGCAGCTGGCCATCGAGAAGGTCACCGGCAAGAAGCCCAGCCTGATGCGCCCGCCGCAGGGCCGCACCGACGACACGGTCTCGGAGATCAGCAAGGACCTGGGGCTCTCCCAGGTCCTGTGGAGCGCCACCGCCAAGGACTACTCGACCAACGACTCCGCACTGATCAAGAAGCGGATCCTGGACCAGGCGAGCAAGGACGGCATCATCCTGCTCCACGACATCTACCGGGGCACCGTCCCCGCCGTGCCCGGGATCATCGACGCGCTCCAGAAGGACGGCTACACCTTCGTGACCGTCCCCGAGCTGATGGCCCCGGCCGTGCCGGAGCCGGGCACGATCTACCGCCCCTGACCGGGCCGTACGGCACGCGGAACGGCCCGCCCCCGTTGACTCGGGAAGCGGGCCGTCCGTACCGGTCGCGCACCTGCCGTCGCGCCCGTCACTGCGTGGCGGTCAGGCCGCGGCCGGGATCCTGTCCACCCGGGCCGAGGCCGGGGCGAGGGCGATCTCCAGCACCTGGCGGACGTCGGTGACCGGGTGGACGTCCAGCTTCTCCAGCACCTCGGCCGGGACGTCGTCCAGGTCGGCCTCGTTGCGCTGGGGGATCACCACGGTGGTGATGCCCGCGCGGTGGGCGGCCAGCAGCTTCTGCTTCAGGCCGCCGATCGGCAGCACCCGCCCGGTCAGCGACACCTCACCGGTCATCGCCACATCCGTACGGACGAGGCGTCCGGAGAGCAGCGAGGCCAGCGCGGTCGTCAGGGTGATGCCCGCGCTCGGGCCGTCCTTGGGGATGCCGCCCGCCGGGAAGTGGATGTGCACACCCCGGTCCTTGAGGTCGGCGACCGGCAGCTCCAGCTCCGCACCGTGCGACCGCAGGAAGCTCAGCGCGATCTGCGCCGACTCCTTCATGACGTCCCCGAGCTGACCGGTCAGGGTCAGTCCGGACGCCCCGGTCTCCGGGTCGGCGAGCGACGCCTCGACGAAGAGGACGTCACCGCCCGCCCCGGTCACCGCCAGCCCGGTGGCCACGCCCGGCACCGCGGTGCGGCGCTCGGCCGGGTCCTGCGCGGACTCGGGCACGTGGTGCGGACGCCCGATGAGGCCGCGCAGATCCGCGTCGGTCACCGCGAACGGCAGCTCGCGGTCGCCCAGTTCGTGCTGGGCCGCGACCTTGCGGAGCAGCCGGGCCACCGCCCGCTCCAGATTCCGTACGCCCGCCTCGCGGGTGTACTCGCCGGCCAGTTTGCGCAGCGCCGACTCCTCCAGGGCGACCTCGTCCTTCTCCAGGCCGGCCCGCTCCAGCTGGCGCGGGAGCAGGTGGTCCCGGGCGATGACGACCTTCTCGTCCTCGGTGTAGCCGTCGAGGCGGACCAGCTCCATACGGTCGAGCAGGGCCTCCGGGATGGCGTCGAGCACGTTGGCGGTGGCGAGGAAGACCACGTCGCTGAGGTCGAGCTCGACCTCCAGGTAGTGGTCGCGGAAGGTGTGGTTCTGGGCCGGGTCGAGGACTTCGAGGAGCGCGGCGGCCGGATCGCCCCGGAAGTCGGAGCCGACCTTGTCGATCTCGTCGAGCAGGACGACCGGGTTCATCGAACCGGCCTCCTTGATGGCCCGCACGATGCGGCCGGGGAGCGCGCCCACGTACGTACGCCGGTGGCCGCGGATCTCCGCCTCGTCCCGGACACCGCCGAGCGCGACGCGGACGAACTTACGGCCCATGGCGTGCGCGACGGACTCGCCGAGGGAGGTCTTGCCGACGCCGGGCGGGCCGACGAGGGCCAGGACCGCGCCGCCGCGGCGGCCGCCCACCACGCCAAGACCCCGGTCGGCCCGGCGCTTGCGCACCGCGAGGTACTCGGTGATGCGTTCCTTCACGTCGGCGAGGCCGGCGTGCTCGGCGTCCAGGATCTCCTGGGCGCCTCGGATGTCGTAGGCGTCCTCGGTCCGCTCGGTCCAGGGCAGTTCGAGGACGGTATCCAGCCAGGTGCGGATCCAGGAGCCCTCGGGCGACTGGTCGCTGGACCGCTCCAGCTTCTCGACCTCCTTGAGGGCGGCCTCGCGGACGTGCTCGGGGAGGTCGGCGGCCTCGACACGGGTCCGGTAGTCGTCGGACTCGTCCTCCGGGTCGCCGTTGAGCTCGGAGAGTTCCTTGCGCACGGCGTCCAGCTGGCGGCGCAGCAGGAATTCGCGCTGCTGCTTGTCGACGCCGTCCTGGACGTCCTTGGCGATGGATTCGGCCACGTCCTGCTCGGCGAGGTGCTCGCTCAGCCACTGGATGGCGAGCTTCAACCGGGCGATCGGGTCCACGGTCTCCAGGAGCCGGACCTTCTGGGCAGTGGTGAGGAACGGCGAGTATCCGGAGTTGTCGGCGAGCGCGGAGAGGTCGTCGATCTGCTGGACCCGGTCCACGACCTGCCAGGCGCCGCGCTTCTTCAGCCAGCTGGTGGCGAGCGCCTTGTACTCCTTGACCAGCTCGGCGGCGGATCCGGGCAGGGGGTCGGGGGCGACGGTGTCGAGCACGGTCCCCTCGACCCAGAGCGCCCGGCCGGGGCCACTGGTCCCGGCGCCGATGCGGACCCGGTCACGGGCCCGGATGAGTGCGCCCGGGTCGCCGTCCGACAGGCGTCCGACCTGCTCGACGGTGCCGAGGACACCGGTCCCCGTGTACGTCCCGTCGATCCGCGGGACCAGCAGCACCTGGGGCTTGCCGCCGCCGGGACCGGCGGCGGCCTGCGCGGCCTCGACGGCGGCCCGCACCTCGGTGTCGGACAGGTCGAGCGGCACCACCATGCCGGGCAGGACGACCTCGTCGTCGAGCGGCAGCACGGGCAGATCGATCGGTGTGAACGCCTCGGACTCGTTAGTCATGATCTCCCCTTCGGCAGGCAAGTTGAGCTATGTGGGCTCAATGCTCCTGAGCCGCCGAATGTTCCCCACCGCTTGTTCGCTCTGAGCGATCAGACGCTTTCCGGCCCGGGTCGTTCTTACGGGAGCGCCGCGGGACAGGCCGTTGTTCCCCGCCGCCGGAAGGGGGAACTCGCTGGCCTTCGCCCCGGGCGCGGGACAGGATGACGGACACCGACCGCTACGACCGGAGACCGGAGAGCCACACGATGCCCGCGATGCCCGCCCCCGACCCGATGCCGACACGTTCCGCCGGCACCCCCGTCGTCCTCGACCGCCGCGAGGGGCCCTTCGGCGAAGTCGTGCTGCGGGAGCGCGGGGAGCACTTCGAGATCATCGCCAACGGGTGCTTCCTGATGGACACCTCCGACGGGCGCTCCGAGCGGCTGCTGATCGACGCCGCGCTGGCCGCCCTGCCCGCCGCGCGGACCGGCCCCTCGGTGCTGATCGGCGGCCTGGGCGTCGGGTTCTCGCTGGTGCGGGCCGCCGAGGAGGAGCGCTGGGGCCGGATCGTGGTCGTGGAGCGGGAGCAGGCGATCGTGGACTGGCACCTGGCCGGGCCACTGGACCGGATCTCCGGGCCGGCGCTGGCCGACCCCCGGACCGGGATCCTCCACACGGATCTCGTCGCCCACCTCCGTACCACCACGGAGCGTTACGACGCGCTGTGCCTGGACATCGACAACGGGCCGGACTGGACCGTCACGGAGGACAACGGAAGCCTCTACTCCCCCGCCGGCCTGGCGCACTGCCACGACCGGCTGACCCCGGGCGGAGTGCTCGCCGTCTGGTCCGCGCAGCCGTCGCCGGCCTTCGAACAGGCGTTGCGGAATGCCGGGTTCAGCAGGGTTGGTACGGAAGAGGTGGCCGTTGCCCGGGGTGTGCCCGACGTGGTCCATCTCGCACTCCGGGCGATCTGAACCCCCTCCCGGTATGCGCGGACCGTCGGTGGCACGGGTCAACCGGCACAAGGCCGACGATCCGGCCGCCCGGTCGGCGTGAACTCGCACGTCCGGGGCAACACCCTGCGTAGCCGGGAGCCGTCCGCTGCCTTTACGCTGCTGACCGGTACACGGGATCACCCACCGAAATCCACCAGCGAAAAGACCGTGCCTCCGGGGGAATGGCTCCCGCGAGAACGGGCAGGGGCGGGGCGATGGAACAGACACACACCACCCACAACGGCGTCGCGGCCACCCCGGGGGCTCAGCGCCGGGTGCTGGTGGTCGAGGACGACCCCACGATCGTCGACGCCATTTCCGCCCGGCTGCGGGCGGAGGGCTTCCTGGTCCAGACCGCGCTGGACGGCCCCGCGGCCGTGGACGCGGCCGAGGCCTGGCAGCCCGACCTGATGGTGCTGGACATCATGCTTCCCGGCTTCGACGGCCTGGAGGTCTGCCGCCGCGTCCAGGCGCAGCGGCCGGTACCGGTGATGATGCTGACCGCGCGCGACGACGAGACCGACATGCTGGTCGGGCTCGGGGTCGGCGCCGACGACTACATGACCAAGCCGTTCTCCATGCGGGAGCTGGCCGCCCGGGTGCACGTGCTGCTGCGCCGGGTGGAGCGGGCCGCGCTGGCCGCCGTCACCCCGCGGAGCGGAATACTGCGTCTGGGTGAGCTGGAGATCGACCACGCGCAGCGCCGGGTGCGGGTCCGCGCCGAGGACGTCCACCTCACGCCGACCGAGTTCGACCTGCTGGTCTGCCTCGCCAACACCCCGCGCGCGGTGCTGTCCCGGGAGCAGTTGCTGGCGGAGGTGTGGGACTGGGCGGACGCCTCGGGCACGCGCACGGTCGACAGCCACATCAAGGCGCTGCGCCGGAAGATCGGCGCGGAGCGGATCCGTACCGTGCACGGCGTGGGCTACGCCCTGGAGACTCCCGCGCCATGACCCGGCCAGGGTCCGGACTGCGGCCCTTCTCGATCAAGGCCAAGCTCGGCACGCTCGTCGTGGTCTCGGTGTTCATCACCACGGGGCTGCTGATCGTCGCGTTGCGGACCCGTACGGAGTTCCGCTTCATCACGGTGTTCTCGGTGATCGCCACGCTGCTGATCACCCAGTTCGTGGCGCACGGTCTGACCGCGCCGCTGGACGAGATGAGAGCGGTGGCCCGGTCCATCTCGCACGGCGACTACACCCGCCGGGTGAGCGGCGCCGGGCGGCGGGACGAGCTGGGGGACCTGGCGCAGACGATCAACCGCATGGCGGACGACCTGGAGGCGGAGGACCTCCATCGAAAAGAGCTGGTCGCCAACGTCAGCCATGAGCTGCGCACCCCCATCGCGGCGCTGAGAGCCGTGCTGGAGAACGTGGTGGACGGGGTGTCCGCCGCCGATCCGGAGACGATGCGCACGGCGCTGAAGCAGACGGAGCGGCTCGGCCGGCTGGTCGAGACGCTGCTGGACCTGTCGCGGCTGGACAACGGGGTGGTGGCACTCAAGGCCCGCCGTTTCGAGGTCTGGCCCTATCTGTCGGGCGTACTGAAAGAGGCCAACCTCGCCGCCTCCCACCGCCGCCTGTCATCGGGTTCGGGCAATCACTCCCGTACGGACGTCCACCTGCATCTGGACGTCTCGCCGCCGGATCTCACCGCGCACGCGGACGCGGAGCGGCTGCACCAGGTGGTCGCCAACCTCATCGACAACGCGGTCAAGCACAGCCCGCCGCACGGCCGGGTGACGGTGCTCGCGCGGCGCGGGGACCGTCCCGAGTCGCTGGAGCTGGAGGTCGTCGACGAGGGGCCCGGCATCCCGGAGGCGGAGCGCCACCGGGTGTTCGAGCGCTTCAACCGGGGCAAGGCGCCCTCCCCGCACGGTCCGGGGAGCGACGGCGGTACGGGGCTGGGGCTGGCCATCGCCCGTTGGGCGGTCGATCTGCACGGCGGCCGGATCGGGGTGGCCGAATCCGCGAAGGGCTGCCGCATCCAGGTCACGCTCCCCGGAATCCCCGAGCCGCGCGGTTGACGGCGCGGTTGACATAGGGTCGAACCGGAAGGGCACGTTCACCCGTGTCCTGCCAACAAGGGGCCTCAAGGGGACGCGGTCGGATGGCCGTATCCTCGGTCCCGCGTACCCGAAGTGCAGTGGAACCTCGCTTGTTTCCCGCCATTTCCTGCGCCGAAACCCGCCTTCCGATGTGATGTGCACGACGAAGCACCGGCCCGGCCTGCAAGGAACGGTTCGGGGGGCGTAGCCTTGATTTCCGCTGTCCATCACCTTGTGAAGCGGAAGAGGGCGGTTGCCGCCGTGTCGTCTCAGTCCCCCAGTAACTCGAGCATCTCGACCGATCAAGCCGGCCCGGGTACGAACCCGGCCGCCGCGTTCGGCGCCAATGAATGGCTCGTCGACGAGATCTACCAGCAGTACCTCCAGGATCCCAGTTCGGTCGATCGCGCCTGGTGGGACTTCTTCGCCGACTACAAGCCGGGTGCCTCCGGCACGGCGGACAAGCCCGTTCCCGGCGTCGCACCGGTGACCGAGGCGCCCGCCGCCCCGGCCGCGCCCGCCCCGGCGGCCGCTCCGGCTCCGGCGAAGGCCGCGCCCGCAGCCGCTCCGGCGGCTCCCGCGCAGCCGGCCCCGGCCAAGGCCGCCCCGGCCCCGGCCCCGGCCCCGGCGAAGCCCGCGGCGGCGAAGCCGGCCGCCGCGCCCGCCAAGGCCAAGGCGGACGATTCCACCGAGGCCCCGGCCGGCCCGGAGTACGTGACGCTGCGCGGCCCCTCGGCCGCCGTCGCGAAGAACATGAACGCCTCGCTGGAGCTGCCGACGGCCACATCCGTCCGCGCGGTCCCGGTGAAGCTGCTCTTCGACAACCGCATCGTCATCAACAACCACCTCAAGCGCGCCCGCGGCGGGAAGATCTCCTTCACGCACCTCATCGGGTACGCGATGGTGCAGGCCCTCAAGGCCATGCCGTCGATGAACTACTCCTTCGCCACGAAGGACGGCAAGCCGACCCTGGTCAAGCCGGAGCACATCAACCTGGGTCTGGCCATCGACCTGGTGAAGCCGAACGGCGACCGCCAGCTGGTCGTCGCGGCCATCAAGAAGGCCGAGACGCTCAACTTCTTCGAGTTCTGGCAGGCGTACGAGGACATCGTCCGGCGGGCCCGCATCGGCAAGCTCGGCATGGACGACTTCTCCGGCGTCACCGCCTCGCTGACCAACCCCGGCGGCATCGGCACCGTCCACTCGGTGCCCCGTCTGATGCCCGGTCAGGGCCTCATCATGGGCGTCGGCGCGATGGACTACCCGGCGGAGTTCCAGGGCACGTCGCAGGACACCCTGAACAAGCTCGGTATCTCGAAGGTCATGACGCTGACCTCGACCTACGACCACCGGGTCATCCAGGGCGCCGCCTCCGGCGAGTTCCTGCGGGTGCTGTCCCAGCTGCTGCTCGGCGAGAACGAGTTCTACGACGAGATCTTCAAGGCGCTGCGGATCCCCTACGAGCCGGTCCGCTGGCTCAAGGACATCGACGCCTCGCACGACGACGACGTCACCAAGGCCGCGCGGGTCTTCGAGCTGATCCACTCCTACCGGGTCCGCGGCCACGTCATGGCCGACACCGACCCGCTGGAGTACCACCAGCGCAAGCACCCCGACCTGGACATCACCGAGCACGGCCTCACCCTGTGGGACCTGGAGCGGGACTTCGCGGTCGGCGGGTTCGCCGGCAAGACGATGATGAAGCTCCGCGACATCCTCGGCGTGCTGCGTGAGTCGTACTGCCGCACGACCGGCATCGAGTTCATGCACATCCAGGACCCGAAGCAGCGCAAGTGGCTCCAGGACCGGGTCGAGCGCCCGCGCCCGAAGCCCGAGCGCGAGGAGCAGCTGCGCATCCTGCGCCGGCTGAACGCGGCCGAGGCGTTCGAGACGTTCCTGCAGACGAAGTACGTCGGCCAGAAGCGGTTCTCGCTGGAGGGCGGGGAGTCCGTCATCCCGCTGCTCGACGCGGTCCTGGACTCCGCCGCCGAGGCGCGCCTCGACGAGGTCGTCATCGGCATGGCCCACCGCGGCCGGCTGAACGTGCTGGCGAACATCGTCGGCAAGTCGTACGCGCAGATCTTCCGCGAGTTCGAGGGCAACCTCGACCCGCGCTCGATGCACGGCTCCGGCGACGTCAAGTACCACCTGGGCGCCGAGGGCACCTTCACCGGTCTGGACGGCGAGCAGATCAAGGTCTCGCTGGCCGCCAACCCCTCGCACCTGGAGGCGGTCGACCCGGTCCTGGAGGGCATCGCCCGCGCCAAGCAGGACATCATCAACAAGGGCGGCACGGACTTCACGGTCCTGCCCGTCGCGCTCCACGGCGACGCGGCCTTCGCGGGCCAGGGCGTCGTCGCCGAGACGCTCAACATGTCGCAGCTGCGCGGCTACCGCACCGGCGGCACCGTGCACGTGGTGATCAACAACCAGGTCGGCTTCACCGCCGCCCCGGAGTCCTCGCGCTCCTCGATGTACGCCACCGACGTGGCGCGCATGATCGAGGCGCCGATCATCCACGTCAACGGCGACGACCCGGAGGCCGTGGTCCGCGTCGCGCGGCTCGCCTTCGAGTTCCGGCAGGCGTTCAACAAGGACGTCGTGATCGACCTCATCTGCTACCGCCGCCGCGGTCACAACGAGGGCGACAACCCGGAGTTCACCAACCCGCAGATGTACACCCTGATCGACAAGAAGCGCTCGGTGCGCAAGCTGTACACCGAGTCCCTCATCGGTCGCGGCGACATCACGCTGGAAGAGGCGGAGCAGGCGCTCCAGGACTTCCAGGGTCAGCTGGAGAAGGTGTTCGCCGAGGTCCGCGAGGCCACCTCGCAGCCGGCCGCCCCGCACATCCCGGAGCCGCAGGCCGCGTTCCCGGTGACCGTGGAGACGGCGGTCTCCGCCGAGGTCGTCAAGCGGATCGCCGAGTCGCAGGTCAACATCCCCGACTCGATCACCGTCCACCCCCGCCTGATGCCGCAGATGCAGCGCCGCGCGGCCTCGGTGGACAACGCCACGATCGACTGGGGCATGGGCGAGACGCTGGCCATCGGTTCGCTGCTGATGGAGGGCACCCCCGTCCGGCTCGCCGGCCAGGACACCCGCCGCGGCACGTTCGGCCAGCGCCACGCGGTCCTGGTCGACCAGGTCACCGGCGAGGACTACACCCCGCTGCTGTACCTGGCCGACGACCAGGCCCGGTACAACGTCTACGACTCGCTGCTCTCGGAGTACGCGGCGATGGGCTTCGAGTACGGCTACTCGCTGGCCCGTCCGGAGTCGCTGGTCATCTGGGAGGCCCAGTTCGGTGACTTCGTCAACGGCGCGCAGACCGTCGTGGACGAGTTCATCTCCTCGGCCGAGCAGAAGTGGGGCCAGACCTCCGGCGTCACCCTGCTGCTGCCGCACGGCCACGAGGGCCAGGGCCCGGACCACAGCTCCGCCCGCCCCGAGCGCTTCCTCCAGATGTGCGCGCAGGACAACATGACGGTCGCGATGCCGACCCTCCCGTCGAACTACTTCCACCTGCTGCGCTGGCAGGTGCACAACCCGCACCACAAGCCGCTGATCGTCTTCACGCCGAAGTCGATGCTGCGTCTGAAGGCCGCGGCCTCGTCCATCGAGGAGTTCACCACCGGCAGCTTCCGCCCGGTGATCGGCGACGCGTCGGTCAAGCCCGAGAACGTCCGCAAGGTCGTCTTCTGCTCGGGCAAGCTCTACTACGACCTGGACGCCGAGCGGGAGAAGCGCGGCGACACGGAGACGGCGATCATCCGGCTGGAACGCCTGTACCCGCTGCCGGGTGCGGAGATCCAGGCCGAGATCGCGAAGTACCCGAACGCCGAGAAGTACCTGTGGGCCCAGGAGGAGCCGGCGAACCAGGGTGCGTGGCCGTTCATCGCGCTCAACCTGATCGACCACCTGGACCTCGCGGTCGGCTCGGACGTGCCGCACGGCGAGCGCCTGCGCCGCATCTCGCGGCCGCACGGCTCGTCCCCGGCGGTCGGCTCGGCCAAGCGTCACCAGGCGGAGCAGACGCAGCTGGTCAACGAGGTCTTCGAGGCCTAGGACCACGCAGCAGCCGTACGAGCTGTTCGTACGCCACAGGGACCCGGTTCCGCGCTCGTCGCGGGGCCGGGTCCCTGGCGTATCCGGCGTATCCGGCGTTCCGGAGGGCGTCCGCGCCTCGATATCCTGTGCGCATGTACTTCACGGACCGTGGCATCGAGGAACTGGAGAAGCGGCGCGGCGAGGAGGAGGTCACCTTCGAGTGGCTCGCCGAGCAGCTGCGGACGTTCGTCGATCTCAACCCCGACTTCGAGGTGCCGGTCGAGCGCCTCGCCACCTGGCTGGCCCGGCTGGACGACGAGGACGACGAGGACGGGTGACCCTCACGTTCTAGGAGGCTTCCGCGGCCGCTCTGGCCCGCTCGTAAGCGAGCCCCAGCGCGCCCTGTGCCAGCAGCACCGCCCCGGCCGCCGCCCAGCCGCCACTGCGGCGACGGGCGCCCCACAGCAGGAGCGGGAGCCCGGCCGTGAGCTGGACGGCGGCGACGGCACGGGCGCGCGGGCCCCGTACCCACGGGCCGATCCTGCTGCTCTCGACCGCGTCCAGTTCGACGCGTACGGCATCGCGCCAGCCGGCCCACTCGACGCGTTCCACCCCGCGCTGCACCGCCGCGACGCCGCGCAGCCGGTCCGCGCTCTCGCCCGGTGACAGCCCGGCGGGCAGGGTCAGCCCGGTGCGGGTGAGAACGGCGAGCAGTCCCCGCAGCCGGGCATCCGCGTCGGCGTCCGGATCGGGGCGGGTCAGCTCCTCCAGCGCCTGTACGTCCAGCACCGGGTCGAGGCCGAGCCGGACCGCGAAGGTGCGCATGGCCTCGTCCTCGCCCACCGGGGTGCCGTCGGTCAGCCAGATGTAGCCCACGGGACGGCGGAATCCGGCGGCGAGCGTGAATCCGGCCCGGTCGGCGTCCCACCACAGGGCGAGCACCGGCCAGGTGGAGCCGACCGCGAGCGCGGTGGCCCAGCCGCCGAGGACCCGGTCCACCGGCTCGGGGTCCTGCGCGGTGCCCCCGTTCCAGGGTTTGCCCTCCGGCACGA
This sequence comes from Streptomyces sp. McG3, assembly GCF_018619185.1. GTDB lineage: Bacteria > Actinomycetota > Actinomycetes > Streptomycetales > Streptomycetaceae > Streptomyces. The sequence continues at coordinate 200 of NZ_JAAXYC010000170.1, read as the reverse complement.
GCACGCTCCACTCCTCGCCCGCGCGGGCCAGCAGCATCTGCTCGCGCAGCAGGTGGGCGAGCGGCCGTACGGTCTCGGGGTCGGCCCGGCACAGCAGGAGGGCCCCGGTGGATGTCGCGTTCATGGCTCACACGCTAGGGCAATTCGCCCGCTTCTGATCCTTTTATGCTCATCCCCCTCCCCGTCGACTCCCCCTGATC
>NZ_JAAXYC010000016.1 GCF_018619185.1 Streptomyces sp. McG3 | reverse complement strand
CCCGGGGCCCCACGCACCGCCCCAGGCGCACGCCGCCCTCGCACCGAACCCGCCCCAAGGAGCCCCTGGGCAGCCCCAGGGAGCCCCCGAGCACCAGGGGCAGCACCCCGCACCGCAACCGCACGCGCAGCAGCACACGCAGTGGCTCCAGTACGACCCGTGGGGCGCTCCCGGACAGCCGCTGACCCGGCCGGGACCCCCCGAGGGCACCGAACCCGGCCGCAGGAGGAAGCGCCGTGGCGGGGCCTTCATGGGGGTGCTCCTGCTGACCCTGGTCGCCAGTGGCATCGGCGGCGGCGTCGGCGCGTACATCGAGCGCAACGGCGGCCTGACCACCGTCGAGCTGCCGCAGGCGGGCCGCGACAACGGCGACCGGGCCCCCGAGAGCGTCGCGGGCATCGCCGCCAGCGCCCTGCCCAGCGTGGTCACCCTGCACGTCAGCGGCACCGCCGAGTCCGGCACGGGCACCGGCTTCGTCCTCGACGGCCGGGGCCACATCCTCACCAACAACCACGTCGTCGCCCCGGCCGGTTCCAGCGGGGACATCACCGTGACGTTCAGCAGCGGCGAGACGGCCTCCGCCGAGCTCGTCGGCAAGGACAGCGGCTACGACCTCGCGGTCGTCCGGGTCCGCGGGGTCTCCGGACTCAAGCCCCTGCCCCTGGGCAACTCCGACAACGTCCAGGTCGGCGACCCGGTGGTGGCCATCGGCGCCCCCTTCGACCTGTCCAACACGGTCACCTCGGGCATCATCAGCGCCAAGCAGCGGCCGATCACCGCGGGCGGCGAGAAGGGCGACGGCAGCGACATCAGCTACGTCGACGCCCTCCAGACCGACGCCCCGATCAACCCCGGCAACTCAGGCGGTCCGCTGGTCGACACCCAGGCCCACGTCATCGGCATCAACAGCGCCATCCGCGCGGCCGACAGCGCCCGGGGACCCGAGGCGGGCGGCCAGTCCGGCTCCATCGGCCTCGGCTTCGCCATACCCATCAACCAGGGCAAGCGCGTCGCCGAGGAGCTGATCAGCACCGGCAAGGCCACCCACCCGGTCATCGGCGTCACGCTGGACATGAAGTACACCGGCGACGGGGCCAAGGTCGGCACGAAGGGGGCCGACGGCGCGCCCGCAGTGGCGAAGGACGGCCCCGCCGCCAAGGCGGGCATCCGGTCCGGCGACGTCATCACCCAGGTCGAGGGCCAGCGGGTGCACAGCGGCGAGGAGCTGATCGTGAAGATCCGGGCCCACCGCCCCGGCGACGAGCTCGACCTCAAGCTGACCCGCGGCGGCGAGGAGCGGACGGTGACCCTGACGCTGGGCTCGGCGAGCGGCACGTGACGTCCACCGCGAGGTACCGCCCGGACACCTTCGACAGGTACCTTTGAGCGGTCCGGGCAGCTGGGAGCCCCGGGCCGCGATCGCACGGAGAACACGCGGAGAACACGAGGAGCAACAAGGTGTTCAATGACATTGGCGCACTGGAGCTGTTGACGCTCGGGGTGCTGGCCGTGCTGGTCTTCGGCCCGGACAAGCTGCCCAAGCTGATCCAGGACGTCACGCGCACCATCCGTAAGATCCGCGAGTTCTCGGACAGCGCCAAGGAAGACATCCGCTCGGAGCTCGGCCCGCAGTTCAAGGACTTCGAGTTCGAGGACCTCAACCCCAAGACGTTCGTCCGCAAGCAGCTGATGGACGGCAACGACGACCTGGGGCTGAAGGACATCCGCGAGAGCTTCGACCTCCGCAAGGAGATCTCCGACGTCACCGACGCCGTCAACGGGCGCACCCCGACCGCGTCCGATACCGCCAACAGTGCGGCGAACGGCTCGGCGGGCGCGGCGGCCGACGGCTCGACGACCAGCCTCACCAAGACCGGCGAAACCGCTCCTGACCTGCTGAAGAAGACCCCGCAGCAGGACCGGCCCGAGCGCCCGCCGTTCGATGCGGACGCCACCTGACCCCGGTCAATCCCGACTCGTCCGGACGGTATGGCTATTCTCCATCTGTCCGGTTGCGAGGATGCCCAAGCCCGCGGGGGGCGGGCCGCTCCGGATCCTGACTGATCGAGGAGGCGGCCGCGCAGATGGAGACGACGAGTCGGATTGATACGGACGGTGTCCCGGGCACGGCCACGGCGGAGGAGGTGCCGGAGACACGGCGTACCGTCGACGGCTACCGGGAAGCGACCTTCCCCTGGTACGGCCTGGACGAGGCCTTCACCGGCCCGCGCTGGCTGATGCAGGTCGGCACCGCGGCGGACGGCACGGTGCAGCACGGTGCGACGGGGCACGGCGACGAGCCGTCGGTGAAGTCGGACGGCTCCGCCGACAAGGAGCGGTTCGCGGCGGTGATCACCGTGGCCGCGAGCCCGGTGAGACGCAGCGGTGACGGTACGGGCGTGCTGGACGCCACCACGGTGTCCTCGGCGGCCTGGCTCGCGGGCTCCGGCCTGCTGGCGTACACCTGGCCGCCGCAGATGGACCACACCCTGCGCGACGACTGGCTGGACCAGCAGACCGAGACGGCGTTCACCCTCGCCGACGACCTCGGCAGCGCGCCCTGGTCGACCCTCTCCCTGCCGGTGGACGGGGTGCCGGTGGAGTTCCACTACCGCGAGTCCGAGTTCGGCTGGGTCCTCGCCGGGTCCGCCCACGAGGGCGTGCACATCGGGGCCTACGGGCGGGGGATGAGCGCGTACGGTCTCGGCTTCGCGGCCATCAAGGACATCGGGACCTACGCGTAGCGACGCGACAGGGCGGGACGTACGCGTAGCGACGCGACAGGGCGGGTCCTACGCGCGGCGACGTGACAGGGCGGGCCGGATGACCACCGGCCCGCCCTGTGCCGCCCCGAGGAGCGTCAGAACTTGTTGCGCGGGGTGATTCCCAGCGACATGCCCGACAGGCCGCGCTGACGGCCGCCCAGCTTCTCCGCGATCGAGCGCAGCGCGCTGCCGGCCGGCGAGTCGGGGTCGGACAGGACGACCGGCTTGCCCTCGTCGCCGCCCTCGCGCAGCCGTACGTCGATCGGGATCGAGCCGAGCACCGGTACCTCGGCGCCGATCGTACGGGTCAGCCCCTCCGCGACCCGTGCGCCACCGCCCGAGCCGAACACGTCGACCATCTCGTCGCAGTGCGGGCACGGCATGCCCGACATGTTCTCCACCACGCCGACGATCTTCTGGTGGGTCTGCACGGCGATCGAGCCGGCCCGCTCGGCCACCTCGGCCGCCGCCTGCTGCGGGGTCGTGACGACCAGGATCTCCGCGTTCGGCACGAGCTGCGCGACCGAGATCGCGATGTCGCCGGTGCCCGGCGGCAGGTCGAGCAGCAGGACGTCCAGGTCGCCCCAGTACACATCGGCGAGGAACTGCTGGAGCGCCCGGTGCAGCATCGGACCGCGCCAGACCACGGGCGCGTTGCCCGGGGTGAACATGCCGATGGAGATGACCTTCACGCCGTGCGCGGACGGCGGCATGATCATGTTCTCGACCTGGGTGGGCTTGCCGTCCGCACCGAGCATCCGGGGCACGCTGTGCCCGTAGATGTCCGCGTCCACGACGCCGACCTTCAGTCCGTCGGCCGCCATCGCCGCGGCGAGGTTCACCGTGACCGAGGACTTGCCGACGCCGCCCTTGCCGGAGGCCACCGCGTACACCCGGGTCAGCGAGCCGGGCTGGGCGAAGGGCACCTCCCGCTCGGCGGTGCCGCCGCGCAGCGAGCTCGCCAGGTCCTTGCGCTGTTCGTCGCTCATGACGTCGAGGGTCACCTCGACCCGCGAGACGCCCTCGACCCGGGCGACCGCCTCGGTCACGTTCCGGGTGATCGTCTCGCGCATCGGACAGCCGGAGACCGTGAGATACACCGTGACAGCGACTACACCGTCAGGATCGATCTCGACCGATTTCACCATGCCCAGCTCGGTGATCGGGCGGTGGATCTCCGGGTCGTTCACTGTCGCCAGTGCCTCAAGCACCGCGTCTTCCGTAGCCATACAGACGATGTTACGGCGCGGAGCGCTACGGGCGGGTAGCCCTTCAGCGGTCGCCTTCGTCACTCTCGGCCGGGAACAGCACCTGCCGGTCCTCCATGTCCCTCACCATGTCCTGCAGTTCCGAGCGGATCCAGTCCCGGGTGGCGACCTCGCCCAGGCCCATGCGCAGGGCCGCGATCTCCCGTGTCAGGTATTCGGTGTCGGCGATGGAGCGCTCGTTCTGCTTCCGGTCCTGCTCGTGCGTGACCCGGTCGCGGTCGTCCTGCCGGTTCTGCGCGAGGAGGATCAGCGGCGCGGCGTAGGAGGCCTGGAGCGACAGCATCAGCGTCAGGAAGATGAACGGGTACTGGTCGAAGCGCAGATCCTTGGGCGCGAAGATGTTCCACAGCACCCAGATGATGATGATCAGCGTCATCCAGACGATGAACCGCCCGGTCCCCAGGAACCGCGCGATCCGCTCCGAGAACCGGCCGAACGCCTCCGGGTCGTACTCCGGCAGCAGCCGCCGACGCGGGTCCTTCGGCTGGTCCAGCCGGGTGCGCGGGGGCCGCACCAGGCCCGAGGCGCCGGTCGACCCCGCCTTCGCCCGCTCATCGCCCGCCATGACCGATCCCCTCCTCCCCGTGCAGATCCGTCTCGCGCCAGTCGTCCGGCAGCAGGTGGTCCAGGACATCGTCCACGGTCACCGCGCCCAGCAGCGAACCGGTCTCGTCCACGACGGGCACCGAGACCATGTTGTACGCGGCCAGATAACTGGTGACCGTCGGCAGCGGGGTGTCCGGCGACAGCGGCACCAGGTCGCTGTCGACGATCGAGCTGACCAGGGTGAACGGCGGGTCGCGCAGCAGCCGCTGGAAATGCACCGTGCCCAGGTACTTCCCGGTCGGGGTGTCGTCGGGGGAGCGGCACACGTACACCTGCGCGGCGAGCGCCGGGGACAGGTCCGCCTGCCGCACCCGGGCCAGCGCGTCGGCCACCGTGGCGTCGGGCAGCAGCACGATCGGCTCGGTCGTCATCAGACCGCCCGCCGTCCGCTCCTCGTACGACATCAGACGGCGGACATCGGCGGCGTCGTCCGGCCGCATCAGCGCCAGCAGCCGTTCCTTGTCCTCCTCCGGCAGCTCGGAGAGCAGGTCCGCCGCGTCGTCGGGGTCCATCGCCTCCAGGACGTCGGCGGCCCGCTCCTCGGCGAGCTTGCCGATGATCTCCACCTGGTCGTCCTCGGGCAGCTCCTCCAGGACGTCGGCGAGCCGGTCGTCGTCCAGGGCGGCGGCGACCTCCACCCGGCGCTTGGGCGAGAGGTGGTGCAGGGCGTTCGCCACATCGGTGGGCCGCAGCCGCTCGAACGTGGCGACCAGGCTCTCCGCGCCCTGGCCGTGCTCGTCCAGCGAGAAGCCGCTGACCGCCGACCACTCCACTGTCAGGGTCTCGCCCTTGCGGCGCAGCGCCCCGCCGCGCCCCTTGCGGACGAAGTACTTGTCGATCTCCCAGTCGCGGCGGGCCGGCAGCTGCTGGATGGCCACGTCCAGGACGGTGACCTCCTCGCCGTCCTGGTCATGGCCATCCACCAGCCGCACCCGCCGGTCCAGGAACTCGCCGAGGACGAGACGTTCCGTGGGCCGCTGTTCGAAGCGCCGCATGTTGACGACGCCGGTGGTGATGACCTGGCCGGACTCGACGCCCGTCACCCGGGTCATCGGCAGGAAGATCCGCCGGCGGCTGATCACCTCGACCACCAGGCCCAGGATGCGCGGCGGGCGTCCGCCGACCCGCAGCATCGCCACCAGATCACGGACCCGGCCGACCTGGTCCCCGTTCGGGTCGAATACGGGTACGCCGGACAGGTGCGAGACGAAGACCCTGGGGGTGACCGCCGCCATCCTCGGCCTCCTTCGTCCGTCCGTGTCCACTGTGTCGTCACGTATCCCGTGACCGTCCGCGCCCGACCGTCCCGGACGGGCCCCGCGGGCCGGCGGAATCCGTCGGTACGCCGGGATCAGGCTAGCCCGTACCGCCGCACCGCGCCCCGGCGGACCGGTCCGTACGGCTGGCTGCCGGGAGGCACGCGCCTCCCGGGTACGCTGCCGTCTGCCACCCCCCGATCGCAGTTGAGAGGCAGTGCGCCCGTGACCTCTTTCGCCCCGGCCGTGCGGAACCATCGCCGGACCGCCCTCGCTCTCGTGCTGTGCGGAGGGCTCACCGCGGCCCTGGCCGCCTGCGGCACGGAGGAGGACCCGGACAAGGGGACCAACGGCGTCGCCAAACTCTCCGCCACCGAGATCGACGAGAAGGCCAGAGCGGCGGCCGGAGCGGCGAGCGCCGTACGCCTGTCGGGCACGCTCGTCAGCAAGGGCGGCACCTACCGGCTGGAGATGAAGCTCAACGCCGAGGGCGGCATGGGCTCGGTGACCTCCAAGCAGCAGAGCTTCGCCCTGCTGCGGGTGGACGACGAGCTCTACCTGAAGGCGCCCGCGGAGTTCTGGACCCACGAGGAGAGCGGCGGCGGCGGCGAGGGCGGGTCCTCCGACGTGGCGGCCGCCGACAAGCTGGGCGGCAAGTACGTGAAGGTCCCCGAGGGCGACCCCAGCTACCGCCAGCTGCGCGGCTTCACCGACAAGAAGGTCCTGCTCGACGGGCTCCTCGCGCTGAACGGAAAGGTCAGCAAAGGCGGCCGGGACACGGTCGCCGGGCACCGCACCATCCAGATCCTGGGCGGCAAGGGCGAGGGCGGGGCGTTCGACGTCTCGCTGGAGGACCAGCCGTACCCGGTCCGGGTGGCCCGGGGCGGCGGCGGGGGCACGGTCACGCTGGCCGACTGGGGGCAGGCCTTCCCGCTGGAGGCGCCCCAGGAGGACGACACCGTCGACTACGGCGGCCAGCTCCCCAAGTCCTCCGGCTGAGCGACCCGTACCGCGAGGCCCTGGCTCAGCGCTTCCCGCGACGCTTCAGCAGCAGCCGGGGGAGCGCGGCCGGGGCCGGCTGCCGGGTGGTGGCCCCGGTCGGCAGCGGGACTGCCGCCAGCGAGGTGTCCGGCAGCGCGGTGCTGACGGTGTCCGGCGTCAGCCGCACCACGGTGCACTCGCGCGCCCACCGCTCCGTCATCGACTCGGCGTCCGGCGCGTTCAGCCGCTTGCCCTTCAGCTCGGCGACCGCCGCCTCCCACTCCTCGGAGTGCGGCGGGAGGAAACGGCACGCCGCACCCCAGGCGACGATCCGGCCCCCCTTGTCCTTGCTGCGTACGGTCACCTCGGCGCGGCCGCCGTCGGCCAGGCCCTCGGGCAGGGGCTGCTCGCCGGGGCCGCCGCCGACCAGGTGTGCCGCGCCGTCGTGCCAGATGTGCCAGACGGCTCGGGCCGGCCCGTCGCCCCGCACCCAGACGAGACCGGACTTCTTCGTGGCCTCCTCGACGAGGGCCCTCTCCAGCAGGTCGGCGGCGGCATCGGGCGCGACGGCGTCAGTCATGGGCGCGAGCTTAGACCCACCGGCGATCGGGGGGCGGCCGCGCTCAGAGCCAGCCGTTGCGCTTGAGGATGCGGTGGATGGAGAAACAGACCACCCCGATGACGCCGAGCACCAGCGGATAGCCGTACTTCCACTGGAGCTCGGGCATGTGCTCGAAGTTCATGCCGTAGACACCGCAGATCATCGTCGGCACGGCGATGATCGCCGCCCAGGAGGTGATCTTGCGCATGTCCTCGTTCTGCGTGACGGTCGCCTGCGCCAGATTCGCCTGGAGGATCGAGTTGAGCAGCTCGTCGAAGCCGAGGACCTCCTCCTGGACCCGGGCGAGGTGGTCGGCGACGTCGCGGAAGTACTTCTGGATGTCGGGGTCGATCAGCCGCATCGGCCGCTCGCTCAGCAGCTGCATGGGCCGCAGCAGTGGCGAGACGGCCCGCTTGAACTCCAGCACCTCGCGCTTGAGCTGGTAGATCCGGCCCGCGTCCGAACCGCGCGGGCTGCCCTTGGCCGGGGTGGAGAAGACATCGATCTCCACCTCGTCGATGTCGTCCTGCACCGCCTCGGCCACCGCGATGTACCCGTCGACCACATGGTCGGCGATGGCGTGCAGCACGGCGGAGGGGCCCTTGGTGAGCAGCTCCGGATCGTCCTGGAGGCGGTGGCGCAGAGCGCGCAGGGAGCCCTGACCGCCGTGCCGGACGGTGATGACGAAGTCCCGGCCGGTGAAACACATCACCTCGCCGGTCTCCACGACCTCGCTGGTCGCGGTCAGTTCGGCGTGCTCCACGTAGTGGATCGTCTTGAAGACGGTGAACAGCGTGTCGTCGTAGCGCTCCAGCTTGGGCCTCTGGTGGGCGTGTACGGCGTCCTCGACGGCCAGCGGGTGCAGCCCGAACTCCCGGGCGATGCCCGCGAATTCGGCCTCGGTCGGCTCGTGCAGACCGATCCACGCGAAGCCGCCCTCCTCCCGCACCTGGAGCATCGCCTCGTGCGGCGTCGGGGCCGCGGGCGTCGCCAGCCGGCGGCCGTCGCGGTAGACGGCGCAGTCGACGACGGCGCTGGAGGCGGACGGGTCGCGGGTGGAGTCGTACGCGCTGTAGGGGGCGCTGTTCTTACGGAGGGACGGGCGCAGGGACGGGCGCACGGCGGCGCGCAGGTCACGGATCATCGACATGGCTGGCTCCTTCACGGAGGGCCGTCGGCGAGGGCGTGGAACAGCCCGGAACGAGGACGTGTGCTCACGTCCGCAAAGCGGGCGGCACCGCGCGGGCGCGATGACGGCGTTCGCTACAGACAGGCAAAAACGAAGGGCTCTTCCGTCGCGCGAACTGCTGTCGAGGAGTCATCCGGATACGACGGCGATGTCGGCACCGGGCGACCGACGAGGCGTCGGATCAACGGGAAATGCGAGGCGCGGAAGAGCGGTTGGTACTGCACGGTCGACTTGGATCCATAGCAGTCCCCACCTCCTCCGGCCGGTCCCCCGTGGGGGACGACGTGTCGTCGGGACGAAGAAGAGCAACGCTTCTGCGTGCTGTCCCGACCGGCGGCCAGGCTATCAGCCGCCCAAGGCCCAATCCCGTACTTTGCCCATTCCCTACGCGATCTATGCTCGCGGCATGGCAGAAATTCTCGCTCTGGTCGAGGCCCGGCTCCGTTCCGCTCTCGGGGATCCGGACGCCCGCGCCGACGTGACGTTCCTGGGCACCGACCGCATCGAGGTGCTGCGCTTCCTCGACGGCGACGTGGTGCGCTACGCGACGCTCGGCATGTCCGGTCAGCCGATGGCCGACCCCACCTCCCCGCTCGCCGACCCGGTGAAGGGGCCCCGCGCCGAGCTGATCCTCTCCGTACGGGGCGGACTCGCCGACACCGACCAGGTGCTGCGCCCGCTCGCCGTGCTGGCCGCGTCCCCGCAGGTCGAGGGGTTGATCGTGGCCGCCGGCGCCTCGCTGGACCTGGGGGAGCCGCTGTGGACCGGGGCGCCGTTCACCTCGGTGCTGGTCGCGGAGTCCGGTGGTCTGGTGGAGGACCTGGAGCTGGACGAGCCGATGGACCCGGTGCGCTTCCTGCCGCTGCTGCCGATGACGCACAACGAGGCCGCCTGGAAGCGGGTGCGCGGCGCACAGGAGCTCCAGGAGCGGTGGCTGACGCACGGTACGGACCTGCGCGACCCGCTGCGCACGTCCGTACCGCTGGACTGACCGGTCCGCGCGGTCAGTCGGCGAAGACCGCCACGCCGTCCTCCCGCGCGTGGACCGGCTCCAGCTCCTCGGCCTCGTGGGTCAGCGCCGTACGCCGTACGCCCACGACCGCCGCTCCGACGAGGGCGGCGAGCGCGGCCACCACGAACGGGATGTGGACGTCGGTCCACTCCTCGATCTTCGGGGCGAGGAAGGGGGCGGCCGCCGCCGCGAACCAGCGGACGAAGTTGTATCCGGCGCTCGCCACCGGGCGCGGCGCGTCCGAGACCCCGAGGGCCAGCTCGGTGAAGACGGTGTTGTTCATGCCGATGAACGCGCCGGAGACGATCGTGGCGACGACGGCCGTGCCGTGGCTGCCGTAGCCGAGGACCAGCAGATCGACGGCGAGCAGCACCAGGGACGCCCCCAGCACCTTGAGCGAGCCGAAGCGGCGCTGGAGACGCGGGGCGACCAGCACGGAGAAGACGGCCAGCAGCAGGCCCCAGGCGAAGAAGACCGCGCCGGACTTGTACGGGGTCATGTCCAGCACGAACGGTGTGAAGGCCAGGATCGTGAAGAACGCGTAGTTGTAGAAGAACGCCGAGGCCGCGACCGAGGCCAGCCCGCCGTGCCCCAGCGCCTTCACCGGGTCGAGCAGTGACGTCTTGCGGGCGGGCTTCGGCTGCTCCTTGAGGAACGCGGCGATGCAGAGGAAGCCGATCGCCATCAGCGCCGCCGTGCCGAAGAAGGGGTAGCGCCAGCTGGCGTCCCCGAGCAGCGCGCCGAGCAGCGGCCCGCACGCCATGCCGAGGCCGAGCGCCGACTCGTACAGCAGGATCGCCGCCGCGCTGCCGCCCGCCGCCGCCCCGACGATCACCGCGAGGGCGGTGGAGACGAACAGGGCGTTGCCCAGGCCCCAGCCGGCCCGGAAGCCGACCAGTTCGGCGACGGAGGACGAGGTGCCGGACAGCGCGGCGAAGACGATCACGAGGGCGAGGCCGGCCAGCAGGGTCCTGCGGCCGCCGATGCGGCTGGAGACGAAGCCGGTGACCAGCATCGCGAAGGCGGTGATCAGGAAGTACGAGGTGAACAGCAGCGACACCTGACTCGCCGAGGCGTCCAGCCCCTGGGCGATGGACGGCAGGATCGGGTCCACCAGGCCGATGCCCATGAAGGCCACCACCGAGGCGCCCGCCGTGGCCCAGACGGCCCTCGGCTGGCGCAGGATGCCGCCCCCCGTCGCTCCTTCGTCGAACGGATCCTCTCCCTGCATGGGTTCTCTCCTTCTCCTCCGGCCTCCGGAGTTCTTCGGCTCCGGATCGATGCGTTATGCACAGAATAAGTTAGGCAAGCTAATAAGTGCAAGCTACATCTATTCTCCCCGGTCAGGGCCACGCTGCGGACGGGTGATCGTCCTTGACGCGAGGACCGGCGGGGAGGACGGTTGGTCCCTATGAGGGGCGAACCCAGTTGCCCGAAGTGCGGTGGCCGGGTCAGGGCGCCCGGTCTCTTCGCCGACGCCTGGCAGTGCTCCGTGCACGGCCAGGTCCATCCGATGCAGCCGGTCATCCCGCCGAGCGTCGAAGGTCTCGGCGTCGTGGTGCACCGTGCTCAGGTCCCCGTCTGGATGCCCTGGCCGCTCCCCGTGGGCTGGCTGTTCACCGGGGTCGCCAGCGCGGGCGACGACCGCAGCGGCGGCCGCGCGAGCGCCGTGGCCTGCTCGGGGCCAGGACCGCTGGGCGGGATGGGCGAGCTGCTGCTGGTCGCCGAGGAGCTCGGCGTCGGGCTCGGCGCCCGGTACGCCGGGATCGAGGGCCCGGACCCCGGCCTCCACCTCGACGTCGACTCCGCCCCCGACGCCAAGGTGCACGCCGCCGGCCGCCCCACCCCCCTCTGGCACGTGAAGAACGCTCCGCCTGACCGCGCCGTCTTCGCGGGCGAGGCGCGGGGGCTGTGGCTCTGGGCGATCCTGTGGCCCGAACAGTCGGGGCTGCTGATGTACGACGAGCTGGTGCTCACCGACCTGCGGGACGCCGGGGGAGAGGTGGACCTCGTCCCCTGCGGCGCGATCACCCCCCGCCTGCTCACCGCCCCCGAGGCGCCGCCCCGGCAGGCGACGGGCGAGCGGTAGGAGCGGCGAGCGCGGCGGGCGGCGGGGGCGGCTCCGGCGCGGGCCAGGGGCGGGGCCGTGGGCGGCCGGAGACCCGGAGCGCGGCGGTTATCCTTGAGCGGTCCCCCGTCCGCCCGCGATCCCCGGAGTCACGCGTCGTGCGCATCGACCTGCACACCCACTCCACCGCGTCGGACGGCACGGACACCCCCGCCGAGCTGGTCGCGAACGCCGCCGCCGCGGGGCTGGACGTCGTCGCGCTCACCGACCACGACACCGTGGGCGGCCACAAGCAGGCCATCGACGCGCTGCCCGAGGGGCTCACCCTCGTCACCGGCGCCGAACTCTCCTGCCGCGTCGACGGCGTGGGCCTGCACATGCTGGCCTACCTCTTCGACCCCGCGGACGCCGAGCTGGAGCGCGCCCGGGAACTCGTCCGCGACGACCGGGTGCCGCGCGCCCGGGAGATGGTCCGCAAGCTGCGCGCCCTCGACGTCCCCATCACCTGGGAGCAGGTCGCCCGCATCGCCGGGGACGGCTCGGTCGGTCGCCCGCACGTCGCCGCCGCCCTCGTCGAACTCGGCGTCGTACCCACGGTCTCCGACGCCTTCACGCCCGACTGGCTGGGTACCGGAGGCAGGGCGTACGCGGAGAAGCACGAGTTCGACCCCTTCGAGGCGATCCGCCTGGTGAAGGCGGCGGGCGGGGTCACCGTCTTCGCCCACCCGGCCGCCGTGAAACGCGGCGCGGTGGTCCCCGAGTCCACGATCGTCGCGCTCGCCGAAGCCGGTCTCGACGGCGTCGAGGTCGACCACATGGACCACGACGAGCCCACCCGGGCCCGACTGCGCGGCCTCGCCCGCGAGCTGGGGCTGCTCACGACCGGTTCCAGCGACTACCACGGCACCCGGAAAACCGTCGAGCTCGGCGCCTGCACCACCGACCCCGAGATCTACGGCGAGATCACCCGGCGCGCCACGGGAGCCTTCCCGGTGCCGGGCGCCGGCGGAGCCGGTCCCCGCTAGAGATCCGGCGGATCACGGCCGGACAGCTCCTGGGCCCCGCCCACTTTCACCGCACCACCTTCCTTACTCCCCGCGCGCCCCTGTGCGTACCGCCGCGTGCCCGACACGGCGACGGCCGCCGCCCGGACCCCGCGCCACCTCCGTACCGCCCGCTCTCCTCTCGCAAGGCTCACTGTGTTCGACGTCGCTGTCTTCGGATCCCTTTTTCTCACCCTATTTGTGATCATGGACCCGCCCGGGATCACGCCGATCTTCCTCGCGCTCACCGCGGGACGCCCCGCCAAGGTGCAGCGCGGGATGGCGCTCCAGGCGGTCATGGTCGCGTTCGGCGTGATCGCCGTCTTCGGTCTGCTCGGCCAGCAGATCCTCGACTACCTGCATGTCTCCGTGCCCGCCCTGATGATCGCGGGCGGACTCCTGCTGCTGCTGATCGCGCTCGACCTGCTGACCGGCAAGACGGACGAGCCGACGCAGACCAAGGACGTCAATGTGGCGCTCGTACCGCTGGGCATGCCGCTGCTGGCCGGGCCCGGTGCGATCGTCTCGGTCATCCTCGCGGTGCAGCACGCCGACGGCGTGGGCGGCCAGCTCTCGGTATGGTCCGCGATCGTCGCCATGCACGTGGTGCTCTGGCTGGCCATGCGCTACTCGCTGGTCATCATCCGCGTGATCAAGGACGGGGGTGTGGTGCTGGTGACCCGGCTCGCCGGCATGATGCTCTCCGCCATCGCCGTCCAGCAGATCATCAACGGCGTCACCCAGGTCATCCAGACCTCCTGAACCTCCCCCAGGCACCACAGCGCCCCCGCACGGACGTTCCGTACGGGGGCGCTTCGTCTTTAGCGGCGCAATGCGATGAGGCGCGGGGCCTCGTGGGGCGTCATGAGCCCAGATGCGTTACGAAGCCGAGCTGTCGGCCGGCCGGATGTAGATGCGCTGGCCCATCGCTGCGGCCTGCTGCACGATCCGGTTGACGGAGGCGGCGTCCACGACGGTGCTGTCCACGGCGGTACCGTCGACGTCGTCGAGTCGCATGATCTCGAAGCGCATAGGGCTTCCCTTCGTCTGATCCTCCTGCTGGAGAACTGCTGGCGCCGGTGGGGCGTCCCACCGGCAAGACCAGGAACGCGAGGCTTCCCTCGCGTTCCACGTGGGTGACAACGGCTTGTCCCCTGCAAACATTCCCTACGCTAAGGAAATTTTTTGGATGTCTAAGTACCCGTCGGTAGTCACGCCACCACAGACCATGAGGTTCGCATGAACGAGGCGGACCCGCAGTCCATCGCCGGAGCCGGTCTCGGCGCCCGGCTGGACCGCACCAACGAGCTGCTCCAGCGGATGCTCATCGAGGTCTCCAAGACCCCGTCGACGCACGCCATCTTCGTGGACGCGGGCTATGTGTACGCCGCGGCCGGGCTGCTCGTCACCGGCACCGAGGACCGGCGCTCCTTCGATCTCGACGCCGAAGGGCTGATCGAGGCCTTCATCGACAAGGCCCGCACGATCTTCGCGGACAGCAGGCTGCTGCGGGTCTACTGGTACGACGGGGCCCGCCGCCGCATCCACACCACCGAGCAGCAGGCCATCGCCGAACTCCCCGATGTCAAGGTGCGGCTCGGCAACCTCAACGCCAACAACCAGCAGAAGGGCGTCGACTCGCTCATCCGCACCGACCTCGAATCCCTCGCCCGGCACCGCGCCATCAGCGACGCGGCGCTCGTCGGCGGTGACGAGGACCTGGTCTCGGCGGTCGAGGCCGCCCAGGGCTACGGGGCGCGCGTCCACCTCTGGGGCATCGAGGCCGCCGAAGGACGCAACCAGGCCGAACCGCTGCTGTGGGAGGTCGACAGCCAGCGCACCTTCGAGCTCGACTTCTGCCGCCCCTACGTCACGCGGCGGCCCGTCACCACGTACGAGGACGACAGCCCGGCCCCCTCCCGGGAGGACGTCCGCTTCGTCGGCGCACAGATCGCGGCCGCCTGGCTCGCCGCGCGCGGCCGGGAGTCCCTGGCCGACCTGCTGCCCGGCCACCCCTATCTGCCGGGCTCCGTCGACCAGGACCTGCTGGTGGAGGCGGAACGCCTGCTCCAGCACTCGCTGCGCGGCCACGCGCACCTGCGACGGGCGCTCCGCGACGGCTTCTGGCAGCACCTGCAGTCGCAGTACTGACGGAAGCGGGGCTGGCCGGTGGCGGCGCCTCCGACGGCCGGTGGGACGCGTCGGGGGGCGCCGCCGGCGCGTCAGACGGCCGGCAGGCCGTCCCAGAACGCGGCCAGCGCCTCCGCGGTCTCCTGCGGGCGGGCGGTGTTGGGGGAGTGCTCGGCGCCGGCGATCGTGGTGCGGCGGGCGCCGAGACGCCGCGCCATGGAGTCGAACAGCTCCACCGGCCACACGTCGTCGCGCTCCCCGGACAGGACGTGGACGGGCAGCCCGACGGCGGCCAGCTCGTCCACCCGGTCCGGTTCGGCGGCCAACTGGGCCCCGGTGGCGATCAACTGGGCCGGATGGTGGGCGAGCCAGCGGTGGCGCATGTCCGCACCGTCGCCGGTGTCCGCGTCCTGCGGCGGATCCAGCGCCCGCATCGCCTCCCACACCTCGTCCATCGACAGCACGGACAACGCGTCGCTCAGCATCTTCACCTTGTCCCGCTGGGCCGCGACGACCTCGGCGGGGCCCGAGGACATCAACGTCAGCGAGCGGAACGGGGTGGCGTCCAGCAGTACGGCGGCGCGGGCGATCTGCCCGCCGAGCGAGTGCCCGAGCAGATGCAGCTCCCCGCCCCCGTCGCCCAGGGCCGCCGCCTGAGCGAGCACATCGCGGGCCAACTCGGCCTGGGCGTAGCTTTCCTGACGGTCCGTCCCCTTCGATTCGTACTGCCCCCGGCCGTCCACCGCGACCACCCGGTAGCCCGCCGCGCACAGCGGCTCCAGCAGCGCGATGAAGTCCTCCTTGCTGCCGGTGTATCCGGGCAGCAGCAGGGCGGTGGCCCGTGCCGGGGTCCCCGGTACGGCGTCCAGGACGGCGAAGTCGCCGCGCTCGGTCGCCAGGACACGGGCGCGGGCGCAGGGCGGCGGGGCGAAGGTGGGCGGGCGGCTCATACGGCGAGGCTATCCCCGCCGCACCCGTCCTCGCCTCACCGGGCGGCTCATCCGACGGAGGCGCCGGGAGGCCCTCATGGCGGCATCGGGCAGCGGAACGGCCCCGGCCCCCGCGTGTGCGGGGGCCGGGGCCGTAGGTGGTGCTGTGTCGCCGGGAGCGTCAGCTCTCGGTCGTCGTCGCCGACGCCTTGCCCGCCGGGCGGGTGGCGCGACGGCGGCGCGGCTTCGTCTCGGCGGCGGCCTCGCTCACCACGGCCTCGGCCTCGGAGACCACGGCGGCCTCCTGGGTCGCGGTCGAGGTGACGCTGCGGGTGGCACGGCGGCGGCGCGGCTTGGCGTCCGCCTCGGCGGCCGGGGCCTCGACGGCGGGCTGCTCGACGGCGACCGCCTTCGCGGCGGCCTTGGTGGCGGCCTTCGCGGTGACCTTCTCCGCGGTCGGCGCGGTCTCCGCCTTCGCCCGGGACTTCGTCGTCCTGGTCGCCCGGGCCTTGGGCTCGGCCGACGTGGCCGCGGCCTTCGGCTCCGACTTGGTCTTCGTCGTGGCGCGGGCCGGACGACGACGCGTCTTCGCCTCGGGCTCCGGCTCGGCGGCCGGGGCGATCTGGAAGTCGACCTCGTCGGCCGGCTTCACGATCCGGGTGCGGCGGCGCGGCTTGACGGCCGCCTGCTCGACGACCGGCTCCGCGACGCCCGCGGCGACGGCCACGGTCTGGAACTCGGCCGGGGCCGGTGCGGCCGGAGCCGCGGCGACGGGCGAAGCCGTCTCCTCGGCCACCGGCTTCACGGCGGCGCGGCTGCGACGACGGCGCGGCTTGGTCTCCGGCACGGCCTCCGCGACCGGCTCGGCCACGGGTACGGCCACCGGTGCGGCCTCGATCACGGGCGCTGCCTCGGCCACCGGAGCGGGGACCACCGGAGCCTCGGCGACCGCCACGGCCGCCTCGGTGCCGGCCTCGGGGACGCTGACGCGGGTACGGCGGCGACGGCGCGGCGTACGCGGTGCGTCGTCGGACGCCCCGTCGCCGGCCGGTGCGGCCGGAGCGGCCTCCTTGGCGGGTGCGGGCACCGTCGCGGCGCCCTCCTCGGCCGCGGAGCCGCCACGGGTGCGGCGGCGCTGACGCGGCGTACGGGTGCGGGGCTCGCGCTCCTCACGGGCGGGGGCCGGTGCGGCGGCCTTGCGACCGCGGCCGCCGGTCTCGCCGAGGTCCTCGACCTCCTCGGCGCGCAGACCGGCACGGGTCCGCTCGGCGCGCGGCAGCACACCCTTGGTGCCCGCCGGGATGCCCAGCTCCTCGAAGAGGTGCGGCGAGGTGGAGTACGTCTCGGGCGGGTCCGGGAACTTCAGGTCCAGGGCCTTGTTGATCAGCTGCCAGCGCGGGATGTCGTCCCAGTCGACCAGCGTGATCGCGATGCCCTTGGCGCCCGCGCGGCCGGTGCGGCCGATGCGGTGGAGGTAGGTCTTCTCGTCCTCCGGCGACTGGTAGTTGATGACGTGGGTCACACCCTCGACATCGATACCGCGCGCGGCGACGTCGGTGCAGACCAGCACGTCGACCTTGCCGTTGCGGAAGGCGCGCAGCGCCTGCTCGCGGGCGCCCTGGCCGAGGTCGCCGTGGACCGCTCCGGAGGCGAAGCCGCGCTTCTCCAGCTGCTCGGCGATGTCGGCGGCCGTGCGCTTCGTACGGCAGAAGATCATCGCGAGCCCGCGGCCGTCGGCCTGGAGGATGCGGGAGAGCATCTCCGGCTTGTCCATGTTGTGGGCGCGGTAGACGTGCTGGACCGTGTTCTTCACGGTCGTGCCCTCGTCGTCGGGCGACGTGGCGTTGATGTGCGTCGGCTGCGACATGTAGCGGCGCGCGAGGCTGATGACGGCGCCGGGCATGGTGGCCGAGAACAGCATCGTCTGGCGCTTGGGCGGCAGCATCGTGATGATGCGCTCGACGTCGGGCAGGAAGCCCAGGTCCAGCATCTCGTCGGCCTCGTCGAGGACGAGCCCGCGGATGTGGGAGAGGTCGAGCTTGCGCTGGCCCGCCAGGTCCAGGAGACGGCCCGGGGTGCCGACGATCACGTCGACGCCCTTCTTGAGGGCCTCGACCTGGGGCTCGTACGCCCGGCCGCCGTAGATCGCGAGAACGCGGACGTTACGGACCTTGCCGGCCGTGAGCAGGTCGTTGGTGACCTGCTGGCACAGCTCGCGGGTGGGGACGACGACGAGCGCCTGCGGCGCGTCGGTCAGCTGCTCGGGCTTGGCGCGGCCCGCCTCGACGTCGGCGGGGACGGTCACACGCTCCAGGAGCGGGAGACCGAAGCCGAGCGTCTTGCCGGTGCCGGTCTTGGCCTGGCCGATGACGTCGGAGCCGGAGAGGGCTACGGGGAGCGTCAGCTCCTGGATGGGGAACGGGGACGTGATGCCGACAGCCTCAAGGGCTTCGGCCGTCTCGGAAAGAATGCCGAGGTCGCGGAACGTAGTCAGGGTGCTGCCTCTTCTGTGAGACGCGGTCCGAGGCGAACGCTGGGGGTCGTACCGTGCCGGGGTTGGTCATCCGGCCGTGGATGGGCCGGGTGGCGCGGGACCACTGCCGTCGCTCGAGCGCTCGTGCCGCTGAGGGGGCCCCTCAGCCGCAGTCGTACGTGTCGTACGCACCGCGTGGAGGGCTGTCGGGTCGGAGCCGATCGGGCCACCGACCGGGCATCCTCATTCAAGGGCGCGCCTCTGGCACAGCACAGTGCTCAGTAAGCGCAATACCACTGTACCCCGGATTCGCGCATGTGTGTTGGACGAATTCATCGGAACGGTATGAGGCCCCCGGCTGACCAGGCCCTTCCGCCCTGCGCGGAGCGGGCTATCGTTCCGTTCATGGAGACGCCTGACCACGCCACTGAGACCCCCGCCGAAGCTTCCGCAGCCACCGGGATCGCCGCCCAGGACTGGGCCACCGCCGCAGCCGACCCGCAGTACCGCGCCGCGGTCGTGGACCTGCTCGGCGCCCTCGCCTACGGAGAGCTGGCGGCCTTCGAGCGGCTGGCGGAGGACGCGAAGCTCGCGCCGACACTCGGCGACAAGGCGGAACTGGCGAAGATGGCCGCCGCCGAGTTCCACCACTTCGAGCAGCTCAACCAGCGGCTCACCGCCGTGGACGAGGACCCCACCGCCGCGATGGAGCCGTTCGCCAAGGCGCTCGACGACTTCCACCGCCAGACGGCGCCGTCCGACTGGCTGGAGGGCCTGGTCAAGGCGTACGTCGGCGACTCGATCGCCAGCGACTTCTACCGTGAGGTCGCGGCCCGGCTCGACACCGACACCCGGTCCCTGGTGCTGTCCGTGCTCGACGACACGGGCCACGGGAACTTCGCCGTGGAGAAGGTGCGCGCCGCGATCGAGGCCGACCCGCGGCTCGGCGGCCGGCTCGCGCTGTGGGCGCGCCGGCTGATGGGCGAGGCGCTGTCGCAGGCCCAGCGGGTGGTCGCCGACCGCGACGCCCTCTCGACGATGCTGGTGGGCGGCGTCGCGGACGGCTTCGACCTGGCCGAGGTGGGCCGGATGTTCTCCCGGATCACCGAGGCCCACACCAAGCGGATGGCGGCGCTGGGACTGGCCGCGTAACACCCCGCGACCAGGGCCTTTCGTCCGGATCAGGTCGGGCTGGCGATCCGGCCTCATGCAGACGCGGGCCCCTGGGCCGCCGCCGACCGGGCGAGGCGGCGGCCGCGTGGTCGGATCAGGAGCGACAGCGTCACCGCCCCGACGGACACGGCTCCGATCAGCGTCGTCAGGACATGGCCGGTACCCAGCGCGGCGTGCGTCAGATACGCGCCGAACAGGGCGCCCAGCGCGCCGGTGAGATATACCGCACGGCCGGACGGCAGTCGGTCGGCCAGTGATCGGAGCGCCGCCCAGGACAGGGCGAGTCCGAGGACGGCGGCGCCGAAGGATTCCCAGATCACAGAGGATCACCTCGCGGGGGTGTGCGGGGCGGGCAAATCGGTCGTAGGCGGTACTACCCCCAGCCTGCGGGGAGCAACCCTCCAGCGGACCGTTCCGACCCGTACGGGATCCGGGGCGGGCGCAGACCCGCACACACCACAGGAGCGGCCCGGCGGGGATGTTCCCGCCGGGCCGCTCCTGTGATCAACGCGTCCGTGGACTACAGCGCCCCGAACCCCACCCGCCGGGTGGTCGGCTCACCGATCTCCACATACGCGATCCGGTCGGCCGGCACCAGGACCTTGCGGCCCTTGTCGTCCGTGAGGCTGAGCAGCTCCGCCTTGCCGCCCAGTGCCGCGGCGACCGCGCTCTCGACGTCCTCGGCGGAAAGCCCGCTCTCCAGAACGATCTCGCGGGGCGTGTGCTGGACCCCGATCTTGACCTCCACGGCTATGTCCCTCCGACGGTCAGTCCTTGCGCGGCGAACCGCGCCGTACGCAGCCACATTAGCCCGGCGGGAGGGGAGCTCAGGGCCCGACCGGCAACGCCCGCAGCGAACACGGCGTCGGACGTTCCCCGCCGGAGGGCTCAGGTCTGCTCGACGCCGTGCAGCGGGAAGCCCGCGATGCCCCGCCAGGCCAGCGAGGTGAGGAGCTGGACGGCCGTGTCGCGGGGGATGGTGGACCGGCTGGAGAGCCAGTAGCGCGCCACCACCTGGGAGACGCCGCCGAGGCCCACGGCCAGCAGCATGGACTCGTCCTTGGACAGACCGGTGTCCCCGGCGATCACGTCGGAGATGGCCTCGGCGCACTGGAGGGAGACCCGGTCGACCCGCTCGCGCACGGCGGGCTCGTTGGTCAGGTCGGACTCGAAGACCAGCCGGAACGCGCCGCCCTCGTCCTCCACGTACGCGAAGTAGGCGTCCATCGTCGCCTCGACGCGCAGCTTGTTGTCCGTCGTGGAGGCCAGCGCCGTGCGCACGGCCTGGAGCAGGGACTCGCAGTGCTGGTCGAGAAGGGCCAGGTAGAGCTCCAGCTTTCCGGGGAAGTGCTGGTAGAGCACCGGCTTGCTGACTCCGGCTCGCTCGGCGATGTCGTCCATCGCGGCGGAGTGGTAGCCCTGCGCGACGAAGACCTCCTGTGCGGCGCCCAGCAGCTGATTGCGCCGGGCGCGGCGGGGAAGGCGTGTACCCCGCGGGCGCGCGGCCTCTGTCTGCTCGATGGCTGTCACGCCGCCTCCCAAATATGTGTTCCAGCACAGCCGGTCCGTGCACGCTGCGCCGTACAGCCATCGTACTTTTGGGTAACCCGGGTGTGCGCGGCGCGGACGCAGAATTTCATGGACCGGACGGCTGTGGAAGCCACAGTTCTTCCTGGTCGTGAGCAAACCGGGGCGTACTACCGGTAATCGTCCTCATCCAAGGGAATCACCCTGCGCTGCTCCGCCACATCGGCCTCGTTGGCGGTGTCCGGATCGACGCTCTCCGCCCGTTCGTCCTCCTCGGGGCGGACATCCGCCCGCTGCTCGGCGGCGTCCGCCTCCGGAGCCTCGGGCCCCGCCTCTTCCGGTTCGGCGTTCTCGAAGGTGTCCGGGTCGCTCGGGTCGACCGTCATGTGCAGCTCCCTTCCTTCCCCTGAGCGTAGGAGCTACCCGTCCACCCCGCGATGCGGCCTGTGATGGCGAACACATGAATGGGGGCGTGATCGTCTCGTAACATTGCCGCATGTCTTCGACCGAGCTGCCGGGTGTCCAGGCCGCCGCCGCCGCGGTGGCTCCCATGGTCAGTGCCGTCCGGGTCGCCGACGGCGAACGGCTGCGCTCCGTGTCGCTGCCGGGGATCGGCCTGAACGTCCGCTGCCGGCCGGGCGACCGGACCGGACTGCCCCCCGCGCTGTACGTGCACGGCCTCGGCGGCTCGTCGCAGAACTGGTCCGCGTTGATGCCGCTGCTGTCCGGCCTGGTCGACGGCGAGGCGGTCGACCTGCCCGGATTCGGGGGCTCGCCGCCCCCGGACGACGGCAACTACTCGGTGACCGGACACGCCCGCGCGGTGATCCGGCTGCTGGACGCGGAGGAGCGGGGGCCCGTCCACCTGTTCGGCAATTCGCTGGGCGGCGCCGTCGCCACCCGGGTCGCCGCCGTCCGCCCCGACCTGGTGCGCACCCTCACCCTGATCTCGCCCGCCCTGCCGGAGTGGCGGGTGCAGCGACCCGCTGTCCCGACCGGTCTCCTCGCGGTGCCGGGAGTCGCGTCCCTGTTCTCCCGGCTGACGAAGGGCTGGACGGCGGAGCAGCGGACGCGCGGAGTCATGGCACTCTGTTACGGCGATCCGGCACGGGTCTCCGACGAAGCCTTCCGCAACGCGGTGGCCGAGATGGAGCGACGGCTGGAGCTGCCGTACTTCTGGGACGCGATGACGCGTTCGGCCCGGGGCATCGTCGACGCGTACACCCTGGGCGGCCAGCACGGACTGTGGCGCCAGGCCGAGCGGGTGCTCGCACCGACCCAGCTCGTGTACGGCGGACGGGACCAGCTCGTCTCGTACCGGATGGCACGCAGGGCGTCCGCGGCCTTCCGCGACGCCCGGCTGCTGACGCTGCCCGACGCGGGGCACGTGGCGATGATGGAGTACCCGGAGGCGGTCGCCCAGGCGTTCCGGGAACTGCTGGACGATTGCGGCGGGAGCTGATCCGGGGCGTGGGACGACACAGTCGAAAGGGCTCCGGGGCGATCCGCCCGGACGCCGCCGCAACGGATCCGGGCGGCGAGCGCGCCGCGGCGAGGCCCGCGCCGGGCGGCGGCCGGCGCAGGCGGACCGCTCCCGCGCCGACCGGTGGCGGGCAGGGCCCGTTCTCCCCCGACGCCCCGCAGGTGCGCGGCGGCCACCCCGAACAGCGTGAGCCGGGCGGCGGCTGGGGCACCGGACCCGTACCCCGCTACGGCCAGGGGCAGGACGCCCCCGCGCCGCTCAGCACCCCCCGTCCGCAGCCGTCCGAGCAGTACCCGGGCCGGCGCTCCGGTCCGGACAGCCGTCCCGCCGACGCCCGGCCGCATCCCGGCGGGTCCGCCGGGCCCCAGGACGCCGACGCCCGGCAGCAGGCCGTGGCCCGCCAGGTGTCCGCCCAGCGCGCGGCCCAGCGCGCCGCGGACGGCCGGGCGGCGCAGCAGCCGACGCCCGCCGGCACCCCGGTGCCGGGCCCGCGCCGGGAGTTCGTCGACGCCTTCGACGCCGACGCCCCGCCGGACGGACCCGCCGCGCCGCCCTCCGGAACCCCGGACGGCGTGGACGACACCGGCACCGATGCCGGGGAGCCGGACGAAGGCGCCGCGCCCCGGGGCGGCAAGGGGCGGACGTTCACCGGCATCGCCGCCGCCGCGGTGACCACCGTGCTCGCGGTCGTGGTGGCCGGGCAGGTCGCCGAGGACTCCGGCGGCCGCACGGCCGCCGCGCGCGCCGCCGATGTGGAGCGGCAGGGCCCGGGCGGCGAGGCCTCGCGCTCCGACGCCCGCCCGACCCCGGAGCAGCCCTCGGTGAAGCCCGAGGTGAAGCCCCTCTCGTACGCGGCCAAGATGGCGCAGCCGTTTCCGCTGGCCGCGGACCTGAAGGCGAGCGGCACGTTCGAGGCGGTGCCCGGTCTCGCGAAGGCCCCCGGAAAGGGGCAGAAGCACCGCTACCGGATCGATGTGGAGAAGGGCCTCGGCCTCGACGCCGGCCTGTTCGCCGAAGCCGTGCAGAAGACGCTCAACGACGACCGGAGCTGGGCGCACAACGGCGCGATGACCTTCGAACGCGTCTCGTCGGGGACCCCGGACTTCGTGATCACGCTCGCCAGCCCCGGGACCACCGGCGACTGGTGTGCGAAATCCGGTCTCGACACCACGATCGACAACGTCTCCTGCGATTCCGCCGCGACCGACCGCGTCATGATCAACGCCTATCGCTGGGCGCAGGGCGCCGCCACCTTCGGCCCGGAGAAACTGCTGTCCTACCGTCAGATGCTCATCAACCACGAGGTCGGCCACCGGCTGGGCCACAACCACGTGAGCTGCCGCACCCCCGGCGCCCTGGCCCCGGTCATGCAGCAGCAGACCAAGACCCTGAAGCTCGAAGGCGTCTCGTGCAAGCCCAACCCCTGGGTGCACCCCGAGGGCTGACCCCCGCGCTTCCCCGCGTCGGGCCCGCGGCGGCGGCGCGCGGGAGGGCCCGCAAGGAGCTGGCCCCGGCCTGACTCTCCGTAACAACCGACCGCTGTATCGCGACGGAACGCGACCGGGGCGGGAAAGTTACGACGGTTCACCCCTTTCGGTGGCGCGACGGACAACCGTCCGTCGCGCCACCGGCGTATCCGCTTACGGTCGTCCCGCTGCGAGTCGCCATTTCAACGGCGGCCGCCCACAAGGGAGATCGGGGGTGTATTCGTGCGGATCGGACTGCTCACCGACGGTGGTTATCCGTATGCGACCGGTGAGTCCAGACTCTGGTGCGACCGACTGGTGCGCGGGCTGCCGCAGCACGAGTTCGACCTGTTCGCACTGAGCCGCTCCGCCCACCAGGAGGACCAGGGCTGGGTCCGGCTGCCGCCCCAGGTCAGCCGGGTGCGCACCGCGCCGCTGTGGACCCCCGAGGACGGCACCCTGCGCGGCAGCGGCGAACGCGGCCTGCTGGCCCGGCTGGTGACCGGGGGCGCACAGTCCTACGGGCGGCGCGACCGCAGGCGCTTCACCGACCGCCTCACCGCCCTCGCCACCGCGATCTGCACCCCCGACGAGGCCGGTACGGAAGCGGGCGAGGGCCCCGGTACGGAACTGTTCGCCGAAGGGCTCTACGGCCTCGCCGAGCTGGCCCGCGAGCGCGGCGGACTCCATCTCGCCCTGCGCTCCGAGGACACCGTCCGGATCCTGGAGGCCGCCTCCCGCGCCCGGGGCACCGGCCGCACCGTGCAGAGCGCCACCGTCCCCGACCACCTCGCCTTCGCCGCCGAGCTGGAACGCGCGCTGCGCCCGCTCTCGCTGGACTGGTACGACCAGGAGAGCCTCGGGGCGGTCGACCTCTGCCATGCGGCCTCCGGTGGAGCGGCCGCCCTCCCGGGGCTCCTGGCCAAACGCTTCTTCGGGGTGCCGTTGCTGGTGACCGAGCACGGCGTCCCGCTGCGCGCGCACTACCTGGCCGCCTGCGACACCCCGTACGGAACCCCTGTGCGCGCCCTCCTCGCCGGATTCCACGGCCGCCTCACCACCGAGGTCTACCGGCAGGCCGCGCTCGTCACCCCCGGCAACACCCACGTCCGCCGCTGGCAGCAGCGCTGCGGAGCGGACCCCGCCAAGCAGCGCACGGTCTACCCGGGCATGGCGGCCGAGCGCTTCGGCCAGGTCGGCGAGGACGCCGAACGCCTCGCCGCGGCCGGCGAGGGCGAGGGCGCCGGCGGCCCCGACACACTGGTCTGGGTCGGCCGGATCGAGCCGTCCAAGGACCTGATCGCCCTCCTCCACGCCTTCGCCGAGGTCCGCCGCGCCGAGCCCGGCGCCCGGCTGCGCGTCTTCGGCGCCCCGGCGGACGGCGACGAGGCCACCGCCTACCTCGCCCACTGCACGGCCCTGGCCGCCCAGCTCTTCCCGGACGAGGCCGCCGGCGCGCACACCGAGGGCGTCAGCCCGGTCACCTTCGAGGAGATCGGCGGCCCCGAGGTCCCCGACCTCGCCGAGGCCTACGGCGCGGGCGGCGTGATCGTGCTGTCCAGCGTCGTCGAGGGCTTCCCAGTCAGCCTCGTCGAAGCCATGTTCTGCGGTCGGGCCACCGTCTCCACCGACGTGGGAGCGGTCGTCGAAGTCATCGGCGGCACCGGCCTGGTGGTGCCCCCGCGCAACCCCAAGGCGCTCGCCGACGCCTGCGTCGCGCTGCTGCGCGACCCCGAGCGTCGAGCACGCCTGGGGGCCGCCGCAAGGGCCCGCGCGCTCGAACTCTTCACCGTCGAACAGAACCTCGCGGCATTTCGCGGCATTTACCTGGAGCTGATCTCGCACACCCCGGTACGCCGCGAGGCCGACACCGTGGACGCCGACGGCGACCCGCTGCCCTTCGCCACCCCGCCGGAAGCCCGGCTCCTCGGCCACTGGACCCAGCCCGGGCCGCACCTCCGTCCACAGCCCAACCGCCGTCCACAGCCGGACCCGGGGCAGCCCGACGTCCCCGTGCCGAACCGGGCGTCCGCGCCCGGGAGCCGGCTGCCGGACCGGCCCGGGGAGCCCGAGCCGCAGCACACGCGGGAGCCGGAGCCCGAGGGCGTCTGCGCGATCGCGGCCGGACCGGCGGGGGACGGCGATGCGTGACCAACCGGCCCTTCGCGGACCGGTCCTCTGCGGACCGGCCCTTCACGAACTCGCCTTCCACGAACTGGCCTTCCACGAACCCGCCCTCCACGAACCGAGCCTCCCCGGCCCCGGAGGCCGCCCCGACCACGGAGACCCCCCGATGACCCGTCCGGACGACCCGGCGACCCCCGCTGCCGCCCCGGAACGCCCCGCGGAGATCCGGCCCCGCACCACGGCGCGCCGGGCGCCGGGCGCCGCCGCCCGCCGGGGCCCGGCCGACCCGGTGAAGTCCCTCCTCCACCACCACCGCGACCTGTGCGAACGGGCCGTGGACCCCCTGGAGATCGCCGCCGGACTGGAAGCGCACGGCCTCACCGACCGCACCGCCGCCCGCTACCGCCACCGGGACGTCTTCGCCCTCGCCGAGGAGCTGTACGCCCGCATGCCGCCCCGTACGCGGGAGCCCGCCGCCGGCGGGGCCCCCGGCCCCGGTCCCGACACCGACGCGCGGGCCGCGTGGACGCTCCTCGCCCTGCTCCCGGGCGCCGCCTGCCTGGCGACCGCCGGGGTGCTCCGGGTCACCGAGGGCGTCCTCGGCGACGGGACGCGGGCCCTGGTCACCGTCGTCGGCGCCGTCCTGGCCTGCCTGGCGCTCCGGGCGTGCCTGGGCCGCGGCCCCCTGCGCGCCCCCGAAGGAGCGGGCCGCGCCGGGATGTACGGCTGCTGGCTGCTCAGCTACGCGGTGTACGGCGAGGAACTGCTCGCCCAGGTCATGACCGGTGGCCCGGACGGTCCGTGGGACGGCACCGCGGCCCCGCTGCTCGGTCTCGCCGCCGCCGTCGCCCCGGCGGCCTGGTGCGCCCATCTCTTCACCGTCCACGCCCACCGCAAACTGTCCGGCAGCCGCGCCCTGGAGGAGTTCGGCGCGGGCGTGCGGCCCCTGCTCCTGGCGGCCGTCACCCTCTTCCTCGGCGCACTGCTGCCCCTGCTGTACCTGGCCGACCTCGGCCTCGGCGGAGGCACCCCCCTGGCTGCCGCGGCCCTCGGGGTCCTGTTCTTCGTGGCCCGGCTGCTCGCCGCGCACGGGCTGCCCGAACCGGGCACCGTCGCGCTCGCCGCCGCCTGCGCCGTCGAGGCCGGGGCCCCGGCCCTCGTCCTCGCCGCCCGGCTCCCCGGCCTCGAACCCCTCGCCCAGCCCGTGAACGCCCTCGTCTCGGCGGGCGGGACCGGAGCCGTGTCCGCCCTCGCCTGCGGCGGGGCCGCCGTCGGCCTGCTGCTGCACGCGGCGTTCGCGCTCTCCCGCGCCTCCGCCCACACCCGGACCTGAGCCTGCCCCACCGACGTACCAACGCCTGCCCCACCTACGTACCACCGCACACGCCCCACCGACGTACCAACGCCAGCCCCACCTACGGACCACCGCAGGACCCGCCCACCGGCCACCGCACCAGCCACTCCGACCGTTCCACCGCTTCACCGCCCCACTCCCGCGGAGCCGACGCCGCGGGCTCGTCCAGCACCGCACGACCGACTCGATGACCTAGGAGAAACCCGCCATGACCCCCCAATCCCCCGCACCGGCAGTGAGCCGTCGGCACCGAGGCGGTGCGCGATGAGGGTGCTGCTGCTCGGAGCCAACGGATTCCTCGGCCGCTTCGTCGCCGACCGTCTGCTCGCCGATCCGGCCGTCCACCTCACGGCTCTCGGCCGCGGCGACGACGCCGACGTCCGGTTCGACCTCGCGGGCGGCAGCCCCGGGGCGCTCACCCGCTTCCTGGACGCCGTCCACCCCGGTGTCGTCGTCAACTGCGCGGGCGCCACACGCGGCGGGGCCCGCGACCTCACCCGGCACAACACCGTCGCCGTCGCCACCGTCTGCGAGGCCCTGCGCCGCAGCGGCTGCGGGGCGCGGCTCGTCCAGGTCGGCTGTGCCTCGGAGTACGGGCCCTCGCAGCCGGGGTCCTCCACCGCCGAGGACGCGGTCCCGCGCCCCGGCGGCCCGTACGGCGTCAGCAAGCTCGCCGCCACCGAACTGGTCCTCGGCTCCGGCCTCGACGCCGTCGTCCTGCGGGTCTTCTCGCCCGTCGGCCCCGGCACCCCCGCGGGCTCCCCGCTCGGCCGGCTCGCCGAGGCGATGCGCCGGGCCATGCAGTCCGGCGACGGCGAACTGAAGCTCAGCGGCCTCGGCGTGCAGCGGGACTTCGTCGACGTACGGGACGTGGCGCGGGCCGTCCACGCCGCCTCGCTCTCCGCAGCCCAGGGCGTCGTCAACATCGGCACCGGGCGGGCCGTCCGCCTCCGCGACGCCGCCGCCGTCCTGGCGAGAGTCGCCGGCTACGCGGGCGCGCTCCACGAGCTGGACACGCCCCCCGCGCGCCTGCCCATCGGGGCTCCGCGCACCTCCGCCGAGTCCGTCATGGAGCACCTCGCCGCCACCCCGTCCCCGTATCCCGACGGCTGCGGCGCCTGGCAGCAGGCCGACGTCCGCACCGCGCGGGACCGGCTCGGCTGGCGGCCCCGGATCAATCTGGAGGAGTCCCTGGCGGACATCTGGATGGAGGCGGCGTGCCGCATCTGACCGCTCCCGCCGACGCCCGCCGCACCGCGGGCGGCGAACAGCTCGGCTTCGGCGTCCCCGGCTACGCCCACCCGCTGCTCGCCCCCGCCGAATGGGCCGAACTGGCCCGCCCCGGCACC
Organism: Streptomyces sp. McG3; assembly: GCF_018619185.1. GTDB lineage: Bacteria > Actinomycetota > Actinomycetes > Streptomycetales > Streptomycetaceae > Streptomyces. The sequence goes on along the minus strand of NZ_JAAXYC010000016.1, from coordinate 27,594 downwards.
CCGCTGCACTGGGCCGTCCTCAACATCGCGGACGGCCCCGGCTCCCGGCCCGACCCGCACTGCCTGGAGGCGGCGGGCCGGCTGCGCAACGCCCGCGAACGCGCCCTGCACGGCGGCTCCCCGGACGACACCGTCCGGGCCTCCGGCGGCAGGCTGCTCGGCCACCTCGACCTGGCCTGGGGCGAGCGGCCGTTCGAGGAGCTGATCGCGGACGCCCGGTCCTTCGTCGACTGGTACCGGATCGGCGGCTTCTACCTCGCCCGCTGCCCCGCCGAGCGGGCCGGCCTGCCGGCCGTCCGCCGGCTCACCGGTACGCTCCACGCCCTGCTGGCGGAGAGCGACAGCGCCGACGACGGGGGCCGCCTGGTGCTGGGCCACGGCACGCAGCCGTATCCCGGGTACGCGGAGGCGGCCGACCAGCTGGTCACCTTCCGGGGCCCGTGGACGGACTACCGCTGGTCCCAGGTGGCCGAGTGGACGGCCGACTATCCACCGGAGCGGTTCGCCCACTTCGTCCACGGGGTGCCGCGCACCCATCTGGAGGAGGCCATGCGCATCGCCCGCTGGCAGGGCGCCGGGACGATCTTCTTCACCGACCGGACCGACCGGACCGACCGCGACGACCGAAGCGGACAAAGCGACCCATTCGCGGCGCTGCCCAGGTACTGGGACGAAATCGTCTCGCGGATCGGACCTGGTATCTCGGAATGAGAAGGGGCGTGGCAGTGTTACGGGGAGAACAACCGTACGTAGTCGACCGTAAGAAGTCGGTCTACGTAGAATCCGACCACCTGCATTGTTGAGGTTCCTGTGTCGCTGCCACCCCTGGTCGAGCCAGCTGCTGAGCTCACCGTCGACGAGGTCCGCAGGTACTCCCGCCACCTGATCATCCCGGATGTCGGGATGGACGGACAGAAGCGCCTGAAGAACGCCAAGGTGCTGTGTGTCGGCGCCGGCGGCCTCGGCTCGCCGGCCCTGATGTATCTGGCCGCGGCCGGTGTCGGCACGCTCGGCATCGTGGAGTTCGACGAGGTCGACGAGTCGAACCTGCAGCGCCAGATCATCCACAGCCAGGCCGACATCGGCCGGTCCAAGGCGGAGTCCGCCAAGGACTCGGTGCTGGGCATCAACCCGTACGTCAACGTGGTCCTTCACGAAGAGCGGCTCGAAGCCGAGAACGTGATGGAGATCTTCGCGCAGTACGACCTGATCGTGGACGGCACGGACAACTTCGCCACCCGCTATCTCGTCAACGACGCCGCGGTGCTGCTGAACAAGCCGTACGTGTGGGGTTCGATCTACCGCTTCGACGGCCAGGCCTCCGTGTTCTGGTCCGAGCACGGGCCCTGCTACCGCTGCCTCTACCCGGAGCCCCCGCCGCCGGGCATGGTCCCCTCCTGCGCCGAGGGCGGCGTGCTGGGCGTGCTCTGCGCGTCCGTCGGCTCCATCCAGGTCACCGAGGCCATCAAGCTGCTCGCCGGGGTCGGCGACCCGCTGGTCGGCCGCCTGATGATCTACGACGCCCTGGAGATGCAGTACCGCCAGGTCAAGATCCGCAAGGACCCCGACTGCGCGGTCTGCGGCGAGAACCCCACCGTCACCGAGCTCATCGACTACGAGGCCTTCTGCGGCGTCGTGTCCGAGGAGGCCCAGGAGGCGGCGCTCGGCGCGACGATCACTCCCAAGCAGCTCAAGGAGTGGATCGACGCCGACGAGAAGATCGAGATCATCGACGTCCGCGAGAAGAACGAGTACGAGATCGTCTCGATCCCCGGCGCGAAGCTGATCCCGAAGAACGAGTTCCTCATGGGCACCGCCCTCCAGGACCTCCCGCAGGACAAGCGCATCGTCCTGCACTGCAAGACGGGCGTCCGCAGCGCCGAGGTCCTCGCGGTCCTCAAGTCCGCGGGCTTCGCCGACGCGGTGCACGTCGGCGGCGGCGTGATCGGCTGGGTCAACCAGATCGAGCCCGAGAAGCCGGTGTACTAGCACCACCCGTACGGGAAAGGGGCCCGGTCCGCGCGCTGCGGGCCGGGCCCCTCCGTGTGTCCGGCCGGGCCAGGGCCTCTCGTTCGGATCGGCCCGGGCTCGCGGGGTCCGGGGTCCGGCCTGGTCCAACGAAAGACCCTAGGAGCAGGTCTTCCCGTCCTCCGGGACCTTCCCGTCCAGGAAGTAGTCGTCGATCGTCGAGGTCACACAGTCGTTGCCGCCGTAGGCCCCGTGCCCCTCGCCCTTGTTGGTCAGCAGGATGCCGACGCCCTTGCCCAGCTCGTCCGCCATCCGCCGTGCCCCCTCGTACGGGGTCGCCGGGTCGCCGGTCGTCCCGACGACCAGGATCGGGCCCGCGCCCGGCGCACTGGTCTGCGGTGTCTCGTGCTCCCCCTCTACCGGCCACTGGGCGCACCAGCCCGCGGTGTCCCAGGCCAGGAACGGGCCGAAGACCGGTGACAGCTTCCGGAACTCCGGCAGCAGCGCGCGGGCCTCGTCCACGGTGGGGCGGGACGCCGAGTCGGCGCAGGAGATCGCCCGCTGCGCGTGGTTCTGGGCGTCGTAACGCCCTTGCTCGTCCCGCCCGTTGTACGAGTCGGCGAGCCGGAGCAGACCATTGCCCGTTCCGGCGTTCTCCGCCTCGTCGAGCGCGGCGGTCAGGGCGGGCCAGCCCGACTCGGAGTACAGGGGGGTGACGATGCCGGTGATGGCGAGCGACTCGCTCAGTTCGCGGCCCGAGTCGGTCCGCAGTGGGCTCCGGTCTATGCGGGCCAGCAGACGGGCGATGCGCTCGGAGCCCTCCTCCGGGTCCTGGCCGCGGTCCTTGAGGTAGTTCGCCAGGGCGCGCTGGAAGCCCGTGGTCTGGTTGCGGGCGTGCCCGGTCCCGTCGGCCGTCGGGTCGACGACCGCGTCCAGCACGGTGCGGCCCACCCTGTGCGGGAAGAGGTGCGCGTACGTTCCGCCCAGCTCCGTACCGTAGGAGAAGCCGAAGTAGGACAGCTTCTCGTCACCCAGGACCTCGCGGATCAGGTCCAGGTCGCGGGCGGCGTTGGTGGTCCCTACGTGCGGCAGGAGCGCGCCCGAGCGGCGCTCGCAGCCGGCGCCGAAGTCCGCGGCGTCCTCGATGAACGCCGTCTCCTCGGCCGCCGTGTCCGGCGTCAGGTCGACGCTGCGGTGGGCCTGCTCCTGCTCCTTGTCGGTGCGGCAGCGCACCCCGGAGCTGGCCGCGACCCCGCGCGGGTCGAAACTCACCAGGTCGTAGCGGGAGTTGAGCTTCGCGTACGCGTCGGCCGAGCGCGGCAGTATTCCGACGCCGGACCCCCCGGGCCCGCCGAAGTTGAACAGCAGCGAGCCGAGCCGCCGCCCCTTGTCACGGGCCTTCTTGCGGACCAGCGCGATGGAGAGCGTCTCCCCCGAGGGCTCCGCGTAGTCCAGCGGCACGTCCACGCTCGCGCAACGCCAGACGGAACCGGGGGCCTCGCCGGTCCCCGGTGCGGGGCAGCGCTTCCAGTCGAGGCGCTGCGAGGTGAGGGCGGAGGGCAGCTGCGGTGTCCTGGGGGAGTCCTTCAGGTCCGTCGGCTCGGGCGCGGCGGAGGCGTCGGCGGGGCGGCCGTGGGCCGGCTCGCTCGCCTCCGGCTCCGAACTCAACAGGCCGCAGCCGGCGAGCAGTCCGGCCGAGAGGAGAGCTGCTCCTGTCCTGACGGCGGCCCGATGGACACGGCGGTGCGCACGCATGATCCGGCTTCCCTCCCCTAGGAGGGGCGTCTTGCCGGTCAGGGCCGGGCCCGCGACGCCCCCTGGCCCGAAGCCGGTGGTGACACCTCGGGCGGCTGTGATGTGCGGCCATGCTAACCGCCGTGCAGGACAGGGGAGTCGGGGGTCGGAGTCACCCGCAGACGGTGCCGGACTTCGGCACCGTACCGTTCAACAGATAGCCGTCGACCGTCCGTTGCACACACGCGTCCTTGCTGTTGTACGCCCCGTGACCCTCGCCCTTGTAGGTGAGCTCGACGCCGACGCCCTCGCCCAGCTTCTCCACCATCGCCTTCGCGCCCGCGTACGGGGTCGCCGGGTCACCGGTGTTGCCGATGACCAGGATCGGGGCGGAGCCGGGGGCAGCGACGTCCGGGGTCTTCCAGGCGCCCGCCACCGGCCAGCCGGTGCAGCTCATCAGGCCCCAGCCCAGGTAGTCCCCGAACAGCGGGGACGCCTTGCGGAACGCGGGCAGCGCCGCCTTCGTCTGCTCCAGGGAGAACCGCTGCTCGCTGTCCGCGCAGTTGATGGAGATGTTGGCGGCGTTGGAGTTGTCGTACCGCCCGTCCTCCGAGCGGCCGTTCAGCGAATCGGCCAGGGCGAGGAGCAGCCCGCCGTTACCACCGCCCGCCTCGTCCAGGCCCTGCTCCAGCAGCGGCCAGGTCTCCTTGGAGTACAGCGCGGACGCGATGCCGGTGGTGGCGAGCGTCTGCGTCAGCGCCCGGTCGCCGAGCCCGTCGACGGGCTCCTCCTCCAGCTCGGCCAGCAGATCGGCGATGCCCTGCTCGACCTCCTCCGGGGTGGCCCCGGGCAGTGCGCAGTCGTCGCGTTCCGCGCAGTCCTTCGTGAAGTTGTCCAGGGCCAACTGGAATCCCTCGGCCTGGCCGATGGAGGACTGCTCGGCGTCCTTCGTGGGATCGACCACCGCGTCGAAGACCGCCCGGCCGACCTTGTCGGGGAAGAGGTGGGCGTAGACGCCGCCCAGCTCGGTGCCGTACGAGATGCCGAAGTAGTGCAGCTGGTCGTCGCCCAGCACGGTGCGCATCAGGTCCATGTCGCGGGCGGCGTTCGTCGTTCCCACGAAGGGGAGTTCGGGGCCGGAGTTCTCCTCGCAGTCCGCGATGAAGTCCTTCTGCCCCTGGACGAACTGCTTCTCCTCGGCCGCGTCGTCCGGGGTGGAGTCCTCCTGGTAGAAGGCGTCGAGCTGGGCGTCGTCGGCGCACTCGACGCCCTCGCTGCGGCCGACCCCGCGCGGGTCGAAGCTCACCAGGTCGTACCGGGTGCGGAGCTTGTCGTACTCGGTGCCGAACGCGGGCAGCGTCGCGACGCCGGACGCGCCGGGTCCGCCGAAGTTGAACACCAGCGAGCCGATCCGCCGCTTCCGGTCCTTGGCCTTCGCCCGCACCAGCGCCAGTTCGATCGTGCGGCCGTCCGGCTCCGCGTAGTCGAGGGGTACGTCCATGAAGGAGCACTCCCACACCACGCCGCCGGGCAGTGGCGACGGTGACTCGCCGCCGCCCTGGGCGGAGTTCGGAGGCGGGCACGGGGACCAGGCGAGCTGCTGCGACGCCAGGTCCTCGGGGGTGGAGGACGGCGAGGCGGTCGAGGCCCCGGTGGGAGTCGAGGACCCCTCCCCGTCACCGTCGTCCGAACAGGCGGCCAGCGGCAGCAGCACGGTGGCGGTGGCGGCGAGGGCGGCGGCACGCAGAGCGGGGGAAGTCCTCATGCCCCCATCGTGCGGCGGGCCGCCGGGGAGCGCGGCCGGGCGCGGTCCATGCGGGTGGCGGAGGCCCGCTGCCGCCGCCGGGCCGCCCGTCCGGCTACAGCTCGCCCTTGCGGGTGAGCTGGTTGAAGCAGATCCACCCCGGCAGCACCGGCAGCCACAGCGTCATCACGCGGTACAGCAGCACCGCGGGAGCCGCGACCTCCGCCGGCAGGCCGACCGCGATCAGGCCCAGCGTCAGCGCACCCTCCACCGCGCCCATCCCGCCCGGCGTCGGGGCCGCCGAACCGATCGCGTTCCCCGCCAGGAAGACCACCGCGATGCTCGCGTAGCTCAGCTGGGGGACGCCCGGGCCGCTGAACGCCCGGATCGAGGCGTCCAGGCAGAGCACGAACAGGCCGGTCAGCAGCAGCATGCCGCTGATGCCGGTGAGCAGCTTCTGCGGCCGCTGCACCACGTCCAGCATGCGCGGCACGACCCCGGCGAACAGCGAGCGCACCCGGGTCACCACGAACTTCCGCAGGAACGGGATCGCCGTCACCACCAGCACCAGCACCGCGACCGTCAGCAGACCGGCGATCACCGTCCGGGACGGGGTCAGCGAGTCCGGGGTCCTCTCCGTACCGGTGAGATAACCGAACAGCGCCAGCAGCATGATGTGGGCGCCGAGCCCGAAGAGCTGCGAGGCCCCGACGCTCGCCACCGCGAGCCCGGGGCGCACCCCGGCCCGCTGGAGGAAGCGGGTGTTCAGCGCCACGCCCCCGATGGCGGCCGGGGCGACGATCTTCACGAAGGAGCCGGCCACCTGCGCCTGCACCGTCTTGCGGAACGGCACCCGCTCCGGCACGAAGCCCAGCAGGCTCATCGCCGCCGCCACGTAGCTCAGCGCGGAGAAGCCGAGGGCGGCCGCCACCCAGCCCCACTCGGCCTGCTCCACGACCACCCCGAAGTTGGCCTGGGTGACCTGTGAGATGAGGAAGTACGCGGCGATGGCCCCGGCGATGAAGCTGAACAGGGTGCGCGGCTTGATGCGCTCCAGACGCACCGGTTCGACCGGGGCCTGCGGGCGGATCAGCAGCACCTGACGCCGGATCTGGGCGAGCAGATCCTCCTCGCGGGCCTCCTCCAGCGCGTCGTCGATGGCGCGCTTCTCGGCCTGCTTCTCGGTGCGCAGCGACTTGCGCTCCGCCTTGTGGTCCGCCTTGAGGTCTGCCTTGGGGCCGGTCCTGGTGCCCGCGTTCTGCTCCGCCTGGTGGTCCGTGCCGTGATCCGTGAGGGTCTCCCCGGCGGCCTCCGCGGCGGCCTGCGCCTTCGCCTGCTTGGCGGCCTGCGAGGCCTCCACCACCGCTTCCCGCTCGCGCTGCGAACGCTCTCGGGCGATCCGGCGCAGCGTCGCCCGGGTGGAGCGGCTCAGCGCGATCGGCTGGAGCAGCGGCAGACAGTCCGCCACCGCGTCCGGGCCGAGCACGGCCAGCGCCCCGGCGACCGACCGCTCGGCCCCCACCCGCAGTCCCAGCGTGGTCAGCAACTGGGCCACGTCCATCCGCAGCACCAGATCGCCGGCGGCGATCTCGCCGCCGCGCAGATCCGTCACGAACGCCCTGCCCGACCGGTCCACCAGGAGCGCGTCACCTGTCAGCCTGCGGTGCGCGATCCGCCGTGACTGGAGGGCCTTCACCTGACGCCAGGTGCCGCGCACCAGGTCGTCGGTGATCTCCTCGTCCTCCATCGAGTCCAGCGTCCGGCCGCCGATGTGCTCGTAGACGAGCATCACCGCGTCGGGGCCCAGCTCCGAGGTGGCGATCAGCTTGGGCGCGTTCGCCCCGGCGGCGATGGCCGCGTACGCGAGCAGCGCCTCCTGCTCCAGCGCCTGGCGCAACGACTGGATCGAGCGCCGCTGGGTGATCCCGCGCAGCGTGAGCCGCCGCCAGGCCCGGTAGAAGAAGCCCTGGGCCTGCTGTTCCCGGTCGACGACGGTGACGTCCAGCGGGGGGCCGTCCTCCAGGGTGACCAGATAGCGCCGCCCCCGGTCGTTCTGGTCGGCGTGGTCCGTGGCGTCCTCGGTGCGCATCGCCGCGACCGGGCGGAAGCCCACGTGCCGCAGCCCCGCCATCAGGTGCTGGCCGGTGGGGCGGACGTTCGGCGAGCCGACCGCGTACAGCGTCCCGTACGCCACGGTCCAGCCGATCAGCACGGTGAGGATGATCGAGAACGGGGTGGTGTACCCGCCCACCAGCATCGCGAACGCGTCGAGCAGCAGCACCACCCACAGCACCACGCGCCAGCGCGGCCGCCGTGCCATCCCGACCGCGGTCATGTACGCGATGACCGGCGCGAGATAGCCGTGCACCGGGTCGGTGAGACCGCCGGCCGTCTGCGGCTGGGTCAGCGCGTCCTGGATGGTGCCGGGCGCGGAGCGCGAGACCCAGAGGTCGGTGGCGAGCGTCACCCCGTGGGCGAGCACGGCCGCGAGCACCCCGTCCGCGATGCGCAGCCCGTCGCGTTTGATGAGACGTTCGATGGCGAAGGCGACGGGCACCAGCAGCACGGCGATGCTGGACACCAGGCCGGCGATCTTGATCAACAGATCGGGCGCCTGTTCGGTGCCCTTGGAGATGTCGTCCTCCAGGCCGGTGGTGGTGCCCTGGGCGAACGCGGCGATCGAGAACAGCACCGCGATCGCGAGCACCCCGATGAGCAGCCGCATCAGGTCGGAGGGGCGGTGCACCCGGGCGGGCAGCAGCGGCTCGTCACCGGAGACGCGGTCGGTCAGAGCGGCCTCGGCCGAGGCCAGCGTCGAGCCGGCCAGATGTCCGGTGGTGGACGTCGTGGGGCCGTCGGCACGGGGCGCTCCGGAGGACTCGGAATCACCCTGCGGGCGCTCCCCGGCATCGGAGGCGTCCGCCGCCTTCGGTGGCTGCACGCCCTGCTCCTTCATCGCCTCTGGTCTGTCTTCGTGGTCTGGTATCACCGGTCACCGCCCGCATGATGGTGGCACGGCCCGTAGACGGAGGAGGGCATCAGGGTGCATCGCACGGGCGCGGGAAGCGCAACATACGCTCCTTTCCACCCGTGTGCACGCGGTGTGCCCGGACGGATACCGTTTCGGCCGGGCTGTCGGTGGCGTACGGCAGGATGGGGCGGATGAGCCAGGACCAGACGGGCGAGGGCGGGACCGGCACCGCCCCGACCGGCGCCGAAATGCCGGAGTACGCGGAGCGCGTCCTCGATGTGACCGACCTGATCCCGCCCGGCCGGGTGATGACCTACGGCGACATCGCGGAGTGGCTGGGCGAGGGGGGACCCCGCCAGGTCGGCCGGGTCATGGCGCTGTACGGATCGGCCGTGCCGTGGTGGCGCGTCGTCCGCTCCGACGGGACCCTGCTCCCCGCCCACGAGCTGCGGGCGCTGGACCACTACCGCGCCGAGGGCACCCCGCTGCGCGAGGCGTCGCACCGGGCGGAGGGGCACATCCCGCGCATCGACATGCGGCGCGCCCGCTGGGACGGCGGCGTGCACCCGGAAGGCGGCGGCGGTGAGGGCGGGCAGACGGGAGCCGCGCCTGATGAAGGGCGCGGTCCGGGCGGTGACGCCGGCGGCGCGGGCGGTCGGGGCGAGAAAGCTCACACCTGACAGCTTCCGCCATCGGCCCCCGGCGGATACGGCCCGACGCGGCAGAGCACGCGACGACGGCACCGCACGTGACGAGTGACGCGGCACGGCCGCCGCCTCCCGTGCCGTCGCCGGAGTAGCGTCGTCATCGCGCGGCACGCTCCGCCCCTTCCCTCTTCCCCGTCCGCACCGAACCCGTCCCTCATCACCCGTACATCCCCGTACACCCACCAGGACCGGCGATCCACGTGAGTTCCTCCTCCACCCGGCACAGTCCGCACCGTGAGTCACGGCCGCGGACCACGGGTGCGTACCGTCTGGTGCGCACTCCGCCCGGCTCGGTGGATCCTCCTCTGCTGGACGCAGGCCAGCGCGCGGTGGTTGACCACCCGGGCGGCCCGCTGCTGGTCCTCGCCGGGCCCGGCACCGGCAAGACCACCACCCTCGTCGAATCCGTCGCCGCGCGGGTGAACCGCGGCGCCGATCCCGCCCGCATCCTCGTCCTCACCTTCAGCCGCAAGGCCGCCGTCGAGCTGCGTGACCGGATGGCCGCCCGCCTCGGGGCGGCCCGCGGCCCGCAGGCCACCACGTTCCACTCGTACTGCTACGCCCTGGTCCGGGCCCACCAGGACGCCGACCTGTTCGCCGATCCGCTGCGCCTGCTGTCCGGGCCCGAGCAGGACGTCACCGTCCGCGAGCTGCTCGCGGGCCAGCTCGACCTGGAGAAGGAGGGCCTGGCCCACGTCCGCTGGCCGGACGAGCTGCGGTCCTGCCTGACCACCCGCGGCTTCGCCGACGAGGTGCGCGCGGTGCTCGCCCGCAGCCGCGAACTGGGCCTCGGCCCGGACGCGCTGGCCGCCTTCGCCCGCCGCACCGGCCGCCCGGACTGGACGGCGGCGGCCCAGTTCCTCGCCGAGTACCTCGACATCCTCGACGCCCAGGGCGTCCTGGACTACGCCGAGCTGGTGCACCGCGCGGTCCTGCTCGCCGAGCGCCCCGAGGTGGCGGAGCGGCTGGCCGGGAGCTACGACGCGGTGTACGTCGACGAGTACCAGGACACCGACCCGTCCCAGGTGCGCCTGCTGCACGCGCTGGCGGGCAACCGGGGGCGCGCGCCGGGGTACGCCGAGGAACGCGGGACGGCTGCGCGCGGCGGGCGGACGCTGATCGCCTTCGGCGACCCCGACCAGTCGATCTACACGTTCCGGGGCGCCGACGTGAACGGCATCCTCGACTTCCCGGACACCTTCCGCCGGGCGGACGGGGGCCCCGCGCCCGTGGGCGTCCTCACCACCTCCCGCCGCTCCGGGGCCGGACTGCTCGCGGCGACCCGGCTGCTCACCCGCCGGATGCCGCTGACCCGGCTGCCCGCCGGCATGGTCCGCGCCCACCGCGACCCGGCCGCCGTCCGGGACGGCGGCCAGGTCGAGACGTACACCTACCCGACCGCGTCCACGGAGCTGGAGAACATCGCGGACCTGCTGCGCCGCGCCCACCTGGAGGACGGGGTGCCGTGGCAGGAGATGGCCGTGCTGGTACGGGCCGGAGGCCGCTCGCTGCCCGCCGTCCGCCGCGCCCTCACCTCCGCCGGAGTCCCCCTGGAGGTCGACGGCGACGACCTGCCGCTGCGCCACGAACCGGCCGTCGCCCCCCTGCTGACGGCGCTGCGGACGGTGGCCGCGGCCGCGCTGCACACCGCCCGCGCCGACGAGGAGCAGGACGAAGCGGCCCCCTGGCTCGACTCCGAGACCGCCCTCACCCTCCTCACCTCCCCGCTCGGCTCCATGGACGCCGCCGACCTGCGCCGCCTCGGCCGGGCCCTGCGCGACGAGGAGCGCGCCGCCGGGATCCGGGTCCCCGCGCCCTCCGACGCCCTGCTGGCCCGCGCCCTCGCCGAGCCCGAACGACTCGTCACCCACGACCCGGCGTACGCCCACGGCGCGCAGCGTCTCGGCGCGCTCCTGCGCAAGGCCCGCGAACTCCTCGAAGGCGGCGGCACCGCCGAGGAGGCCCTGTGGACCCTGTGGAACGGCACCCCCTGGCCGGGCAGGCTGGAGCGGGCCGCGCTGCGCGGCGGGGCGGGCGGGCGCAACGCCGACCGCGATCTCGACGCGGTGTGCGCCCTGTTCGAGACGGCCGCCCGCGCCGAGGAGCGCACCGGCGGGCGCGGGGCCCTCAACTTCCTCGAAGAGGTCGACGCCCAGGACATCGCCGCGGACACCCTCTCGCGGCGGACCGCCCGCCCCGACGCCGTACGCCTGATGACCGCCCACCGCTCCAAGGGCCTGGAGTGGCGGCTCGTCGTCGTCGCCGGGGTCCAGGAAGGCGTCTGGCCCGACCTGCGCCGCCGGGGCTCCCTCCTGGAGGCCGACCGGATCGGCCGCGACGGACTCGCCGAACCCCTCACGCCCGGGGCCCTCCTCGCCGAGGAACGCCGGCTCTTCTACGTCGCCGCCACCCGCGCCCGCGACCGCCTCGTCGTCACCGCCGTGAAGGCCCTCGCCGACGACGGCGACCAGCCCTCCCGCTTCCTGACCGAGCTGGGCGTCGAACCCCGCGACGTCACCGGCCGCCCCCGCCGCCCCCTCGCCGTCGCCGCGCTCGTCGCCGAGCTGCGCGCCACCACCGTCGACCCGGCCGCCTCCGACGCGCTGCGCGAGGCCGCCGCCCACCGCCTCGCCCGGCTCGCCGCGCTCACCGACGACGAGGGGCAGCCGCTGGTGCCCGCGGCCCACCCGTACCGCTGGTGGGGCCTGGAGGAGCCGACCCGCTCCGCCGTCCCGCTCCGCGACCGCGACCAGCCCGTCACCCTCTCCGGCAGCGCGCTGGACCAGCTCGCCAACACCTGCGCCCTCCAGTGGTTCCTGGGCCGCGAGGTGAAGGCCGACGCCCCGGCCACCGCCGCCCAGGGATTCGGCAACGTCGTCCACGTACTCGCCGACGAGGTCGCCTCCAGCCGGACCCCTGCCGACCTGGACGTCCTCATGGAACGCCTGGACTCGGTGTGGAACGGCCTCGCCTTCGACGCCCCCTGGAAGTCCGAACAGGAGAAGGACCACGCCCGGGCCGCCCTGGAACGCTTCCTGCACTGGCACGTCCTGGACCGGGGCGGCCGCACCCCCACCGCGAGCGAGCACGACTTCGACGTGACGCTGGAGGCGGGCGAGTACGCCGTCCGCATCCGGGGCTCGATGGACCGGGTCGAACAGGACGCCGAGGGCCGGGCGTACGTCGTCGACTTCAAGACCGGCAAGGGCGCGCCCACCAAGGACGAGGTCGCCGCCCACCCCCAGCTCGCCGTCTACCAGCTCGCCGTCCGCGAGGGCGCGGTCGACGAGGTCTTCGACGGCCGGCGACCCGAGCCGGGCGGCGCCGAGCTGGTCCAGCTCCGCCAGCCCGCGCCCAAGAAGGAGGGCGGCGACGCCTTCCCCAAGGTCCAGGCCCAGGAGCCGCTGGCGGGGGAGTGGGTCTCCGGCCTGCTCGCCACCGCCGCCGGAAAGGTCCTGGACGAACGCTTCACCCCCACCACCGGCACCCACTGCTCCCACTGCGCCTTCCGCGCCTCGTGCAGCGCCCAGGCGGAGGGCCGTCAGGTGGTGGAGTAGGGCCTTTCGTGGGCATCGGCCCGGGTTGTCAGCGGCTCCGGTTACCGTTGTCCGGGTGTCCCCACGCATCACCGATCCCGAGCAGCTCAAGGAGCTCCTCGGGATCCCGTTCACCCCGGAGCAGACGGCCTGCATCACCGCGCCGCCCGCCCCGCAGGTGATCGTGGCCGGGGCCGGATCGGGCAAGACCACGGTGATGGCCGCCCGTGTGGTCTGGCTGGTGGGCACCGGACAGGTCGCGCCGGAGCAGGTCCTCGGCCTCACCTTCACCAACAAGGCGGCGGGCGAGCTGGCCGAGCGCGTCCGCAGGGCGCTCATCGCCGCCGGGGTCACCGACCCCGACGTCATCGACCCGGACAACCCCCCGGGCGAGCCCACCATCTCCACCTACCACGCCTTCGCCGGCCGCCTCCTCACCGAGCACGGCCTGCGCATCGGCCTGGAGCCGACCACCCGCCTCCTCGCCGACGCCACCCGCTACCAACTCGCCGCGAAGGTGCTGCGCGAGGCCCCGGGCCCCTATCCGGCGCTCACCCGGTCCTTCCCCACCCTGGTCAGCGATCTCCTGGCGCTCGACGGGGAGCTGTCCGAACACCTCGTACGGCCCGGCGCGCTGCACCGTCACGACACCGAACTGCTGAGCGCCCTGGAGCACACGAAACTCAGCAACGCCGACCTCCGCAAGATCCCCGAGACCGCCGAGGCCCGCCGCTCCCTCCTCGGCCTCACCGAGCGCTACCGAACCGCCAAGCGCAGCCGGGACCTGCTGGACTTCGGCGACCAGATCGCCCTCTCCGCCGAGCTGGCCCTGACCCGGCCCGAGGTCGGGAAGATCCTGCGCGAGGAGTTCCGGGTGGTCCTCCTCGACGAATACCAGGACACGTCGGTGGCCCAGCGGCTGCTGCTCTCCGCGCTGTTCGGAGCCGGTACGGAGTCCGGGGAGAGCGGTCACACGCCCACCGGCCACGCGGTGACCGCCGTGGGCGACCCCTGCCAGGCGATCTACGGCTGGCGCGGCGCGTCCGTCGCCAACCTCGACGACTTCCCCGAGCACTTCCCGCACTCCGACGGCGCCCCCGCCACCCGCTACAGCCTCAGCGAGAACCGGCGCAGCGGCGGCCGGCTCCTCCAGCTCGCCAACGGCCTCGCCGAACCCCTGCGGGCGATGCACGAGGGCGTCGAGGCGCTGCGCCCCGCCCCGGGCGCCGAGCGGGACGGCATGGTCCGCTGCGCCCTGCTGACCACGCACACCGAGGAGATCGACTGGCTCGCCGACTCCCTCGCCCACCTCGTGCGCACCGGCACCCCGCCGGGCGAGATCGCCGTCCTGTGCCGCACCGCCGGGGACTTCCCCGAGATCCAGGCGGCGCTGGTCGCCCGGGACATCCCGGTCGAGGTCGTCGGCCTCGCCGGGCTGCTCCACCTTCCCGAGGTGGCGGACCTGGTCGCCGTCTGCGAGGTCCTCCAGGACCCGGGGGCCAACGCCTCCCTGGTCCGCCTCCTCACCGGACCGCGCTGGCGCATCGGCCCCCGGGACCTCGCGCTCCTGGGCCGCCGCGCCCGCCTCCTCGTGCACCGGGCCGGCCACGCGGACGACGCCGACGCGGACCAGCGGCTCGCGGACGCGGTCGAGGGCACGGACCCGGCCGAGGTGATATCGCTCGCGGACGCGCTGGACACCTTCCTGGTCGTGGGGGACGCGGCCGACGACGGGCTGCCGTTCTCCGCCGAGGCCCGGGTCCGCTTCGCCCGCCTCGCCCGGGAGCTGCGCGACCTGCGCCGCTCGCTCGCGGACCCCCTGATGGACGTCCTGCACCGGGTCCTGGCCACCACCGGACTGGAGGTCGAGCTGTCCGCGTCCCCGCAGGCGCTGGCCGCCCGCCGACGGGAGACCCTCGCCAACTTCCTGGACACCGCGGCCCGGTTCGCCTCCCTCGACGGCGAGGCGACCCTGCTCGCCTTCCTCGGCTTCCTGCGGACCGCCGCGCAGTACGAGAAGGGCCTGGACAACGCGCTGCCCGGCGGCGAGAACACCGTCAAGGTCCTCACCGCCCACAAGTCCAAGGGCCTGGAGTGGGACGTCGTCGCCGCACCCGGACTGGTCACGGGCCAGTTCCCGAGCGACCGGGCCCGGGAGGCGTGGACCGCCCAGGCCCAGGTGCTCCCGCACGCCCTGCGCGGCGACGCGGCGACGCTCCCGGCCCTGGACACGCACGACGGCCTCGACGCCCAGGGGATCAAGGCGTTCAAGGCGCAGATGAAGGAGCACCAGCACACGGAGGAACTGCGCCTCGGCTACGTCACCTTCACCCGCCCCCGCTCCCTGCTCCTCGGCTCCGGCCACTGGTGGGGCCCGTCCCAGAAGCGGACGCGGGGCCCGTCCGCCTTCCTCGACGCGCTGTACGAGCACTGCGCGGCGGGCCACGGGGAGATCGAGGCCTGGGCGGACGAGCCCGCCGAGGACGAGGAGAACCCGGCCCTCGCGGAACGGGACGCCGACCTGGCCTGGCCGCTCCCGCTGGACGCCGACGCCCTCGCCCGCCGCCGCGCCGCCCGGGACACGGTGCTGGCCCACCTGGAGCGACTGGCCACCGGTGAGCCTTCGTACGAGCCCGATGACACACCGGTCGACGCGGACCTGTTCGACGCGGACCTGTTCGAGGAGGAGCCGTTCGACGCGGAGCCGGTCGACGAGGACTGGGACTGGGACGCGCTCCCCACCGAACGCCCCCCGGGCGCACCCGAGACGGCACCGGCGACCGCGCAGGACACACCGGCGACCGTGCTGGACACGGACACGGACACGGACACGGGACCTGACACCGCACCGCATCCACCCCCGCACATCCCGGCCGCCCGCCACCCCCAGGACGCCGGTCCCGCGGAACGGCTCACCCCCGAGGAGGCCCGCACCCTCGCCTCCTGGGACCGGGACCTGGACTCCCTGGCCGGGGAGCTGCGCCGCGCCCGCGCCACCGTGCGCGAGGTCCTCGTGCCCGCCGCGCTCTCCGCCACCCAACTGCTGCGCCTGGCCGATGACCCCGACGGCTTCGCCCGGGAGCTGGCCCGGCCCATGCCCCGTCCGCCCCAGCCCGCCGCCCGCCGGGGCACCCGGTTCCACGCCTGGGTGGAGTCGCGGTACGAGGAACTGCCGCTGCCCATGCTCGGCCCCGACGAACTGCCCGGGGGCGACGAGAGCGACGCGGAGATCGCCGACGAGCGGGACCTCGCCGAGCTGAAGGAGGCGTTCGAGCGCACCGCGTACGCCCGGCGCACGCCGTACCGGGTGGAGACCCCGTTCCAGATCACCCTGGCGGGCCGCGTCATCCGGGGCCGCATCGACGCCGTCTACCGCACGGGCGACCGGTACGAGATCGTCGACTGGAAGACCACCCGCCACCGCACCGCCGACCCGCTCCAGCTCGCCGTCTACCGCCTCGCCTGGGCCGAACTGCACGATCTGCCGCTCGAAGAGGTCACCGCCGCCTTCCTCTACGTACGCAGCGGGGAGACCGTCCATCCGCGCGGACTGCCCGGCCGGGCAGAGCTGGAGCGCATCCTGCTGGACGAGCCGGCCCCCGAGGACGGATAGGCTCAAGAGCATGAGCGAGACCCCGGACAGCGCCGTCCGTACGTACACCGAACAGCATCGCGCAGCCTTCCTCGACGACCTCGCGGAGTGGCTGCGCATCCCGTCCGTGTCCGCGCAGCCGGAGCACGACGGGGACGTACGGCGCAGCGCGGAGTGGCTGAGCGCCAAGCTCAAGGAGACCGGCTTCCCGGTCACCGAGATCTGGGAGACCCCCGGAGCGCCGGCGGTCTTCGCCGAGTGGCCCAGCGAGGACCCGGACGCCCCGACGGTCCTGGTCTACGGCCATCACGACGTGCAGCCCGCCGCCCGCGAGGACGGCTGGGCGACCGACCCGTTCGAGCCGGTGATCCGGGACGGCCGGATGCACGGACGCGGCGCGGCCGACGACAAGGGCCAGGTGTTCTTCCACACCCTCGGGGTCCGCGCCCACCTCGCGGCGACCGGCCGCTCCACCCCCGCCGTCCACCTCAAGCTGCTGATCGAGGGCGAGGAGGAGTCGGGCTCCCCGAACTTCCGCGCCCTGGCCGAGCGGCAGGCGGACCGGCTCGCCGCCGACGCGGTGATCGTCTCGGACACCGGCATGTGGGACGAGGACACCCCGACCGTCTGCACCGGCATGCGCGGCCTCGCGGAGTGCGAGATCGAGCTGTACGGCCCCGCCCAGGACATCCACTCCGGATCGTTCGGCGGAGCCGTCCCCAACCCGGCCACCGAGATCGCCCGCCTCGTCGCCGCCCTCCACGACACGGACGGCAAGGTCGCGGTCCCCGGCTTCTACGACGGGGTCACCGACCTCACCGACACCGAGCGGGCCCTCTTCGCCGAGCTGCCCTTCGACGAGGCCACCTGGCTGCGCACCGCGAAGTCGGGTGCCGCGGCCGGCGAGGCCGGTTATTCCACGCTGGAGCGCGTCTGGGCCCGCCCCACCGCCGAGGTCAACGGCATCGGCGGTGGCTACCAGGGCGCCGGCAGCAAGACGATCATTCCCTCCTCGGCCCTGGTGAAGATCAGCTTCCGGCTGGTCGACGGCCAGGACCCCGACCGCGTGCAGCAGGCCGTCCGGAGCTGGGCCGAGTCCCGCATCCCGGCGGGCGTCCGCCACCGGATCGCCTTCCAGCCGGCCACCCGCCCCTGCCTGACCCCGCTGGACCACCCCGCCCTCCAGGCGGTGGCCCGCGCGATGGGCCGGGCCTTCGGGAAGAAGATCCTCTTCACCCGCGAGGGAGGCTCCGGCCCCGCCGCCGACCTCAGGGACGTGCTCGGCGCACCCGTCCTCTTCCTCGGCATCTCCGTACCCTCCGACGGCTGGCACGCCCCCGACGAGAAGGTCGAGCTCGACCTGCTGCTCAAGGGTGTGGAGACGACCGCCCACCTGTGGGGCGAGCTGGCCACGGCACTGCGCTGAATGCCCGGAACTCCTGAACGCCCGGAACCGGAACTCCGCTGAATCCTCTGCACACCCTCCACGTACCTGTGCACACCCGATCCACCCAGGGGGAGTAGGAAGCACCTGTGAGCACCTTCGACAACGCCACCGCAGACCGCCCGATCGGCCTCACCGCGCCGAGCGGCATCGACCGCGCGGCACACCACCGCCTCGACGAGGCGTGGCTGGCCGTGGCGTGGAGCCACCCGACGACCCGCGTCTTCGTCGTCTCCGGCGGGCAGGTGCTGATCGACGACACCCCCGACGGGGGCACCGAGATCGTCATGACCCAGGCCTTCGAGGCCCCGGTCACCGAGACCCACCGGTATTTCCTCGGCACCGACGAGGACGGCGTCAGTTACTTCGCGCTCCAGAAGGACTCGCTGCCCGGCCGCATGGACCAGTCGGCCCGGCCCGCCGGGCTCCGCGAGGCGGGACTTCTCCTCGGCCCCCGCGACGCGGGCCTGATGGCGCACGCCGTCGCCCTGGAGAACTGGCAGCGGCTGCACCGCTTCTGCTCCCGCTGCGGCGAGCGCACCGTCATCGCGGCGGCCGGCCACATCCGCCGCTGCCAGGCCTGCGGCGCCGAGCACTACCCGCGCACCGACCCGGCGGTCATCATGCTGGTCACCGACGATCAGGACCGGGCCCTGCTGGGCCGCCAGGTGCACTGGCCGGAGGGCCGCTTCTCCACGCTCGCCGGGTTCGTCGAGCCGGGGGAGTCGATCGAACAGTCCGTGGCCCGCGAGGTCTACGAGGAGGCCGGGGTCACCGTCGGCGAGGTCGAGTACATCGCCAGCCAGCCCTGGCCGTTCCCCTCCAGCCTGATGCTCGGCTTCATGGCGCGGGCGACCACCTTCGACATCACCGTCGACGGCGAGGAGATCGAGGAGGCCCGCTGGTTCTCCCGCGAGGACCTCACCGCCGCCTTCGAGTCCGGCGAGGTCATGCCCCCGTTCGGCATCTCGATCGCGGCCCGCCTGATCGAGCTCTGGTACGGCAAGCCGCTCCCGCGGCCCGGCAGCGCGAAGCGGACCGACTGAGCACCCCCGGACACACGACTGCCCCCGGCGGTGCCGGGGGCAGTCGTACGCGCGACGGGCGGTCGTCCATCGGCCGGGATCAGGCGGCGAGCGCCTGCTTCACCTGGGCGAGGGACGGGTTCGTCATGACCGACTCGGTGCCCGAGGGGGCCACGATCAGCAGCGTGGGGACCGTCTGGTTTCCGCCATTCGCCTTCTCGACGAACGCGGCCGACTCCGGGTCGTGCTCGATGTTGACCTCGTTGTACGCGATGCCCTCGCGGTCCATCTGGCTCTTCAGCCGACGGCAGTAGCCGCACCAGGTGGTGCTGTACATCGTCACAGTGCCCGCCATGTCGCTGGCGCTCCTTCGTCTCGTCCCTACGCTGCGCGGCCGGCAGCGTCACTCGCGGTCCGGCCGCTGTCGGTGGCCCTTCCGCATGGATAAGGAACGTACGGGACGCGGCCACCATTCCCACCACGCCCCCGTACCGGCCCCCGTGCCGCGCCAGCCGGTACGACGAATACCTCACCCCTGTGGACAACCGCCGCATCCGCCCCTGGGGACCTGGCAGCATGGCGGGGTGACAGCAGCAACGCACTCCACCCTCTTCCCCCAGGTTCCCGAGACCCCGGACGCCGTGCTCGACGGGCTCGACCCCGAGCAGCGCGAGGTGGCTCTGGCCCTGCACGGACCGGTGTGCGTGCTGGCCGGAGCCGGTACGGGCAAGACCCGCGCGATCACGCACCGCATCGCGTACGGGGTGCGTGCGGGCATCCTCCAGCCGGCCACCGTGCTCGCCGTCACCTTCACCAACCGGGCCGCCGGGGAGATGCGCGGCCGCCTGCGACAGCTCGGCGCGACCGGCGTCCAGGCACGGACCTTCCACTCCGCCGCCCTCCGCCAGCTCCAGTACTTCTGGCCGAAAGCAGTCGGTGGCGAGCTGCCCCGGCTGCTGGAGCGGAAGGTGCAGCTGGTCGCCGAGGCCGCCGCCCGCTGCGAGCTGCGGCTCGACCGCAACGAGCTGCGGGACGTCACCAGCGAGATTGAGTGGGCCAAGGTCACCCAGACCGTCCCCGCCGACTATCCGGCTGCCGTCGCCAAGACCCAGCGGGACGCCCCCCGCGATCCGGCGGTCCTCTCCCAGATCTACTCCACGTACGAACAGCTCAAGCGCGACCGCTCGGTGATCGACTTCGAGGACGTGCTGCTGCTCACCGTCGGCATCCTCCAGGACCGGAGCGACATCGCCGAGCACGTGCGCGGCCAGTACCAGCACTTCGTCGTCGACGAGTACCAGGACGTGAGCCCGCTCCAGCAGCGGCTGCTCGACCTCTGGGTCGGCGACCGGGACGATCTCTGCGTCGTCGGCGACGCCAGCCAGACGATCTACTCCTTCACCGGGGCCACCCCCGACCACCTGCTGAACTTCCGCACCCGCCACCCCGGGGCGACCGTGGTCAAGCTGGTGCGGGACTACCGCTCCACCCCCCAGGTCGTCCACCTCGCCAACGGCCTGCTGAGCCAGGCCCACGGCAAGGCGGCCGACCACCGGCTTGAGCTGGTCTCGCAGCGCGACAAGGGGCCCGAGCCCGCCTACACGGAGTATTCCGACGAGCCCACCGAGGCCGAGGGCACCGCCCGGCGGATCCGCGATCTCGTCGCCGCGGGTGTGCCGGCCGGTGAGATCGCCGTCCTCTACCGCGTCAACTCCCAGTCCGAGGTCTACGAGCAGGCACTCGCGGACGCCGGGGTGCCCTACCAGCTGCGCGGCGCCGAGCGGTTCTTCGAGCGGGCCGAGGTCCGCGAGGCGGGCACCGCCCTGCGCGGCGCGGCCCGCGCCGGAGGCAACGACTCCCTCCTCGACGGGGCGGAGGACCTGGCCTCCCAGGTGCGGGCGGTCCTCTCCACCAAGGGCTGGACCAGCCGGCCGCCCGCCGGGTCGGGAGCCGTGCGGGACCGCTGGGAGTCGCTGGCCGCGCTGGTGCGCCTCGCGGAGGACTTCGAGACGGCGAAACCGGGGGCGACCCTGACCGACCTGGTGCGTGAGCTGGACGAGCGGGCGGCCGCCCAGCACGCCCCGACGGTCCAGGGGGTGACCCTGGCCTCGCTGCACTCGGCGAAGGGCCTGGAATGGGACGCCGTGTTCCTGGTCGGCCTCACCGAGGGCATGATGCCGATCGCCTACGCCAAGACCGACGAGCAGGTCGAGGAGGAGCGGCGCCTGATGTACGTCGGAATCACCCGCGCCCGCGTCCACCTCTCGCTCTCCTGGGCGCTGTCCCGGTCACCGGGCGGCCGGGCGAGCCGGCGGCCGACCCGCTTCCTGAACGGGCTGCGGCCGGGCTCGGCGGGGGCCGGCACGCGGGGCGGCGTCGGCGGTGGCGGCGGGATCGACCGGGGATCCGGCCGGGCCGCCGTCGAGCGGACCCCGGCCGTCGAGCGCAAGCCCAGGAGCCCGGTGCGCTGCCGGGTCTGCGGACGCACGCTCACCGACGCGGGTGAGATGAAGCTGATGCGCTGCGAGGAGTGCCCCTCGGACATGGACGAGGCGCTGTACGGGCGGCTGTACGACTGGCGCGCGGCCCAGGCGGCCCTGCTGGGGCAGCCGGACTTCTGCGTGTTCACCGAGAAGACGCTCATGGCGATCGCCGAGGCCGTGCCGTCCACCGAGGGCGAGCTGGTCGTCATCGCCGGCGTCGGCAACCGGAAGTTGAGCCGCTTCGGCACCGATGTTCTGGCCATCTGCGCAGGTGAGGCGATTGATGGTGAGCCCGAGGAGGGCGCGGACGAGACCTGATGAAAACTCGTCCAGAAAATAGTTTGCGCCTGCCCCAGTCGTCACCATAGGTTCTTAACCACGGGAACAGCGACTTCTCTGAAGCCCTGATTCCGTGCTGTACTTATCCGAATACGCAGGACCGGTCCCGGCCGGTCCCCCTGAGACGCCGAGAGGAGGCGATTGAAGTGATCAGCATCATCGAAACCCAGAAAATGACCGATCTCTCGGTCGTCTCCGCCTGCTCGCTCGGCCTCACCCGCTCCTCGGTTGCCTCGCTTCGCGCCACCGGTCTGTCCGGCATCTCCGCCGCCCGTCCGCTGTCCCTGGTGAGCCTCCCCGTGACGCGGGAGCGTAATGAGCGACCGATCGAGGCACCGGCGGCAGCAGTAGCGAAGGCAGCACAGGCTCAGGCCTATGCCTTTGCGGCAGCCGGTGCCGGAGCCGAGAAGCAGACGCAGCACCACCACACGATGTGGGCCTTCCGTGGGCCTGAACCCTGGAGCGATCCAGCCTGATCCAGCATCAGGCCGGCGCCTTCAGGGCCGCGGAACCCCACTCGGGATCCGCGGCCCTTTTGTTTTGTCCGAACGGACAGGACGGAGCGAAGGAGCCTCGGGACAAGCAGGACCTGGTACCAGCAGCCGCCAACCGGCCCACAGGCCGGCACGACCAGACGAGGACACCACCCACCGTGCACATCGAAACGCACGCCCCGTCAGTACCGCTTTCCACCCCGATCTCGCCGCCCGGCTCCACGGAGGACTCCGCCTTGACCCCGCTCACCACGCTCACCGCGCTCGACGACGCCATCGAGAACCTCGGCGTACCCGTCCCCTGCCGTTCCTACGACCCGGAGGTCTTCTTCGCCGAGTCGCCGGCCGACGTCGAGTACGCCAAGTCCCTCTGCCGCACCTGCCCGCTCGTCGAGGCCTGCCTCGCCGGGGCGAAGGACCGCCGCGAGCCGTGGGGTGTCTGGGGCGGTGAGCTCTTCGTCCAAGGCGTCGTCGTGGCCCGCAAGCGTCCGCGTGGCCGTCCGCGCAAGAACCCGGTCGCAGCGTGACCGCGACCTGTGGGGTCCCCGCCCCCACACGCAGGTTCCGCCTCGGAACGATCGACCGTCCCCAGACCCATGACCCCCGGAATCAGGCACCGATGATCACCCCCACGAAGGAGCCCGTCGGCTCCGCCACCCCCGACGTCACCATCATCGGCGCGAACGACTCGCGTCAGAACAGGACCCGCGAAATGCAACTCATCCCAGAAGCCATGGCGCGTGCGCATATGCGCGACCGCCTGCGGGAGGCCCAGGAGGACCGCCAGTCGGCCCGCCTGATCGCCGCCCGCCGGATGCAGCGCCGGGCGGAGCGCGCCTCGCTGCGCGCCCGCCGCGCGCTGGCCATGGCGGTCATGCACTGACCGTGCACCCGCGTGCACCCATCACCTCACCGCGGGGCCGTCCGGACACGGACGGCCCCGCGGTGCGTTGTACCGTCGCCCATCCGGTCACGGGGATATCGTCAGGAGGTGGACGAGGAGACCCATCCCCCCGAACGACCCGCCGGGCACGGCGTGGTGTGCGCCCGCTGCGGCACCGTCGCCGAGGGCGACACAGCCCCTCCGACCTGGCTCTGTTCCGTCGAGGACGGACGCCGCCTCCTCTTCTGCGAGGGCTGCGCCCGCCTCCACATCCGCGCGATCGAGAGCCGCCTCGACTCACTCTGGTGGTGAGCGAGGTCCCCTCGGCCTCCCTTACGCCTGGACGGGCTCCCCTTCCTGCTCGCCCTCCTCCTCGGCGTACTCCGTCCCCTCCACCTCGGTGTCACCGGCGTCCTCCGCCAGGAACCCCGGCAGCCACGCCTCGAGCTCGTCGCGCAGCCGGACCGTCGCGCCCAGCTGGCACAGCACCCCGATCGTGCTGAGCGTCACCCGGTGTATGAGGACGTAGGACGGCGGGAGATTCAGCTGCCGGCCGAGCTGATGGGCGGGGGAGCGCGGATCGGCTATCCGGGCCGCCTGTTCGCGGATCCAGCCCCGGCTGAAGGTGAACTCCTCCACCCGCGTGGGCTCGATGATCGGGAGCAGGTAGTCGAGCACCGCCTCCGGGTCCAGGTCGATCGACTCCTTCACGAAGCCCTCCTCGCGCAGCAGCCCGTACACCCCCGCCGCGTCGCCCTCCAGCGTCAGCCGCAGGGAGTCGCCGATGTTCCGCGGCAGCCCGCCCGGCAGCCGGTCGACCGTGCCGAAGTCCAGCACCCCCAGCCGCCAGGACCCCATCGGACCGCCGTCCTCCTCCGGGAGCCCCCCGTCCTCCGTGTGCTCCGCGTTCTCCGCCGCCGGGGGCATCAGCCGGAAGTTGCCCGGATGCGGGTCGGCGTGCAGCAGGCCGGTGCGTGCCGGACCGGAGAAGAGGAAGCGGGCCAGCAACTGTCCCGCACGGTCGCGCTGCTCCGCCGTCCCCTCCGCGATGACCTCGGACAGCGGGATCCCGTCGATCCACTCCGTCACCAGCACCTGGTCGGACTGGTGCACCACCTGGGGGATCACCACATCCGGGTCGTCCTCGAACTCCGCCGCGTGCTCCTGCTGCGCCCGGGCCTCCAGCTCGTAGTCCAGTTCCTCCGAAACCCGGTCCCGCAACTCCTTGATCAGCGGCTTGATGTCCATCCCCGGGACCAGCGGGCCGAGCAGCCGGGCGAAGCGGCTGAGCTGGGCGAGGTCGGAGAGCAACGCCTCGCCCGCCCCGGGATACTGCACCTTCACCGCGACCTCGCGGCCGTCGTGCCACACCGCCCGGTGCACCTGCCCGATCGAGGCGGCAGCCGCCGGCGTGTCCTCGAACTCCAGGAAATACTCCCGCCAGTCCTCCCCGATCCGTTCCGCGAGAACCCCGTGGACCGTGCGCGCGGGCAGTGGCGGCGCGGCCTCCTGGAGCTTGGTCAGCGCGGCCCGATAGGGGCCGGCGATCTCCTCGGGCAGGGCCGACTCGAAGACGGAGAGGGCCTGGCCCAGCTTCATGGCCCCGCCCTTCAGCTCGCCCAGGGTCTTGAACAGCTGGTCCGCCGTGCGCTGCTGCACCTCACGGGCGACCAGCTCGGCCGACTTCCCGCCGATCCGCTTGCCCAGACCCCATGTGGCACGGCCGGCGAAGCCGAGCGGAAGCGCGGCCAGCTTGGCCGTACGCGTAACCGCCTTCCGGGGAAGATCAGACATGTGCCCCTCCAGTTCCCAGACTGCCGTGCCGCTCGCGCCTCCCGTGTCGCTCCGGCGACGGCGGTCACCCCGCCATTGTGTCCTGCGCCGGAAGAGCACCGGAGGGCCGTTCCCCCATAGCGCCCCCAGCCGCCCCGCAGGAGCAGTCCGCATGCGGGCCGATCGGCTCGGAACGCCAGTCCAGCAAGGGCAGAGCGGCCTCCCAGCGAGCTCCGGTACAGGAAGGGAGGTCACCGTCCAGAAAGGCCAGGGCATGTGCCGCGGCGAGACCGGCGACCGCCGTCGCGAGCCCCAGATCGCAGGCGGGCACCGCCCCCCGCCGCCCGGAACGCCACTGCGCCAGCATCCGGGGCCACTGCGGATCCCGGTCCGCGCGGTGCAGTTCCAGGCAGCCCGCACAGCCGGTGCCCCCGGGCAGGACGAGAGGCCCGACCACGCCGGTGGCCTCGATCACTCCCGCATAGAGATGGGGAGTGCCCGACGCGATCCAGGGACCGGCCGTGTCCGCGACGGGCGCGTACACCGCGAGCCCGTCCCGGGGAGCGACGACGATCAGGGACAGACCGGGCTGCCCGGCGCTCCCCGGCAGGCCGGCCGCCGCTCCGTCCGTCCTCGCCGGCCGGGGAGCGGGCCCGGGAGCGCACCGGCGGACGAGCCGGCGGGCCGCCACATCGCGCCGTTCCCCCACGGATGCCGGGGGGAGCCCGCCGGGCGCCACGTCCCAGTGCTCGGCCCGGCCCCCGTCGAGCACTTCCACGTGCCCCACACCGGCGCCCGACAGCACCGAGGCGATGGACGCCCCGACCCGGCCCGCTCCCCGGACCTGGACCCGCATCGCCCGCCGGGCCGCCATCCGGCGCGTGCCGCCGCCCGGCTCGGGACGGACCACCGACAGGGAGGCCACATCGGGACGCTGGCGGTCCATCACCTCGGCGCGACGGCACAGGACATCGGCTCCCGGACCGGCCGACCTCGGGTCGTCCAGGAGCCCGGCCTCCGCCAACCGCGACAACAAGGTGTCCACATGACGTTCCGACAGGTCCAGAGCGCGGGCCTCCTCGTGCAGCAGCGGAAGTCCTCGCGTGCCGTCGAGCAGTTCCAGAAAGCTCCCCGTGGCGAGGTCCACCGGTCCGAGCGTCACGGCATGTGCGGGTGTCACACCGAATTGCACGGTGTTCCGTCCGCGCCAGGCGCGGCGCAGTGCGGGCTTCAGCATCGGATACATGATTTCTCCCCCGAGCGGTGTCGCGGGCACAGCTGTGCCCGCAGACCGGTTGATCCACGGGTCTTTCCGCGGGACCTCCGCCAGAATGCGGGCCCGCGCCGAGCCGTGCCCGGAGTTGTCCACAGGCACAGGTCGTCAGTCGTTCAATCCTTTGGTCCTTCGAGCATCTGATCGCACCTGCGGTGCGTGCCGTGGTGCGGATCGCCGCGAACCGTTCCCGGGGGCGGGACTTCCCCCACGGACAGCGGGTAACGTCGTGGCGTGCCCGCCGACCCGTCGTCCGGCTTCGCCGGTGAGACCCCCGCGCCCGGCGCCGGAAGCCATCAGCGCAGCGCGGCAGCCCATCCGGCCCGCGCTTCGGCGACGAGCGCGGTCGAGGTCCGCAGGAGCACCCGGCGCAGGAAATCGGTCTCCGCGTACCGCGAGGGCGACCGCACGATCGTGCTCATCCCCGCCCGGATGTCGGAGGCGGAGGAGCGGCGCTGGGTGGGCGTGATGCTGGCCAAGCTCGCCGCCCAGGAGAACCGGCGCGTCCTGGGCGACACCGAACTCGTCGAGCGTGCCGGGCGGCTGTCCGCCCAGTACTTCGACGGTCGCGCCAGGCCCGTCTCGGTGCGCTGGGTGACCAACCAGAACACCCGCTGGGGCTCGTGCACCCCTGCCGAGGGAAGCATCAGGCTCTCGCACCGGCTGCAGGGCATGCCGGAGTACGTGGTCGACTACGTACTCCTCCACGAGCTGGCACATCTGCTCGTTCCCGGACACGGTCCCGGCTTCTGGCGGCTGCTGGAGGCGTACCCGCGCACCGAGCGCGCCCGGGGGTATCTGGAGGGCGTCGTGGCGGCCGGCCGACTGCCCCACCTGCCCGCCGCCCGCGAGGAGTGACCGGGGCCGGTCGCGTTCGCCGATTCTGTACCGGGTGTGTACCGGCTTGGTCGGATGTCGTCGTTTGCGGTTAGCCTGACGCGACGCATTTACCTTCGGGATGGGGGACGGTCGTTACGCATGGCCAGGGAATTCCAACGCGGCCACAAGGCCAAGATCAGTGATCTCACGCCAGGGACGGATCTGTACGTAGGCGTGCAGATCGCGGCCCCGGGGCTGACCTTCGACATCAGCTGCTTCGGCCTCGACGCCCATGAGCAGCTCTCCGACGACCGGTACTTCATCTTCTTCAATCAGCCGAAATCGCCCGAGGAGTCCATCCAGCTCCTCGGCGCGCAGTCCGGTGACACCGAGTCCTTCCGCGTCACGCTCGACCGCATTCCGGCAGCCATCCAGAAGCTCTCCTTCACCGCGGCGCTCGACGGTTCCGGGCAGATGTCCCAGATCGGTCCGGGATACATCCGGATCGTCGCGGGCGGCGAGGAAGTGGTGAGGTACGCCTTCACCGGATCGGAGTTCACCACCGAGCGCGCCGTGATGCTCGGTGACTTCTACCTGAAGGACGTCTGGCGTTTCGCCGCCGTCGGCCAGGGATTCGACGGCGGTCTCGACGCGCTCCTGAAGAACTTCGGGGGCGAGGTCGCCGAGGAAGAGGCGCCGCCCGCCGCCGCACCGGCCGCCGCTCCGGGATTTGCCCCGCCGGCCCAGGCCACGGCGCCCCCCGCCTTCGGCGCGCCGCCCGCAGCCCCGCAGCCCGCACCGGCCTTCGG